>JAYTTD010000204.1:0-10994 GCA_043745235.1 Nitrospira sp. | reverse complement strand
CCAGCGGCGTTCTCGCGTCGCTCAGAGGCTCAACGTACCGAAGCGTACGCCTCGCCTCTTCGCTCGCTGCGGCCTTGCTGGACAGCCTTTTTGAGCATCCTGCGGGTGCACGTCCTGCTATACCAGTCGTGCAGACCAGTGACATTCCTGCATGCCCACAGAGTTTTCCCGCAGCTGCTAACTCAACGATCAGCGACGGGAGCCAGCTGCTGATGACGTCCATATTTCATTCAGCGAGGCAGCTAACTCCGGTTCGCTAAACCATTTGGTTAGCCTTGATGAATGCTACACACTCCTCCGCATGCGTCATCGAGATTAGGTGCCCGCCATCAAGCAATAGATCAACCTGCGTTGGCGCAGGAATCACAAGATCGTGTTTACCATGGATTCGAAAGACCTTAGTGCTGGTGACTCCAAGTCCATCCCACTGGAAAATGGCAGAGCACATCGCTCGAACAAACGAAGCCTCAATCCCTGAAAACATCTGCGCGATCTCCATCGGAACCTTGCCAGCTGAAAAGCGGAGCCACTCAATCGGAGCGACACGTGCGAGGGGATGAAGCATAGCCAAAAGGCGGCTCACCTCCTCTTTTCGTACGGCACTGCCGATCAAGTACAGAGCCGGAATGCTTCGGATCTTTGTCATCTCGCATGCAACCATTCCCCCTAAAGAAGATCCCACGATGACATCGCCGTCTTGAATCGCTCGCGCTTCGCACATGGACTGAGCCACTTCAGCCAGACTCCGCTCATCTGAGTAACGCACCCAGTCGTGGGCTAAAAAGTCAGGGAGACTGGACCATGGCCCTAGATACATGCGACGGTCAGCGCCCATGCCTGGAATGGCATGGATCATAGTTGGCTAACTAGCATGCGACGTCGCAATCATTTCTGAAAACCAGCAGGAACTGCCTGCGAATCCCCGGCCCTACAGAAGACAGGCAATTATCGAGAAAAGACTCCCTGTACATTTTTATCGTCCGTCCATCTACTACGGGTTGGGCCTTGAGAATACGAGGGCCTCCCAATATTCGGCTTGGCGCATCTTCTTTCCATCCTCCTTCATCGACAATGCCTTGCGAAGGCCGAGCCGTACAAGCTCTTCAATGGCGTCAATAAAGGTCGGCAAATTGGCAGAGGGATTGTCGGGTAGATGGGTCTCCTCCGGCGATCCGCCGTGCACGATCGCACTCCTTGCGTCATAGGCTCGTCGCATAACGCGGAAGATGTCCTGCTCACCATAACTTGGGTGTTCGATAAACTTCGATGCCCGCAGCGCGAAACGGAACCGAAGCTCTCCGCGATCTTTTACGCCAAGATCACTCAAGAATAATGACTCTGCTGCAATAATCAAATCAACTATCCGGTCGGCAAGAAGTCCGCGGTCGAAAGCGAGATTGAAGCGGTGGATACTGAAGCTGAAGCGCGCAGCTCCTTCCTCCAGCAAGTGCCACAGCTCGATAAAGTGCAGGACTTCATCCTCCAATAATTCGAGTTTCCCACCGTACGGCCACTGCCCGAGCACTCGAAATGAAGTTCCAGCGCTTAACCACGGGGAATCGGTCCAACTAGCGAGACCTGCGGCGCGAATCTGAGTGTGCTTAAAGAGGCGCAGTGCTGAAAGAATATCGTCGATTACGAGATCCTCCCGAAAAAGAGGGCGATTACCAAAGCTGCCCTCATCCCCAGCATCTGTCGACTCAAGCGGTTCATCACCTCGTTGAATAAGTTTTGGAAGGAACATCGTCCTTCGAATTCCAACGGCGATTTCCCCATAAATAAGCGGAAATCGTAGCGAAACAGGCCTAATCACGCCAACCTGATAACAACGAGTAATCTCGTCGTCAGTAAAGCGGTCCAGCACCACCTCGTTGTTAAGCCGAACCGGAAATGCAGGAACAACTAGATATGGAAGCGGCGCAATTGTTTTGGAAACAATCTGGCCCGTGCGAAAAAAACTGACCAATTCCTCCCATTTACTATGGAATTGATTATCCGTGAATGTAAGGCGCCCTTCATCGTCTAGCATCGCGTATATTAGGAAATTCAGAATGTCGTTTACCTCTAAACGGGAGGATGACATCCTGGTTCCTACCAAGCGATCGAGATGTGGTCCGACAACTACATCGGCTTTCAGGCACTCGACGCAGGTTTGATTGTCGGGCCGCAAGAGGAGCCACTCATCACTCAGCATTGGCCACAATCTCCGAATACGCTTTTCCCGTTGACGGAAGTGGCCATCGATCCCATGTTCCCATACGGTGCCATCCTCAAACTCTGGTGCTGAATCCTTCAATGCCTCGGCGAGATGTGATACTGCATCCCGTACGAAGTCATGAAGTACTCGCTCAGTCTGAGAGCTGATCGTCTCTGATTGTGCGTCAATTTTTGATCGCGTGGTCATGCAATGAAGTCTTATAAAATGACTGGGATAATAAGGAAACAGGGTCTTTATTTCACACCGAGGCTACGCTTCAGCAGGATCGGGATTGATCTTCGTGGAGGATTTCTTTTTTCCAGCAGAGACCGTTCGTTTCACTGAGCCGGCGATTCTTGGAGTCTTCGTCGAGACATCTGCATTTTGCGCGCGGTGGAGCAAGGCATGATCCATAAGCACCAGCGCCATCATGGCTTCGGCGATCGGAGTGGCTCGGATGCCGACACAGGGATCGTGGCGGCCGTTGGTCTCGACTACAACGACATTGCCCTTCTTATCAATAGTTCGACGCGGGACACGGATACTTGAGGTCGGCTTAATACCGATGGTGACGACTATATCCTGCCCAGTTGAAATACCACCAAGAATTCCGCCGGCGTGGTTGGTCACAAAACCGTCCGGGGTCAGCTCGTCTCCATGCTCTGACCCACGCTGTGTGACCGAGGCAAAGCCTGACCCAACCTCGACGGCCTTCACAGCATTGATGCTCATCATGGCTCCGGCCAAATCGGCATCAAGCTTCGCATAGACCGGTGCGCCCAACCCGACCGGCACATGCTCGGCCACCGTAGTAATCCTCGCGCCGACCGAGTCGCCGGACTTGCGTAACTCGTCCATGAATGATTCGAGCTTCGGCACGACCTCGGAGTTTGCGGAGAAGAATGGATTCTTACTGACTTCATCCCAACTCTTAAACGGCGCTTCAAGTGGGCCAAGCTGACTGAGGTAACCGCGAATCACGATACCATACTTTTCCCTGAGCCATTTCCTCGCAATCGCCGCGGCAGCCACTCGGACAGCTGTTTCACGCGCAGACGCACGCCCGCCGCCGCGATGATCGCGAATCCCGTACTTCTGCCAATAGGTGTAGTCCGCGTGACCGGGACGGAAGGTATCCATCAAATTACCGTAATCCTTGCTGCGGGCGTCTTCGTTTCGAATGAGCAGCGCAATCGGGGTGCCGGTGGTCTTGCCTTCAAAGACACCGGAGAGTATTTCGACGGTATCGGATTCCTGCCGCTGCGTGACGTGGCGCGACGTGCCTGGCTTGCGCCGATCGAGATCGTGTTGGATGTCATCGACGGAGAGGGCCAGACCTGGCGGACAGCCATCTACCACACAGCCGATCGCAGGCCCGTGGCTCTCGCCGAAGGACGTGACAGTGAAGACTCGACCTAGCGTGTTGCCTGCCATGAGGTGGATGACTCCTCCCTACTCGACGAGATCGAGCTTGATGCGCAATTCTTTTAACTGCTCAGCGCTGACGGAAGAGGGCGCATCGGTCAGCGGACACTGTGCCCGTTGAGTTTTGGGAAACGCAATCACGTCGCGGATCGAATCCGCCGCCCCCAATAACATGATGAGCCGATCGAGCCCGAACGCAATCCCGCCGTGCGGAGGCGCTCCATAGTCGAGTGCATCGAGCAAGAACCCGAACTTCGCCTGCGCTTGTTCCTTGTTGATCCCGAGCAGATCGAGAATACGCAGCTGGATATCGCTCCGATGGTTCCGGATACTCCCGCCGCCGATTTCGCTTCCGTTCATCACCATGTCGTAGGCCTTCGCCCGGACTTTCAGTGGTTCTGAATCAAGCAGTGCAAGATCCTCGTCCATCGGTGCAGCGAAGGGATTGTGCATGAAGATGTACCGCTTCTCTTCCGGCGAATAGTCCAGCAAAGGAAACTCAACGACCCACAGCGGCTTCCAGGCCTTGGTATCGATCAGCTTCAGCTCTTCACCCAGCAACAGCCTGATGCGGCCCAGCACATCGTGAACAATGGCAGCCTTGTCGGCGCCGAAGAGGACCAGATCGCCCGGCTTCGCATCGGGAAGTGCTGCTGCGAAAGCCTTGGCATCCAGAAACTTGGCGATCACAGATTCAAGCTGCCCCTCAGCGGTGATCTTCAGCCAGGCAAGCCCCTTCGCGCCAAAGCTCTTGGCCATCTCACCGAGCGCATCGATCCTGCTTCGCGGCGTGGCCGCTCCGCCTCGTACGATCAGCGCCTTCACAATCCCACCCTTGGTCGCCGCCTCTTTGAACACCTTGAACTCACTCGTTGCGGCAAAGGCGGTGACATCATGCAGCGGCATGTCGAAACGCAAGTCCGGCTTGTCCGATCCATAGCGGCCCAGCGCCTCGGCATAGGTCATACGCAGAAACGGAGTCGGCAGGTTGACGCCGCCCGCCTCACGAAACACCGTGACGATCATCTGCTCCATCAAGCTCATGACTTGCTCGCGGTCGGCAAAGGACAGTTCCGCGTCGATCTGCGTAAATTCAGGCTGCCGGTCGTTGCGCAAATCCTCGTCGCGGAAGCAGCGCGCGATCTGATAGTAGCGATCGACGCCACTCACCATGAGCACCTGTTTGAAAAGCTGGGGCGACTGAGGAAGCGCATAGAATTGACCGGGATTCACACGGCTCGGCACCAAATAGTCTCGCGCGCCTTCCGGCGTGCTCTTGGTCAAAATCGGCGTTTCCACTTCGAGGAAACGCTCTGCATTCAGGAATCCACGCACCGCTTGCATAATGTCATGTCGGATGGTTAAGAGCCGCTGCATCTTCGGGCGCCGAAGATCCAGGTAGCGGTATTTCAACCGGATCGACTCCGTCACTTCGGCATCGTCTTCAATCACGAAGGGCGGTGTCTTCGACTCATTCAGAATCTCGACGGCATCCACGAAGACTTCGACCTCACCCGTCGGCAGGTTGGGATTCTTCGACTCTTCAGGGCGGGCCATCACTTGGCCGGTGATGGAGACGACGCACTCGCTCTTCAAGACATGGGCGCCCTGGTGCACCGCCGCATTACGTTCGGCATTGAACACCACCTGCGTCAGCCCGGTTCGATCCCGCAGATCGATGAACATGACCATGCCGTGATCACGCCGCCGCTGAACCCAGCCGTTCAAGACGACGGTCTGCCCGACCGCGGCTTTCGTGAGCTCCCCGCACCGATGAGTTCTGACCTTCATACCACCTTCGCTTTCTTATGCAGGATGCGCAAAAGTCTCCCCTCTCACCCGCCCAGCACGACGCACCACTTGCCAAGCTTCGTTATCACACAACTCTAAAATCTAGTCAGACACATTTCTCAATACATAGCTCAGTAGCGCCGAAGAAGTCGCCAGCAGAAACTCACATACATGAACGTGAGCATTGCTTCACATACGGATAGTCACCACTAGAGCCTATCACGATTTTGAACCACTCTATTTCAACACCACGGAAAACCGTTCCAGGTTTTGCAGCTTGCCACTTGTCATCCAGACGGCCAAATCCATCATGCACGGTTAGGAAGCCATGTAGCTCGATGATAGCTTGTCGCCTCGGGTCAATACTCCAGGAACTTTGAAATCTCTCAAAACTCCACGAACCATGTGCAGTGATGGGTGCCTGGCTTCCGACAATGATCCCTGCTCGTAACTTCCGTCACGATTAAGCACGAGCGCTTCCGTACCAAAAGAAGACGAGGCCACGTACGTACCGTACACGTGTTCCGACGGCACAGACCCCCAGCAACCGAACAACATCAATGAGGCCACAACGACCAGATTCCGCCAGACAAAAGACATCATGAGCAGCCATCTTTGCGACCACCGATAGGTTCAGTCCACTGAAAGGTCTGATAGATATTGCTCATCGGTCCGGTCGGACTGCTTCTATTTGGAACCGCATGATAAAAGAATGATCTCGTTCCGGCTGTGTTCTTGATGGTGTAGGTCACCGTGCCATGTTTATTCTTTCTTTGGCCCGCGAATACTTTTTAGCGCAGCACGAAAGCGAATGCTTTCTCGCATAAGAAACCTACTTTTGCTTTTTCGTACGTGAACCGCCAACTGCGTCAACCACTTCACCCCTTTTCGGTATTGCCTGAGATCTTCGACATACAATTCGGTAAGCGAGTGAGCTATTTCGGCTTGATTAATTTCGTCCTTCTGTCTCTTACTGAGTGAATAGGCTCGGAGCAATAAGGCCTCCTTGGATTTGTTGTCCTCAGTATAATCGGCACAAGTCGCAAGGATGCTTGGGAGCGCACCATATTTTGCTTCAAGCCTTCGGAGATAGCTCAAAAGCTTTCCCTTCAAGGCCTTGGCACTGGAGACATCTGATGAAACACTGGCTCTGACAACTTGGAGTGCCAACGTATGAACCTTATCCCAATCTCGGTCTGTAATTCCGTCTGGAGTTGGCATAATCTTCTACCGTTCTGACTTAGACTTAGGTTTCCTTGACTCACATTCTGGCAAGGTAATGCCTCTCTGACAAAGCAATTGAGCTTCAGCAGCATTCGCATCGTCTGGATCAAGAAGCATAAGAGCTAATCCAATGGTTCCACCACGACTAACAACTTTCCGAAGCGCTTTAAGACTGTCTACGGTATTGCGACTCCACCCCTGAGTGATTGCCTGGTTGATAGCCTGCTGAATTACATTGACTGGCGTTTGCTTAGTAAGAGTCCTCCCATCAGGAAGGTTCACATTTATTTTTTGCTTGCCACCTTTTGCATAACCTAGAGAATCTGTGAAGTTTGTAGGCGAGTTATCTACATACGAATACAGGTTAACGAAACCGAGCATCCCGGCTGGATCTTCGATTAGGTAGGCAGACAGCTCATCCCCCAAGTTGGCAAGCCTGATCGAGTCTTCTTGCATAAATCTGGCAGCAACTGGGTGGTAGTATCTCGCCCGCAGGTAGTAGAGACCTGTCGCGCCATCGTTTTCTCGCCCTGCAAACTGAAATGGATTGGCACTCGACGTACCCGCGACAGAGGTGACGCCAAAGGGCTCATACGTGTAGGTGGTCTGCACTATCCCCGCGAGGTCAGTCAGAGCTACGATGCTGCCGATTCCATCTGCATGATAGAACTCAGCGGATGTGGCCGATCCCCCTGTATATCGCGCAAACGGCTCGTCGATGTTAAGTCCGCGCAAGTACGTCGCCGAATAGGCCCCTCCACCGATTTCAGCAACCACATCATATCGGTCATACAAGTACCGCGTCGCCACTCCATTCACAGTTTTTCCGATTCGTCGATTGAACACGTCATAGACAAAGCTTGCGGTGATGGAAGGACCGCTGATCGCCACGAGCCGATTGCGGGCGTCCCACGTATACGTGATCGTTCCGCTGACCTCCGTCCAACTGGTGAGATTCCCATTTGCGTCATACGTCAAGTTGGGTGTTGTGCTGTTGCGTGTCGTTTGTTGATTGGACGCATCGTACGCGGCCGAAGCCGATGCAGGCAACGATGCAGCGCTACCCTGACTTCGCTGAACAACTGTTCTATTACCACCAGCATCGTAAGAGTAGGAGAGACTTTCGACCGTGCTTGGCCCCAAGGCATGTACGAGCGCGGTCAATCGTGATGCCGAATCATAGGCATAGGTCGTGACCGTGCCATTCGGATACACGAGCGCTGTGCGGCGACCGGCTGCATCGTAGCCGATGGTGACCGTTTGGTTCCCTTGCGTCACCTGCGTCAGTCTCGACACCGCATCGTAGTGATAAGTAATGGGTGCATAACCTGCCACCGTCATCGAAGTACGACGACCAAGCGCATCATAGGAATACGAGATCACTCCACGGTCGGATATTTCCCTGACGACACGATTCAGAAGATCATAACCAAATGAAATCGTCCAGGACACTGAATCCATCACCGAATCGAGACGGCCAACCGTGTCATAGACCAAGCTCACTGTGCTGTTGTCGGCATACTGGACGCGGCTGACTCGGTTGAGCGGATCGTAGGACAGAACTGTACCCTGACCTTTTCTATCGGTGAATTGCGTAAGATTCCCAGCCAGATCGTAGCTATAGCTTTCCACTCTACCGAGGGGGTCAGTCGCTGTCTTGACTCGGTCCATCACATCATAGGTATACGTCCATTCGGCAGCAAACGCCTTTGCGCCGTAAACCACTGTACCTAGAAGACTCAGTGCAATCCCAAAGACTCCAACCTGGAAAACATTCATTGTTTTCTTCATGGCAATATTTCACCCCTGGAGCGCCTGCACAGAGTTTGAGAACTTCGCTTCTTCGACGAGACGACGGCAATAGCCCTCAAGCCATTACTCAATTTCATACCACCTTCGCTTTCTTGGAACGGGCCCATCCGACCCGGCTAACCCGCTTCTTCGGCTTCGGAGCCTGCTTCTCTGTGTCCTCTGCTGCGGCCACTTTCTGTTCCGCAAGCTCACGCAACGCATTCGCTTCATGGTCGGTCAGGTACCTGAACTCGCCGGACGCCAGATCGCCCAACAACAGCGGACCCATTTTAATTCTCGTCAGCTTCAAAACCGGATGACCGACCGCCTCCATCATCCGCTTTACTTGATGCTGACGCCCTTCGCGAATCGTAATCTCCAACCAGGAGTTGAGCCTGGCCTTCTTGACCTTCTTGACGATCGCCGGACCGGTCATGCCGTCTTCCAACTGCACCCCTTGCTCTAACTTTCGGATATGTTCATCTGTCACCACCTGTTTGACCTTGATGAGATAGGTCTTTGGTACATGGTAACGGGGATGGAGCAACGTCTGGGCTAAGTCGCCGTGATTGGTCAGGAGCATCAACCCTTCGCTGTCGAAGTCTAATCGACCGACAGGAAACACCCTCACCGAGATCCCACGGAGAAAGTCCTTCACCGTCGGCCTGCCTCCCGGATCGTTCAACGTCGACATCACGTTCTTCGGCTTATTCAACAACAGATAGACATACGGCTGGGCGGAACTCAGGTGCTTGCCGTCTACTTTGATGTGGACGCGATCTGGATCGACCTTGGTCCCGAGCTCCGTCACGACTTTGCCGTTGACCGTCACTCGCCCAGCGGCAATCCACTCCTCGGCTTTTCGCCGCGAAGCCAATCCGGATCCGGCAATGACTTTTTGTAATCTAACTTCCATAGCTAGTGATCAGTGAACTGTGATGTGTGATGAGCAAACCCTCAGACTTGTATCTGACTCGTCACTGATCACTCATCACTCGTCACCGCTTTACTCCCATTCAATTGTGGCCGGTGGCTTCGAGCTGATGTCGTACACCACCCGGTTCACACCCTTTACTTCATTGATGATCCTGTTCGACATCTTGCCCAACACATCGTTCGGAATCTTGGCCCAATCGGCGGTCATCCCGTCCAGACTCGTCACGGCACGAAGCGCAATGACATGTTCATAGGTCCGTTGATCGCCCATGACGCCCACGGTCCTGATCGGCAACAGCACGGCAAGTGATTGCCAAATCTCTCGATACAAACCGGCGGAACGAATCTCCTGGTCGAGAATAGACTCAGCTGCTCGCAGAATCGCCAGTCGCTCCTTAGTGACCGCTCCTAGCACCCGGATGGCAAGGCCAGGTCCAGGGAAAGGCTGTCGCCAAACAATCTCGTCCGGCAAACCTAATTCCTGACCCAGCACCCGCACTTCGTCTTTGAACAGCTCCCTCAACGGCTCGATCAGTTTCAGCTTCATCCGCGCCGGCAGACCACCTACATTGTGATGTGTCTTGATGGTGGCTGACGGCCCCTTGAAACTTACGCTCTCAATCACATCGGGATAGAGCGTGCCCTGGACCAGAAACTTTGCGCCGCCTGATTTCTTTTTGGCTTCAGTCTCGAATTGTTCGATGAACTGCTTCCCGATAATTTTCCGTTTACGCTCCGGATCGATCACCCCTTTGAGCTTGGCCAGAAACGAATCGGATGCATCGATGAGCCGCAAATTCAAATGAAGTTGATTGGCGAAGGTCTGTTTGACTTGTTCTTTTTCTCCGGTCCGAAGCAGTCCATTGTCCACGAAGATGCAGGTCAGCTGGTCGCCAATGGCTCGATGGGTCAATGCGGCGGCCACTGATGAATCCACGCCCCCGCTCAGAGCGCAAATCACTCGCTCCTTCCCCACCTGCTCACGAATCTGCTTCACCGCAGTGTCCACGTAGGACTGCATCGTCCAGGTCGGCTTACAATTACAGATGTCATACACGAAGTTGCGAAGTAGCGTCGTCCCTTCCGGCGTATGCACCACTTCCGGATGAAACTGGAGGCAAAAGATCCGGCGCTTGTGATCGTCGCGCTTCATCGCGGCAATCGGCGAATTGGCTGTATGCGCGATGGATCGAAAGCCAGGAGGCATCCGTTCGATACGGTCTCCGTGCGACATCCAGACGACCGTCGATCCGCCTTCACCGATGCCCTTGAAGAGATCGCTCTTGTCGTCGATCGTGAGATCGGCACGGCCGTACTCACGGTGCTTGGACTTGGCCACCTCCCCGCCCGAGAGATGCGTCACGAGCTGCATCCCATAACAAATACCGAGAATGGGAACCCCCAGGTCGAAGAGTTCCTTGGGAACGCTCGGCGCCTTCTTCTCGTACACACTGGAGGGACCACCCGACAACACGATGCCTTGCGGACGATAGGCGAGAATGGTTGCCAAGGGAACGGTGCAGGGCAGAATTTGCGAGTAGACGTGGGCTTCGCGAATGCGGCGTGCAATCAGTTGGGTGTATTGCGACCCGAAGTCGAGGACCAGGATTCTATTGTGCCAGAGTTCCAT
>JAYTTD010000203.1:0-11071 GCA_043745235.1 Nitrospira sp. | reverse complement strand
GCCACCGTCGTCACCGCGTAGGTCTCGAAGAGGTCCGCGGCCATACCGGCACAGTCACCGACATTGTCGCCCACGTTGTCCGCAATGACTGCCGGGTTACGAGGGTCGTCCTCCGGAATCCCCGCTTCGACTTTCCCCACGAGATCTGCGCCGACGTCCGCCGCTTTCGTATAGATACCACCGCCGACACGGGCAAACACCGAAATCAAACTCCCGCCGAACCCAAGACTCAACAACGCGTGGATCGCATGCTCCTGCCCCGCAAACTGTGATGCCAATGCATAGAACGTGGTGATGGCCAGCAAGCCCAAGCCGATCAATAACAGCCCTGTCACCGCGCCGCCACGGAATGCCACGGTCAACGCCGGATTCATCCCCTTATGCGCAGCCTGGGCCGTCCGGACGTTCGCCCGCACCGCGATGACCATGCCCACATACCCTGCCAGCGATGACGCGCCTGCGCCGATCAAGAATCCGATCGCGGTCAGTAGGCCGAATTTATCGGAGAACGCCCCAGCGCCCCACAAGATGGCGAACAACACCGCGGCGACGACGCCGACAGTCCGGTACTGGCGGTTCAGATAGGCACTCGCGCCTTCCTGAATCGCCTTCGCAATTTCCTGCATCTTCGGGTTCCCGGCGTCGAGCTTGAACACCCACATGGCCAAATACAGGCCGTAGGCAATGCCAGTCACCGCCGCTATCAACGCAAACGTAATGATCGCCGAATCACTCACAGTACAGTCCTCCCGTAATCAGGATCGTAAAAATGCTTCCAGTTTTTCCCTGCAGCCATGCCGGGCACGCAGACAGACAGCCACACTGGAAAGCCATGTTGACCATCCTGCAAATGCGCTCATCTCAGCTCTGCGCAAAACCGCCAACCCCATGATGTATGTCACACAACTCCCCGAGGCTTCAACCCATCCAAAGTACATGAGTCAGAAGGATGAAACGCGAGGTGGTGCAGATTCGATCCGTGCAGTTAACTGCTCGAAAAGTCGGGCTATTCTATACAGTTGGGGCGATGGGATCAAGATGAAAAAAGGGGGGAGGGAGTGGGCAACCATCCTTCTTGCTCACAGAGGCCGCACGATAAAAAGGATTGGAAGGACAGCCACGTTAGTCCTGTGCTCCCGGAACGCGCGCCCTGAGAAGGGGAGAGCGGGAGTGATCAGGTGCCCTTCTTGCTCGCAGAACGCGCACGGTAAAACTGTGCTCGTCCGATGCGCGCAGTCAAGGGCAACCTCGACCACTCCCTTGGCAGATGTTTGGCGCGGGGAAGGGATTCGGCTCGACGGCCGCACGTAGACCAACATGGCTGCCCTTCCAAGAGAGGGAAGGCAAGCGAGCTTGGAGGGATCATTTAAATAGATGACGATTGCTCGACCCCACAGTGGAGGACAATCCAGACCACCTCCTAAAGATGGTGAGGGAACAGTGATGCTCGTTTGAAGACCCTCATGCGCGAGAACAACTCTTTGAAAGGGGGCGACCGAGGACGAAGACAGCCTAGCGGGGAACCGATTGAACTGCTTTACCAATACGTGAAAAGTCGCCCCCGGTCGGCATCTCGAACAAGCACCGTCCGCCGCTCCGCGATGCCCATACCTGACCGACCACTCGCTTTTCCTCAGCATCCACGCCGTCGTACAGATGCTTCCCCTTATATTCGACCGCAAGAACCCGCCCATCTGTCAGTTGGCAAATAAAGTCTGGATAAAACCAGTCTGTCGAGGTTTGCAGACGGAATGAGGTCGCTTTGCGTGGGAGGTTTCGCACCCAACACTGCACGTGGGAAAGTCCGTCAAGAAACTGCGCGCACCGAAATTCTTCCGTGGTCTGACCATCGGCCGTCTTTTCGGATAGTTCGCCAGGCTTTGGCCCAAAATAGTGTTTTTGAAACTGGAAGCCCCCTTCATAGACACGGCTCGGTTCATAACCCATCGTCTTAAAATTGATCGCGCGCCCTTCGTCAACGGTCAGCGGAGAATTCGGGAGAAGCAACAACTGAAACGACACCTTGCGCTCGTTTTCTCGATGTTCCTGGATACGCGCCGCAATCTCGTCGCGAAGCCGGAAACGATCAAGCGCGAGAGAACCGACGTCCGTGATCCCGAAATTCGCCATGAGCCCTCGGGCAACTTTTCGCAGAAACTCCGCCGATTCTCCAGCGGGAATATCGTGATGTTCGATTTCCCGATCCAACCATGTGACCAGGCTTTCGAGAGACCATTCGTTCGCGCCACTGAGTTGAAATACCTGTTGATGCAGCGTTCCGACAAAATCGCTCTCAGCGGTATCGCCCATAAGCATCGTCTTTACCTCGCCCTTATCGCCAACATCAACCACCGCAGTCTTGCCATAGGGACGAGTCAGAGGGTGATAGCTTGCTGATAGCGACGCATCTTTCTCGCTGAGCTTCCACGGGTGTTCGATGAGAAACGTACTCTCGAATTCATACAGCACGCCATTCTCGGAGAAACACAGCAGCGGCACGAGAAAATCCAATTGCCGTTCATAGGGCGAGGGAATGCGAGGAGCCCCTGTTCCGCCGAACGCCTGCTCTGCCTGGCGCACCAATTCAGCTGCTGCCTCCACTTTGGCCTTGGCCTCCGGTGTCGTGACACAGCTCTTCACTTTTTCAGTATCGTCCCGATCGAGCGGAACCACGATGGTAATAGCGCCGGTTGCGGCATCGATCCGTACTTTACCTGCAAGCGCAGCTTCCTGAACCTGGGCCACGGTCGCATCAATCTCGCCCATCGTGAAAATCACGGTCTGCGGCTGTACGCCAAGCGGCAGCGTGCCTTGAGGCACTGGAATGATAATCCGCTCCGCCTCCGCTGCGGTAAAGCCATTGTGTTCTAGCGCTTCGCGCAGTTCGGCCAGTACATCTGTGATCGACTCCGACACAGAGAAGGCATACGCACAGTTCAGATCGGGATGTCGCTTGGCCTGGGCATTCGGCAATCGGAGAATGCGCCCAACGATTTGCTCGATCGCCGTAGCCGACCGTGTTTCTTTGAGGCTACACAACACATAGGCAAAGGGGCAATCCCAACCCTCCCGCAGCTTCTCCACGGTGATAATGACGCGGACTGGGCATTTCGGCGAGGCAATCTCTTTCACATCTTTCAGTTCGTCGAGCTTGCCGACGGAGATTTTCACCTCGTCTTTCGAAAGACCGAACTCGCCCACCAGCCGGTCGCGCAACGGCTCGCAGCCATCCACCCGCTCTGCCTGGATCAAAAGAATAGGCCGGATATACTCGCTCGTCTGTTGTCCCTCCGCCACAGCCCGCTTTTCGAGATCGGCACGCAGCGTGATCGCATCCGCCAAGAGTTGATCTCGCTGGCTCGGGTGCCGAGTGATCACTCGCAACGGCAACTTCACCATCTGTGCGGTTTTCAATTCCGCTGCCGAGACGCGATGCAGCACATTCGATGGAGTCTTCTCCCGTGCCGGCGTTGCCGTAAACTCCACGATGCAAGACGGCAACACATTGCCAAGCGTTGAGAAAGAAAGGTCCGTGCGCGCATTGTGGGCTTCGTCCACAATGACGATAGGCCGACGAAGCCTCAGCATGTTCACGAGCGACGGCTTGGGTTTGCCGTCTGCGCCTGGCAACAGATCGGCCAAGCGATCTAACGGTATGTTGAGTAGATGTTCGGCAAACGCGCCGTTCTGGTCATAGACCTTGCGCCCTGTCGTGTCCTCGACACGGAACGATTGAATGGTCGCCACGATCACCACCGTCTGTCCTTCGACCGTGGCACGTGAGAGGCGTAACGCTTCCTCGATCGTCACGACCTCCACCGCGCCACAGGCCAGTTCTAACGCACGGCGATAGGGATGACGCGGATCGCGCAGAGCATCGGCGGTCTGATCCAGAATGGTGTTGCTGGGCACGAGCCACAGTACTACAGCATGGTCGGCCCGCATGAAATCGTGCAAGGCCAATCCTGCGGCATAACAGGCGAGCAGCGTCTTGCCGCCGCCTGTCGGCACACGCAGGCAGACATAGGGCATACCAGAACCGAGCCCAGCAGCCGAGACCGGAAGATACGGCGTAGCCTCGCCCAGGCGTCTCGTTGTGTCACGAAATGCTGACACAGGATCGCCGGTCTGGGCGGTCAAGCGAAAGAACTCTCGCAACGAATCGAGTACGCGCTCTTGATAGCCCTTCAGCGTAATCACGATTTGCCCTTCGATTGAAAACCGATTCGCCGTTTAGGCTGGTCCGGAAGAGGCTGAAGAAGCGGCAACAGTTTCTCATACAGATCCAACAAGGCCGAGTCATGCTGAAGTAACGTCCGGTCGATCTCGGCCAGGCGCTTCAGAATCGCCTGATTGGCGACCACATGCTCCCGCAGGCGCACAAAGGCCCGCACCACAAAGACACTCATCGCGACCGCCTGTGAACTGTTCAATACTGTGGCAGCCATAATGGCCCCGTGCTCGGTAAAGGCCATTGGCAAGGTTCGAGAAAACTTCAGCTTGGCGAGGTGGTCACAATTTGTGACCACCTCCAACCGCTCCTTCACGGTCAGCCGAAAGACAAAATCGCGCGGGAAGCGATCCTCGTTGCGTCTGACAGCTTGATTCAAGGCTTTCGTAGGTACATCGTAGAGCGCGGCGAGGTCGGCATCGATAATGACCTTGCGTTCGCGGATCGTGAAGATCATGGATTCGAGCGGCTTGAGTTGTTTCATGACAAGACCATCCCAATGCAGCGGATGATTCGGCCCTCCCGTTCCGCCTCTAGCCAATCGAGTTGGTCGAGAAGATCCCTCGGCAAGGTGATGCCCAGCCCGAATCGACGGCGCAACTGGCATAGGCGCTCGTAATGCCTCCAAACAGCTTCATCTTCATTGAAGCGGCTGGCGAGTTCCTGAGAATCAATGAACGGCTTCATGACACCTTGATTTCATAAGGGGTCTGACGG
The DNA here is from genome assembly GCA_043745235.1 of Nitrospira sp. Taxonomy (GTDB): domain Bacteria; phylum Nitrospirota; class Nitrospiria; order Nitrospirales; family Nitrospiraceae; genus Palsa-1315. Next base: position 6,123 of record JAYTTD010000203.1, on the reverse strand, counting down.
ATCAAAATCTGCTCCGCTTGCAGCCGATCTTTCCCCAGCAAACATCCGGCGCAATAGATCACTTTCTGGCCTCCGAATTTCGGCAGCTTTGCCAGCACCGAGCGCGTGAGCACATTGCCTCCCTGCGTGCTTTTCTCGCCGAGAATGCCATTGAACAACAAATAGATCCCGACGCCACGACATTCGCCGATAAATGGCGACTTCGTCACACGCTCGCGCGGCAGCGGCTCGCCTGTCTCGGTGAAATAGACATGCTGCGCCAGATCGGCAAAACTGACGGTCTCTCGAATCTTCCCGCTCTCGTCGAACAACGGCTCACCCAACTCGCAATAGCGAAACCCGCCGCCGAGGCCTTCGATCTTCTCCTCCTTTGGATTCTTGTAGCCTTCTGCAACTCGACGGACACGCTCAGCTGTGACTTCACGCGCGATCTTCGACTCCATTTCGACAAGGATAAACCTCCGTGGTTTCTGATTGGGCACAGCTCGATTCAGCTTCAGGACAGCATGCCCTGTCGTACCCGAACCTGCGAAGGAATCGAGGACGAGATCCCCAGGATTGGTGGCAATTTGCAGCACACGCTCTAGCAAGCGTGTAGGCTTTGGCGTGGAGAATATGGCATCACCCCCAAAGATATTTTTCAGTTCGATGCTTGCGTCCTTGGCGGTGGAAAAATCCTCATGCTTCCACCACGTCGTAGGGGTGAGCCCTTGTAAGATTTCAGCCCGGTACTTCTTTAGCATCGGACGCCCAGAACCACCCTTCCCAAACGTAATTCGGTCATCCACCAACCATGTTTTGAACTGCGCTTCGTTACAACGCCAGTAGCGACCGGGCGGAGGAGAAAACTTTTTCCCATTTGCTCCAGTAATCTCAAACTGACCAGCTGCATAAAACTTCCCTGCCGATAGATTTTCAGCTTTCCAAGGACCACGCGGGTCATCATTGGGATTTTTAAACTTCGCAAGCTGTTCCTCACTCCTCTCGAACTTACCCACTGTCGCTTTGTCGAAATTGAGCGCATAGATGTAAACAAAATCCGTGGTTTCAGAAATGTGTTTCGCAGTCTGATTTGCGGTGTAGGCTGTCTCCCAGGCTGCAATTGCAACGCGATTTCTAGCTCCGAAAATCTCATCCGCGAGCTCGCCCAGGTGACCCACTTCATCCGTTCAGATGGTGATGAAGATTACACCGTCATCCTGGAGGAACTGTCGAAGCAGCGCGAGCCTCGGATACATCATGCACAGCCAACGGTCGTGCCGATCGAGCGTCTCGCCTTCTTTGCCGACTACCTTTCCGAGCCATTCGTGAATAATAGGGCTGTTTACGTTGTCGTTATAAACCCAGCCCTCGTTGCCAGTGTTGTATGGTGGATCAATGAATATGCACTTCACCTGGCCGGCATAATAAGGAAGCAGCGCTTTGAGCGCGACGAGGTTATCGCCCTGCACGATGAGATTCCCGTCGCCCGGCTCGCCGCAGGCAAGGTCGGGTACATCTTTGAGCAGGCGAAACGGCACCTGGTGGTGATGATTCACCACCGCTTCTTTTCCAATCCAATTCAGTGTCGGCATATCACAACAAGGAGGTCCAGTTTGCCGCCGAAGGATACCCTTTCCGGCTTGGGAAATCATCTTGCCTGCAATAGTCGTAAATTTCGACCACCTCCGTTTTCTTTTGGTTCATCACCCCAACATCATTGAGGCTGACTGGTTTGCGGTTCAAAAAGAGACTTGTTATAGTGCGCGGAGGAGAAAATGCACATGGGCGTGGCGCCGGATTATATCTTGGTAGAGGGACAGACGTTCAGCAAAGCGAAGCTGTCGCTGGATAACCACGTCTACAAGAACTGCGCGATCGATGACTGCGATATCTATTTCAGTGGTGGACAATACGAGTTGCTCGACACCCACATTACCAATTCCCGCCTCATCCTCAACCATCCCGCCAAAGGCATGTACAACGCCGTTCAAATCTTTAAGATGAAATCGCCTGGCTCCAGCATCGTCGCCGAGTAGCGGGTGTTGAAAAAACCCTCCAGCATTGGCCGTGAACAACTGCCAGGCCGAGACGCCCGTTTCTCTTACGCTCCCTTGACAGTACGTACGTGATCGCGTACCGTATCTTACAGGTCTTAACGGCTAGATAAGGAGCAGGCGACATGACAACCCTGAAAGCGAGTGCGGCACGATCGAGATTGTACCGTCTCATTGATGAAACAGCTTCATCGCATGAACCAATCATGATTGCAGGGAAACGCTCCAGTGCGGTGCTCGTCTCGGAAGATGATTGGCGAGCCATCCAGGAAACGGTGTATCTGCTTTCCATCCCCCGCATGAGACAATCCATTCGTAAAGGGCTCGCCACCCCCATTGGGAAATGCGCGAAAGAACTCCCCTGGTGAAATGGGAGCTGGTCTTTACCAAACAAGCGCAGAAGGACTCAAAGAAAAATGCAGCGGCAGGCTATCGAGATAAAACTGAACGCCTGCTCGAAGTGTTGCGAAAGAATCCGTTCCAAACCCCTCCGCCCTACGAAAAGCTGGTCGGCGATTTAGTCGGCGCCTATTCGCGGAGAATTACCATCCAGCATAGGCTCGTCTATCAAGTCCTCGAACAGGAGAAAATCGTCAAGGTCCTACGCCTGTGGACCCACTATGACTAACTCGCCCCGATCTTTTTCCAGATGACCAGCTGCTAGGTCAGCCTGTTCAACCCCTCGGCCAAGGGCCAGCATCGTTGTCGAGTAACTCGTGAAATGTACCACGTGAGACGTACACGGTAGCCTGAAACGAGGCCATCGGAGACCCTCATCTCAATCACGTTTCACCTCTCACCTTTCACGTCTTAGGCGTGAGTGGTTACTTGGTGACCGAGATATTCTCGGCGTACTTGATGATCTCGATCGGCTGGAAGACCGGGTCTTGCGATCCTCTGGAGGACTCGGCTTCGACGCGTTGTATGAAGGGGGCAGGGCCGGTGAGCGGCGCGTAGTTGAGGGTCACTTCGACATCGAACGTCTTAGTGTCTTTCGGCGTGGGGAAGGCAAAGGTCTCGACGCGCGTTTCCTCCGGCTTCAAGACCGTATCTTCCAAAACTTTGACCGCCTCAAAATCGAAGCTCGTCTTCTGGCCCTTGGCGTCTTGATAAACTCGGCCATAGATGCGCTTGTCGGTAAAGACGGTCTTGAGATTCTTCCCCTTGATATCCAGATCCAACACCACGGAGGCCCAGGCCGGATGGGTGGCCGGCAGACTGTGCGGAACAAGACTCTGGACCTTCACGATGACTGTCGTTTTCTCACCCTCGATTTTCGTTTGGACCTCCAGCTTGGCCGCTTCTTGACGAAGCTTGCCGATACGACCGGGGAACGTATGGTTTGCGACCTTCCGCTTCTTCTCCCCATTCGCCGACTCGCCGATTTGCTCCGGCATGTGGCAGGTCTGGCACTCTTTGCCGGACTTGACCGCCTTGCTCTGATCCCAGTTGCCCAGCAGATCGTTGGTCTTGCCTAAGTTGACAGCTGAGGGGACCGACTGGTGGCAATTGAGGCAAAGGTCTGACTTTTGAAATAGCCCCAGCTCCATCGACTGGTGCGCGAGATTCGGCACGAAATCTTTGTAGGGGCCATAGAGCGTCATGCTCTCCAGTTCGTACTTGGGCTCCGGCGGGTGCTTCGCCCGATCGACCTGCTTGATCAAGTGGCATTGCGCGCAGGCCACCCCATCCAGCAACGGATCACCGGACTTGGCCTGCTCGATAAAGTGCTGGACCTGATCGGGGAATTCGCGCACGTGCGGCGCATGGCAGCGAAAGCACTGGGCTTTGTCTTTTCCTGCCGGGGAAGCCAGGAAGGTGTCGAGCGAGGCGCGGAACGCGGGGGAATGGATCGAATGCGCGAGCGGAGAAGTTTCCCACTCTTCAAACACGCGCTCATGGCAACGTTTGCACTTGCTGGAACTCGGAAAGGCCTTTTCAAGAGTGTTCTGAGATTTAGCTGCTTCTTGCGCGAACGTGCCGCTACCGAACCACGGTGAGAAAAACAACGCCACCACCACGATCACCGTGCCGACTGCGATCTTCACAGGGGTCACATCTCGCACCATCATCCTGGTCTTTCTACTTCGGCAGCTCAGAGAGCTTTGGCCCGGTAGGTTAGAAGGCGCGGCTGCGTATACTCATCGAAAATCTTCTTTGCAGTCTCTCGCTCTTTATCGGTTGCCAGGGTTGCGAGATATTTCTCCTTGAGCGCCGGTTCGGGCGTCGGAATCAACGCATAGTTCAACACCGCTTCAATCGAAGTGGCGGTCGAGCCGGGCGGAATCGCAAGGGAGAAGGGAACTTTTCTCGTATGGCCTCCCTTGATGAAGGGATCAGGAATCGGGCCCCGGAGAATCTTGTCGTACGGCAAGCCGAACTGCTTGGTCTCTTCCTTCAGCACCGTGCCCTGTGCATCCTTGGCGGTCAGGACCAGATAGAACTGCTTGAGCACCGGGTCGCCGTCAGGAAAGCTGTGAGGAAGGCTGCCGATTTTCACCAGCGCCGTTCCTTCCACCGCAGTCGCGGACTTGGTGGTCTCAAGATCCAGGCGGGGCATCCATTCAGCCTGGAGATTTCGATTCTTGAGGATGGTGCCGGACACTACCACGCCACGGAACCAATGCCTGCTGATCGCGCGCGTCATAGCGCCACGCTTCGACGTGGAACTGCCGGTGGAAGGCTCCATATGGCAATCCTGACACACCGTCCCCTGCAAAATTTCGCCGGGCAGATCTTTCTGCGTCACATCCTTGACCTTATCGAAATGGCACGATGCGCAATAATTCGCGCCACGGAACAGATCGGACTGCGTCGCAGGATGGACGAGATTCTCCTCCGGGTTCGCATAAGGACCATAGATCATCTTGCCCGGCTCGATCTTGAATGAGGGCGGAGAGTTCGGTGTCTGCACGACCAGCTTGATCAGATGGCAGGAAGCGCACCCGATGCCTTCCACTTGCGGTTTGCCGGCCAGCACCTGGGCCACAATCTTGTCGGCATATTGAGGGAATACGGTGGTTGACGGCGCATGGCAGGAGAGACAGCGTCCACGCTCGTCGGCCGTCGGATTGGTCTGGAGCCAGACGCCCAATACCGTGCGGAAGACCGGCGACTCCAGCGACGTCCCATGCAACAAGGCGGCATCGACCCGTCCAAATGTTTTGAGGTCCGGCGTCTGTTCGCGCGCGCCTTTCCACTCTTCATAGTGCCGATCGTGGCATTGCTTGCAGTCTTCCGATCGAATGAAGATCTTTTCAATGTCCGCCACCCAGTCGCCCGGAGCCTCTGCCTTCTGCGCAATGGCGTGGCCATGATACAGGCCGATGACGCCCACCACGAGCGCGAGGAACAGGCCTGCGATGATTCGTGGTGCGGACCCTCTGCGTCGTGACATCATCAATCCCGTTTGCATCCGACAAAATGGAAATTCACCCCCCACCCGACCGGATCGCCCGGATCGGCCGGCTCATAGGTACCGACGGTGAAGTTACAGGCTTTCATCCCGCGCTTGATCGCTCGCCCAAAATCAATCATGTTTCCGATCTCGGTCTTATCGATCTCCTTGATAATGGATCGGACCTTGATGCCGGCATAGTCGGCGCGCGAACTCCCAATCACTTCGAATACCGCGACGCCCTGCGCCCGTTCGAGTTTCAATTCTTTTTTGATGTCCTCGTCCACATCCCCGACGATCACGCCAAATTCTTCCCCCAATCGCGCGGCTTCATCCACGGTCATCGGCTCCTGATTCGCCGCACTCACCGGCGCCGGCGCGAGACCGGCCAGGGCGCCCATGCACAGACCAACGCACAAGACAAAGGCCCTTCCACTCCAAAGGGCCTTTGGTTGAATACGAACTGAACTGATCCGAACATCCTCCAACGTTTGTGCCTCTCACCTTCACAGACACTGCCATCACACCAAGGAACTAGCAGGATGTGGGAAGATTATTTTAACACGCTAGAACTCGATGATGCGCCTGTGCGGCACAACGGAAGAACAGTCTCGCAGGATGCTCAAAAAGTCCGTCCAGCAAGGCCGCAGCGAGTGAAGGTCCCGAGGCGTACCCTCTGGGTACGTTGAG
>JAYTTD010000202.1:0-2994 GCA_043745235.1 Nitrospira sp. | reverse complement strand
GCGCTTGGCGCTCGAGAGCATTCAACTGCTTTTTCACTTCAGCAATGATGTCCCGCACCCGCGAAAGGTTTTGCTGGGTCGCCTCCACCTTCCTCAACGCCTCGCCTTTCTGCTTCTTGTAGCGAACAATGCCCGCCGTCTCCTCGATCAACTCCCGCCTGTTTTGCGGTGACGCATTCAGAATCTGATCGATTTGTCCCTGCGCGATGACTGTGTGCCCTTTTGTGCCGGCCCTGGTATCCAACAGAATGCTCCGGACGTCCTTCAACCGGCAGACCGTCTTATTGATGAGATATTCACTGTCGCCATTTCGATAGAGGCGGCGCGTGATCATGAGTTCCTGATACTCCGCCAGCTGGCTCGAAAGACCGGACAACGGATCTACCGTGAGCTGATCCAGCCCACTGATCACGAGCGACACTTCCGCCAAACCGAGAGGCTTCCGCATTTCGGTTCCGTTAAAAATTACATCTTCCATCTTTTCGCTGCGCAGAGACTTCGTACTCTGTTCACCGAGCACCCAAAGGATTGCATCGACGACGTTACTTTTCCCACTCCCGTTTGGCCCCACAATTGCTGTCACGCCGTTGGGGAATTCGATCCGGGCTTCTGCGAACGACTTAAATCCCGCCATTTCAAGGGATTTTAAATACATCGATCACTCCTTTGGTAGCGCATCTGTCTCATGAGGGCCACACCTGCATTATTCCTGAACGCTTCTGCTGCCACTACTTCTATTCGAGCAATGGCGCGGGAGAGAGGGTGGGATGCGAGGACTTCTCAATCGCCACACTGCCATGCGTATGAGGGCAAACGGATAAAACGCCTGGATTTCTAGCACAGATTTGCGCGGAAAATCAAAGAAAAACACTGCCGGTGGTATGAGCAAGAGAGGGGCCTACTACATTTGGGAGCAGGAACGTAGCGAAGAGTGTGGTTATCCCACCTGAGCCCCAACCGATTTATTGGAGGACTCAATCGTGATCAATTCCTTCGGGAGAAGAAATTCCACGTCTTCTTCGATTACCGTCAGGTCTTGAACCTCTGCCGTCCCAAAGGTCTTGAGGTACGTCACCACTTCTTCGACCAACACTTCGGGCGCAGAAGCACCGGCTGTGATCCCAACCGCCTGCACGTTCGTAAGCCAGGCAGGATTGATGTCGGACGAAGCGTCGATCAAGTAGGACGCAATTCCACACTGCTCCCCCAACTCACGGAGACGATTGGAGTTTGAGCTATTCGGAGAACCGATGACGAGGATGACGTCCACGAGCTTGGAGAGCTCCTTCACTGCATTCTGGCGGTTCTGCGTTGCGTAACAAATATCTTCCTGATGTGGCCCCTTGATGTGCGGAAACCGTTGATGAAGGGCGCCGACAATATCCCGGCACTCATCGACACTCAGGGTCGTTTGCGTGACATAGGAGAGGTCGCGAATGTTATTAACCTGTAGCTTCTCGACATCGGCTACGGAGGACACCAGGTGGAACTTGTCCGGGATCTGTCCCAGTGTCCCGATCACTTCGGGATGGCCGGCGTGGCCGATCAGAATGAGATCATATCCCTGCGTATAATCGCGGTTGACCTCGTTGTGCACTTTAATGACTAATGGGCAGGTGGCATCGATCACATGCAGGCGCCGCCGATTCGCTTCCTCCCATACCGACTTAGCAACCCCATGGGCACTAAAGATCACGACCGAACCTTCCGGCACTTCTCCCAGCTCCTCCACAAACACAGCACCCTTGGTACGGAGCGAGTTTACGACATGTCGGCTATGAACGATTTCATGCCGGACATAGATGGGCGCCCCATATTTTTTCAGTGAGAGATCAACGATATCGATCGCCCGGTCGACCCCGGCACAAAACCCTCGTGGATTGGCGAGATAGATCTTCATAGCCGTCTCCTTCTCCCCGAACTCAGTAGCGCGCTCCGTTCCTGCCGCAGACTCACGAATAGCTGGCATTTACCTTACGTCAGAGCAGCGGGCCTCGTCAACTGAATTGGCCCGCGCTTCTCTTTGCTACCTCTCGCTTGACAGAGTTCTTACGCCCTCGTAGGCTCACACCACCAGCTATGCCAAGCCCTTCCGCCAAGAAAATTCTCATCGTTGAAGACGAGCACGACATTCTCCAACTGGTCAAACTGTATTTGGAGAAAGAAGGCTTTCGAACCGTGTCGGCCAAGACCGGTATGGAAGGTCTCCAGCAAGTGAAACAGGAGAAGCCCGATTTAGTCGTTCTCGATTTGATGCTGCCTGAGATCGACGGCCTCGAGGTCTGTACACGCCTTCGATCAGCTCCCGAGACCGCGCGGCTCCCCATCATCATGTTGACCGCCAAAGCCGAGGAATCGGACACCATCATCGGCCTGGAACTGGGAGCCGACGACTACGTCATCAAACCATTCAGCCCCAAGACCCTGGTTGCCCGCATCAAGGCTCTGTTCCGACGGCTTGAGCGGAAACCGGACGACGGCCCGGCCCTCTACCGCTACGGCAATCTCGTCATGGATCTCGCACGGCACGAAGTCACCGTCAATAAAATCGAGGTCCTGCTCACTGCCAAAGAGTTTGGCCTGCTCGAACATCTCCTGCGCAACCCCGGCAGAGTCCTGACCAGGGAGGTCCTCCTGAATTCCGTCTGGGGGTACGATTACTACGGAACCACACGGACGGTCGACGTCCACATCCGAAGACTCAAGCAAAAACTCCCTTTACTCAGCGACGCGATTCTGTCGGTCAAATCTCTGGGATATAAACTCAAAGAATTGGATCGTTCAGCATGACCCTCTCCATCAGATGGAAGGTCACGATTGGAGCCCTGCTAGTCCTCGCCTGTGGGCTTCTCATCGCCCGGGAATTGGTGGTTCGCTCCCTCGATCAGCAGGAGATCGTCCAGTCAGGCTTGATACTGGAGGCTCGCACCAGTCTGGTCGCATACGGGCTTCAGCCGTTTCTGACGCAATCGGAAGCGCTGTTTTCGACCCCTC
>JAYTTD010000201.1:0-3000 GCA_043745235.1 Nitrospira sp. | reverse complement strand
CGGAGGTTGTCAATAAGTCCGTTGAAATATTCTGAGCGGCTCCCATGGTTGTCTCACGCTGCCTTCTTCGTCTGAGCCAGTTGCGGCTCCGCGTGCTCGGCCTCGATCGTCGCCATGACCTCCGCAATCCCTGCAAAGCCTTTCACGCGCTTAAACTGCTGCTCGCAATACAGCAACACGGTCCCCAGCCACCGTTGGAGCATCGCGCTCCCGCGTGAACGCTTGATATTGCGCTCGCTGTGCCGGACCAGGGAGAACATGCTCTCGATCGGGTTGGTCGACAGCAGCGTCTTGCGCAGCAGCGTCGGCACCTTCAGCCGATGCACCGTCAACAGCTCCTCAAAGGCTTCTAGGAGCGAATCCGCCGCCGACTCGTTCTTGGTCCGCAGCCACGCCTCCAGTTCCAGTAGCATCTGCTTGGCCTCGGCGTAGCTCGTCTGTTCCAACGCGGTGGTGAGCTGGCGATGCGCCTCGTGGCGGTACCGCTTCGCCAGGTGCCGCTGCAGATTCCGGCCCTTATGAATCGCGCACCGTTGATGCACCAGCTTCTTGCCGAACCGCTCCCGCAGCGCCTTACGCAGGCCGCTGCCCCCATCCGTCACGAAGAGGATCCGCCGGGAGAGCACCAGGCCGCGACGCTCCAGGTCCCTGAACAGCGCCTCACAGATCTCGTGATTCTCTGAGGAGCCTTGCCAAAACCCCAAGGCCATCTTCTCGCCGCTCAGGTCCACACCTAGCGCGACGAGGAACGCCTCGCCGCCGCGATGGATCGTGTCCAGGAACAGTGCGAACGGTGTGTACTCCGCCAAGGACCGCGTTTGGTATGCCTTCAGCTTTTGGGCCGTCAGCTCCACCATCTTTTGGGACACCGAAGACGGCGACACCCCGAAGGCCCGTGCCGCACCGAGGACGGTCTCGGAGTATTTCTGCGCGGAGACCCCTCGCACGATTTTCTCCAGCAGTTCTTCGGAGAAGTCCCCTGTGGCGTGCAGCCGCGCATAGGACTTGAGCGGGACCTCTCCCTGTTCCACGTCTCTGAGTCGGGGGCGCGTCACTTTCACCTTCTGGTCTCCGATGTAGGCGGAGCCCGCCTCGTGGGCCCATTTCTGCAGGCCGGGATGGGTCGGGTAGTAGTCGGGGCCGGCCAGTTCTTCCCGCTCGATCAACATGATGCTCTCGGCCACCATGCGCCCCATCTCCAGCATCACTGCGTCCAGCGCCTGTTTGCCCGAGCCGATGACGCGGACCAGGGTCCCCAACATCTGCTGTTCACCAGAGATCGCCCTCAACCCAGCCATGGCATGCTTCCGTTGCCTCGTCTCTTGTCTCATCGGTGGCTCCTTGTGTTCGCGTTTCCGTGGAGTATTCCACGGAGGAAGCCCCTCATTCAAAATTCAACGGATTTCAGTATAACCTCTTCCGGCGAGACCCTTCTCGCCCGTGTCGAGACACTTCGTCCCGATCTCGTGATCATGAGTATGTCGATACAAACTGACCTGGCTCGGCACGAATCCACGCGATATCTCCTTGACCAATTGCAGATTCCCGTTCTGTATTCGACGATGCGCGCCGATCCGATCGCACTTCAATCCCTGACACACAAGGAACCATTCTGCTATGTGCGGACGCCTTTGGATGATCAGGATCTCCACCGTACGATTACGATGGCCCTCTATCGGCACCGGACGGAAACCAAATTGCGAAAGATGGAGCGGTGGCTCGCGGCGACGCTCAATAGCGTGGGGGATGCCGTGCTGGCCACCGATATCGAGGGACATGTGACCTATCTCAATCCCAGCGCGGAAGTGCTGACGGGTTGGACCTTACCCGAAGCCACAGACCGCCCTGTGTCAGAGATATTTAAGACAATGCGCGGCGACGCGCATACTCCTGTCGAAAGCCCTGTCGCGCGGGTTATTCAGGAAGGAGTCGTCCTGGAGCTGGCCGAGGGCACGCTGCTTCAGCGAAAAGATGGAACCACTCTTCCTATTGACGATAGTGCCGCTCCGATTCGCGATGGAGATGGGCAAATCATCGGCGTGGTGATCATTTTTCGCGATGTTTCGATACACCGGCGCTTCGAGCAGCAACTGCGTGAGGCGCAGAAGCTCGATGGCGTCGGCCGATTGGCCGGTGGCATTGCGCACGATTTCAACAATCTCCTGACTGTCATTAACGGCAATTGTTCTATGCTCCTCAAGCGCATGGCTTCGGACGATCCACGAATGGCCAAGATCGAGATGATCAAGGAAGCCGGAGATCGCGCCGCAGTGCTGACTCATCAGCTTCTCGCCTTCGGCCGCCGACAGGTACTCGCTCCAAAGATCCTCAACCTCAACGATGTGGTCGCGAGCATGGAGCGGCTGCTAGCAGGGCTTATCGGCGAGGACATTGAGTTGCTCACGGTCCTTGAAGCCACTGCCGTCTATGTGAAAGTCGACCCCGGACAGATCGAACAGGTGATCATGAATCTTGCGGTCAATTCCAGGGATGCCATGCCCCGCGGAGGCAGGCTGACCATTACGACGAAGAACATTGAAATCCATGGACAAGAAGCCCTCGCCGATCATGACGGCATAGACAGTCCCTCCGTGATGCTTGCGGTGTCGGACACCGGGGAGGGCATGGGGGCAGACACGCAAAGCCATATCTATGAGCCGTTTTTCACGACCAAGGCAGTTGGAAAAGGCACGGGACTCGGGTTGTCAATGATCTATGGAATCGTCAAGCAGAGTGGCGGCCGTATTGCGTGCTCGAGCGAGATCGGGAACGGCACCACATTTCGTGTCTATTTCCCGCGGGTCACGCAGGACGAGGCTGTGTCAGCGCCTCTGCCAACCCACACCGAAGCCGTCGGCGGATCGGAAACGGTCTTGGTTGTGGAAGATGAGAATCTCGTCAGGAAATTGCTGCGGACTATTCTGGAGTCGCGTGGGTATTTCGTCCTGGATGCACAGGGTGGCGAGGAAGCTTTCCACGTCTGCCGGAGTTATAAGGGCC
>JAYTTD010000200.1:0-11234 GCA_043745235.1 Nitrospira sp. | reverse complement strand
TTCGACTACTTTGACGTCCAACTTACCAGTACAACGGCCAACACGATCCAAAGCATTGAGACGCGTGGGCTTCTGATCGGTACCAGCTATGCGTCCGGTGATTCCACGCGCGGCATCTGGGGCCTTTACGGAAGTTACGACTATATCGCACCGCAAATATTTCGCGTCTCAACGACCGCGCTCTCACTCGGGACCACCTGGCAGACCTGGCTCTCCCAGGACGTGGCGATTCAGGGGACCTCCCTTGGCGGCGTCGGTTATGGCGCAGCCGGCAGCGTCCAACGTGCGGATGAGCGTGATTATCATTATGGCGCCAGTCCGCAGGCCCTTCTCGCGCTCCGTCTCATTCTTGGCGATAGGGCCATGCTCGATGTCACGGGACGCGAGTATTATGTCACCGGGCTGCTCTCTGCCGACCCTCAAGGAAGGGAAAATATCCTGCGAGCGGATGGATCCTTCACCGTGCGCATCTTCGACCGTCATGGTATCGCCGTCCGGTATGCCGTGTCCCATCGCGATGCGGATTATCCGCAAGTCGCCTTTAGGGATCAGACCATCAGCAGCGTAAGCCTAATGTACGTATTGCTAGGGAATAGCGGATTCGGCGCTGTCGACTGGCGCGAGTGACGCCAAACGCTGCTTGATCCAAAAAAATGATTGGCAGGCTGCGGGGAAACCATGTAGTTTCCTCAATGACGACAACAGGGTTTTGATTGAGATGCCGAGCCATGGCTGTTTTCTTAAGGCTCGTTGACCTTTCCTTGACAGGGCGGAGAAAGAGTTGATAGAAGGATTCGCCGCACGCATGCAAGCGGGCTCAGCCCGCACGGAAGGAACTGACCCGTGTCTGAAGTATCATCTCTGGAAGCAGAAGTTGCGAAACTCATTGTGCGGACACTCACGTTAAAAGTTGATCCTGCACAGATTCAGCCAGAAGAATCTCTCTTCGGTGACGGCCTGGGCCTCGATTCGATTGACGCGCTCGAACTGTCTCTCGCGATCTCTCAATCCTATGGGCATCAGATACGTTCAGATGATCCAAACACTGTTGCCACCTTCGCATCACTCCGTTCACTCTGTCAGTCGATCGAGAAACATCGTACGAAATAGCAGCAAGTGGCTCTATGAATACCGCCGCGTTGCTCGGCCCCTACCCCACCGACAGAGTGTTGGCCTGGGAAAACAGCCATCCGATTACCTATGGCCATTTTCTTTCAGATGTGAGAGCCCTCGCTGACCTGCTCCCTGAAAAACCCACGGTCATTAACTTGGCTGATGACCGCTATCGATTCCTGGTCGGGTTCGCCGCGGCCTTGGTCCGAGGACAGACCACGCTGCTTCCTCCTAGTCGCGCGCCGGGAGCCTTGGTCCAGATAGCGCAAGACTATGGCGGCAGCTATTGTTTGGTTGACGGTACAGGACAAGTCGGACAGCTTCCCTCCTATCAGATCCCAAAACGGACAGAGAGTCCGGCTTACATGGCGAAGGTTCCCCAGATCCCCGTTGACCACCAAGCCCTGGTGGCCTTTACTTCAGGCAGCACGGGGAGCCCTCATCCACATTCCAAAACCTGGGGCTCCTTAGTCGCAGTCGCTCGGAGTACGGGAACCAGGCTCGGGTTCAAGACTTCTGATCATATGACTGTGGTGGCGACTGTTCCTCACCAGCACATGTACGGGCTCGAAGCCTCCATGATGCTCCCCCTTCAACATGGAATGGCGTTCCATGTGGGACGTCCGCTATTCCCTGAAGATGTGCGGTTAGCGTTGGCGGAGGTTCCATCACCGCGGATGCTTGTGACCACGCCCTTGCATATTCGAGCTTGCGTGACCGCTCGCTTGAAACTGCCTCACGTGGAGTGCATTCTCTCTGCGACCGCGCCTCTTTCTCGCTCGTTGGCGAAACAAGCCGAGACCCTGTTCCACGCCAGTATCTATGAGGTATACGGGTTCACGGAGGCGGGGAGTGTCGCGACAAGGCGGACTGTCGCCGAGAACGCCTGGCACGTGTTGGATGGTATTACGCTGCATCAGGAATCAGCCGGGTGTTTCTTACAGGCGCCATACTTGCGTGGGCCGATTCCCTTTCCCGATCTGGTGTCACTGCAAGAGCCACATCGGTTTGTGTTGCATGGACGTGGCACGGATCTGGTGAATATCGGCGGGCACCGAGGCTCGTTAAGCGATCTGAGCCAGAAGCTGAACGAGATTGAGGGTGTGCAGGATGGAGTGTTCTTCCTCCCGGATGAAACGGGAACTTCAGTCACACGTCTGATCGCCTTTGTTGTTGCGCCTGGAAAAGCTGCCGAGCACATTCTGTCGGCGCTTCGAACAGTTATCGACCCTCTGTTGCTCCCCAGACCGCTTCACCTGGTTCCCAGCCTGCCCCGTAACGAAACCGGCAAGCTCACGCGAGAGGCCTTGCTCGGACTGCTGCAAGAGCTTCAGAAAGAAGAGCGGCATGGGACCTGAGCGGATTGTCACCATTGATGCGGACCATCCATCATTAGCCGGGCATTTTCCAGGCCATCCTGTGGTCCCTGGCGTTGTGATGCTGGGAGAGGTCATGAATGCCATCCGCGAGATGGCCAAAGTGAACATCGAGTTCGTCGGTGTGCCGTCGGCGAAGTTTATGTCGCCGCTGAGCCCTGGAGAACCTCTCAGGATCAGGTTGGATCAACAGGGCGACGGCGCGACGGAGTTCACATGCACAACCGGGTCTCGACTCATTGCAAGTGGCTGCCTGCGATACCGCATCGTCGCCGATGGTTCTACGGGTGATCTGTGACGGTGGGGTGGTTGCGGCAACGCGAACGCGGCAGCCGAATCGGGTCGCGATTCATGATCTGGATGGCGTTATCCGTCGGACGTCCTGCCGCGCGGGTCTTGCTCTACCCGATCTGCGGCTATTACCTCATATTTTCGAAGCAGGCGTCACGTGCCATCCGACCCTACTTGATGCGAGCGCTGGGACGCTCGATTAGCCCGCGCGACCTGTATAGGCAGTATCATTGTTTCGCGTCGACGCTCCTCGATCGTGTCTATCTTCTAGCCGGAGCATGCAGCCACTTCGACATCGACATACGGGGACTCGACGTGCTCAAGGACCGCTTGGCTCGTGGCCAAGGATGTCTCCTGCTCGGTTCGCATCTGGGGAGCTTCGAGATCGTGCGCGCCATCGGGCTGGCCCAACGGGATGTCGACATCAAGGTCCTGATGCACGAGCAGCATACACCGATGATCCGTGACCTCCTCCGTGACCTAAATCCTGCCGTTTCCGACTCGGTGATACAGGCAGGCTCGCCGGATACCATGCTGCGAGTCAAGGAATGTCTGGACCGCGGAGGGGTGGTGGGTATTCTCGCGGATCGTCTTCTGAAGCAAGATCAGGCCACGCCCTGCACGTTCTTCGGCAAGCCGGCACGGTTCCCTGCCGGAACCATGAGGCTCGCGAGCATCTTACAGGTGCCGGTCATTCTCTTCTTCGGGCTCTACCGCGGAGGTAACCGCTACGAAGTCCATTTCGAGTTGTTTGCCGAGGAGATCGCGATCGATCGACAGTATCGAGATCCGGAGGTTCAGCAATGGACTCAACGCTACGTTGACCGCCTGGAACATTACTGTCGCCTGGCGACCGACAACTGGTTCAACTTTTATGACTTTTGGGAAGAGCAATCGTAGCGTGCCGTTGAGATTGCCGGCACTGCTCCTCATCTGGTTGTGCTTGCCGGATCCTACCTCGATGTCTCTGGCCCAGACGTCACCACAGTCTGCGCGCGAAGCAGGATCAATTGGCTGGAATGTGGAACAGCTCGTTGAGAGCCTTGCCAAGAACCGGCAAGCGGAAGTACGGTTTGAAGAGACGGCATTTTCGAACCTTCTTACCCAACCGTTGAAGACCCAAGGCATCTTGCGTTTTACTCCTCCGGCGCGACTTGAAAAACATATTACCGCTCCGTACGACGAACGCTATCTCGTTGAAGACGACACGGTTTTCTTCGAGAGCAAGACGAAGGGTACGAAGAAGAATCTTTCATTGCACGACTACCCTGCGATGCGGGCATTTCTAGAGGCCTTCCGGTCAACGCTCGCCAATGATGTCATCACCTTGAGGCGTTTCTATAGCGTGACGCTGCAGGGTGAGCCACGACGATGGGTCCTGATTCTGCGTCCACTGGATAAAGCCGTGCAGGAACAGGTGGAGTCCGTTCGGTTCTCCGGAGAACGGGAGCAGGTCAGGAGCATTGAGGTCCTCGCACCAGACGGAGATCGGTCTGTCATGGTCATTACGACGGGCGCACCGTGACCAGAAGATCCTGGGTCATACTTCTGATCTGGTGCCTGGTGCTCGGGCTCGGAGCATGGTTCGTGGCTACGCGCGTGCATATGGAGACCGAACTCTCCCGCTTGTTTCCGGAGGGTGCCACACCAACAGAACGCCTGCTACTCACTGAGCTGCGAACAGGCCCGACCGGGCGGCTCATCCTTATGGCTTTGGAGGGAGGGGATGCCGAGCTGTTGGCAGGAGCCAGCAAACGGTTGGCGGCCTGGATGCGAGAAAGTGGTGCGTTCCAATATGTCGGCAATGGGGAGGAGGCCTGGACAAAGGAAGAGCGGGAACGCCTCTTTCAGTATCGGTACCTGCTCAGCCCAAGTGTGGAGGAGTCCACGTTCAGCCGAGATCATCTCCGTGAATTTCTTGAACTGCGGTTGAGCGAACTCAGCTCTCCATTGTCACCGATGGTCAAGGAGCTGATCCCGGCCGATCCCACCGGCGAGTTCATGAGGATCCTGCAAGCCTGGATGACCTGGACGGCTCCGAAGAGACAGCAAGGAGTGTGGTTCTCGTCGGACCTGCGGCGCGCATTGCTCCTGGCCGAGACGCAAGCGGCCGGCTTCGATATGGAGTCCCAGGAACAACTGCAAGGGCAAATCAAAGCGGCGTTCAGACGAGTCAGCGGAACCCCAGCCGGTGCGGCTCCCCTTCAATTGGTGATGACGGGACCCAGCGTCATTGCCGTTGAAATGCAGCAGACCATCCAAGGCGATGTGTGGCGGTTGTCCCTATACGCGACGTTGCTGGTCACCACGTTTCTCTTCGTCAGCTATGGATCGTTCTCTATTCTCGCTCTCAGCTTCCTTCCCTTGACGAGCGCGATCCTGGCCGGGATCGTCGCCGTGGATCTTGTGTTCGGATTCATTCACGGCATGACCTTGGCGTTTGGGATTACGTTGTTGGGCGTCGTGGACGATTACCCGATCCATCTGTTCAGCCATCTCACCAGAGAGAGCCGGGCGCCGTCCGTGATGAGAGCAATCTGGCCGACGATGCGCCTCGGAGTCGTGGCGACGGCTCTTGGGTTCTCTGCGTTATTCCTGAGCGGGTTCCCGGGCCTGTCGCAACTGGGGTTGTTCGCGATGGTCGGCTTGTTCACGGCTGCAAGCGTGACCCGTTGGGTGCTTCCCCACATCGTTCCCATAGGATTTCATACGCGGCGTGAAGGGCTGCAGCTCGCACGGTGGGTCGATGCGTTGACCAGGGCACGACTCGTGGTCCCGGTGGCGGTGGTCTTTGCCATCGGCTCCTTCATCTGGTCGGATACGCCGCTGTGGGAGCAGGACATTGCCAATCTGAACCCGATCTCGACTGAACAGAAAGAGCAGGATCAAGCCCTTCGCCATGAATTCGGAGGTCCGGATGTCGGGGACCTCATCGTGGTGGAGGGAACCAGCGAAGAAGAAGTCCTCCAACGGAGCGAAATATTGGCGCTGGTCTTGGACCCACTCGTGAGAAACGGTCAACTGGCAGGATACGATCTCGCTGCCCGCTATCTGCCCAGTCGCAAGACGCAGCAGGCACGCCAGGCATCGTTGCCCGATCGCGAGACCTTGGAGCGGAATCTCACATCAGCCATGAAGGGCTTGTCATTCAAACCCGGCCTATTTCAGCCGTTCCTGGAAGCAGCAGGAAAAGCCAGGATACAGGAGCCGGTCGAGATGCAGATGTTCCGTGGGACGGCGCTGGGGCTCAAACTGGACTCGTTGCTGTTTATGCATGAGGGACACTGGGTCGCGGTCGTACCATTGCGTGGCGTTATGGACAGACAGAAATTTCGTGAACTTCTGACGCCGTTGGGTGAACAGCAGATGACCTATTTGGCCCTGAAGGAAGAATCGAACCGGATGGTCAGCTTGTACCGGAATGAGACGCTGCGACTCTTAGGGTGGGGAGTCCTGTCTATCGGGCTGGTGCTTCTGGTCGGGCTTCGAGTTCCCGTCACCGTCCTGCGAGTGATGCTTCCAATCGGGAGCGCCGTTATCGTGGTGGCTGTCTTGCTGCACGCGTTAGGCGAACGGTTTTCGCTGTTCCACATCGCCTCCTTCCTCCTGGTCGTCGGCCTTGGGTTGGACTATGCCTTGTTCTTTAACCGGAGAGATGGGACCTCAGCGGAGCGAGGCCGTACCGTCTATGGCCTGGTTGTCTGCAGCACGACCACGATCCTGGTATTCGGAGTGCTGGCCTTTTCGCAGATCCCCGTGCTCCGAGCCATCGGGCTGACCACGGCCTTGGGATCGCTGGTTTGTCTGGTCTTTGCCGCGCTCCTCGCTGAGTCTCCAGAGCCCTCCCCTCTTCTCGCCGCGACTTCCCCCAAGTGAGCAGTTTTGAACAGCTGGTCTTATTGCAACCTGTTACTTTTCTTCCGGGCGAGCTTGACCGCCTGCATGGAGGAGTCTCTGTAATGGTCCAGGGTCTGGTTCATGAACGCACAGAAAAAGACGGATCCCGTCTCCCTGAGGATCGCCGTCCGAATCAGGCCGTCGAGGATTTGTCGTACGATCCTCAGGGCCGTCGGCGCGCAGTCCCACAAGATCGACAAGTGGCAACAAGAGTGATGGCTCCGCTCATCCTCAGCCGCTATACCGTCACCTCAGCGCTGGGGAACGGCCTCGACGAGACCTATCGGGCATTGCGGAATCGGCGTTCCGGGTTGCGACCCTGTGATTTCGAAGATGTGGGGATCACCACCCACATCGGTCGGGTCGATGATGTGGAGGACGTGGTAGTCGGCAGTGATTCAGCATCGACAGCATTGAAGCAGTTCGACTGCCGGAATAATCGGCTCGCACTTCTCGGACTCCAGCAGGATGGATTCATTCAAGCCGTCATAAAGGCCCGGGAGCGCTACGGCGCCCACCGCGTTGCGGTCATCCTCGGTTCGAGCACATCAGGCATCCTGGAGACGGAACATGCGTATTGCCACCGTGACCCGGCAACCGGTGCCTTGCCGTTGTCGTATCTGACGTCCCAACGCTATACCCATAACATGTTTTCGTCCGCGCATTTTGTGCGCACATACCTGGGGCTGCGGGGGCCGGCGATGGTCATCTCCACGGCCTGCTCGTCCAGCGCAAAGGCGTTTGCGACGGCGGCACGATTCATCGAGGCTGGATTCTGCGATGCGGCGGTGGTCGGCGGCGTGGATAGCCTCTGTCTGACGATTCTGTATGGATTCGCTTCGTTGGAGCTGATGTCGAGCGGCCCCTGCCGCCCATGCGACGAGAATCGCGACGGGCTGACGTTGGGCGAATCGGCAGGCTTCGCGTTATTGGAAAAGTCCGAGCATGCGGGTCAGCCTGGGGCAGTGGCATTACTGGGCTACGGGGAGAGTTGCGACGGGTATCATATGTCGCATCCCCATCCGGAAGGGGCGGGGGCGATCGGGGCGATGCAAGCGGCTTTATTGCGGAGTGGGGTCTCCTCGAGGGACATCGACTACATTCATCTGCACGGCACCGCCACCAGGGCCAACGACAGCATTGAAGATACAGCCGTTCACTCGGTATTCGGTCCCTCAACCCCCTGCAGCTCGACCAAGGGGTGGACGGGACATACGTTGGGGGCAGCGGGAGTCATGGGGGCGGTGATGGCCGCGACGTGCCTCACGCGCGGTTTTGTTCCTGGGACACTGAACACGACTCGAATCGATTCCAGCTTGAGCAGTCACGTACTGCTGGAGAATCGGGAGCAGCCGGTTCGTCGGGTGTTGAGCAATAGCTTCGGGTTTGGCGGCAATAACTGCAGCCTCATTTTCGGGACGGTCTGATGACACTCTATGTAAACGGGATCAGCACGTTGGGGCCGGGGCTCGCAGGTTGGGCAGGAAGCCGGGCCGTGCTGGCAGGCGAGAGCCCTTTGTGTGAATCCGCCCAGCTGGAACCGAGGGCAAGCGTGCTTCCGCCGAACGAACAGCGGCGCAGCAGCGAGAATGTGCGCTGGGCTCTCCATGTGGCTCAGGAGGCCATGCAACAGGCGGAGGCCGATGCGCGTGAGGTTGCGTCTGTCTTCGCGTCTTCCGACGGAGAGACCGGTGTGCTGGATCGCCTCTGCACGGCGCTCGCCATGCCGCAACGGACGATTTCGCCCACACTGTTCCACCACTCCGTCCATAATGCGGCGTCCGGCTACTGGGGCATCGCCACGGGCTCACGGCAATCGTCAACCGCGCTGGCTTGTTATGATTCTTCATTCTGTGCCGCCTTGCTGGAAGCGGTGGCCTATGCGCAGATCGAGGAGAGGCCTGTACTCTTGGTGGTCTATGATCTTCCTCCTCCCCCGCCTCTTTATGCTGCGCGGCCCCTGTGTGGAGGATTCGCAGCCGCTTTGTTGTTGACGCAAGCTCCTGCGTTGCGCAATCTCGCCCGGCTCGATCTCGCTCTTTCGAATGACCTCTCTGAGGACGCGACGAGTATGGACGATGCACGACTGGAAGAGATTCGGAACGGAAATCAAGCCGCGCGGTCGTTACCACTTCTGGCGGCCATCGCGAGGCAGCGCATCTCACAAGTCCGTCTTGAGTATCTAGAAGACCAACATCTTGTGATCCAGGTCATGCCATGCTGATCATGACCAAAGCGGCCCTCTGCCGATTGATTCCGCATCACGGCACGATGTGCCTGTTGGATACGGTCGAGCGGTGGGATGATACCACCCTTGTGTGTACGACTGCGTCGCATCGTGACGCGATGAATCCCCTTCGGCGAGACAACCAATTGGAGGCGGTTTGCGGACTGGAGTATGCGGCACAGGCGATGGCGGTACATGTTGGGCTTCTAGAGCAGAGGAAAGGCCGTCGACTCGGCATGGGATACCTGGGAGCCGTAAAGAATCTGACGCTTCAGACCACTCGTCTGGACGACGTGAAGGGGGACTTGACGGTTCAGGTGACTCGTTTAGTCGGCGAGGTAGGCAGCTTCATCTATACCTTTCGAGTGTCGATTGAGCGCCAAGAGTTGCTGGACGGGCGTGCATCCATCTTCCTCAAGTACCTCGATCAGCAATCATGAAGCGAGCTTTGGTCACAGGCGGCAGCGGTCAAATCGGCGCCGCGATTAGCCGGCAACTAGCGCAGGAGCACCTGCACGTCATCGTCCATGCGCATCGTAATCGCGCTGCGGCTGAAGCAGTGACCGATCAGATCATCCGAGCGGGCGGATCGGCCAGCGTGGCCTGCTTCGATGTCAGCGATGCCCAAGCCACTCAACGTGCCCTGGCGCAGATTCTTGAAGCCGGCCCGATTCAGGTGCTGGTGAATAATGCAGGCGTCTACGACGATGCTCCGATGGCGGGCATGCGGGCGGACCAATGGAGCCATGTGATCGCAGTCTCACTAGGGGGATTTTTCAACGTGACTCAGCCGTTGCTCCTTCCGATGATCGGCACGAGGTGGGGACGGGTCATCACGATTTCGTCGGTCTCGGCTCTGCTTGGCAATCGAGGCCAGACGAATTACGCCGCGGCCAAAGCGGGGCTCCACGGCGCCTCCAAATCGCTTGCACGGGAGGTCGCCTCCCGTGGCGTGACCGTCAATGTGGTTGCGCTGGGCTTTATCGAATCGCGGATGGTCGAGCAGAGTTGCAAACCGGAGAAGATCGAGGCCCTTGTACCGATGAAGCGAGCCGGTACGCCTCAAGAGGTTGCATACCTGGTCGGATTCCTGGCCTCCGAGAAGGCCGACTATATCTCCGGCCAAGTGATCGGCCTCAACGGGGGCATGGCGTGAACGCTTATTCATATGCTGAGGTCAACGTCCTGGCCGGGTACTGGGTTGTGATTCCCGCCTATAACGAAGCCGCAACCATTAGGGATGTGGTATCGCGGGCGATCCGACAAAGCAAGAACGTGATCGTCGTGGACGATGGGTCGACCGATGGCACGGCAGAAGCCCTGATCGGTTTGCCCGTGGCCCTGTTGCGAAACCCCACGAACTGCGGGAAGGCCGCGAGCCTGTGGCGTGGCTTTCAGCAGGCATTATTTGCTGGCGCCTCCGGCGTCGTGACTCTGGATGGCGATGGCCAGCATGCGCCTGAAGACATTCCAAGATTGCTCGCTGAAGCTGCCTTCTATCCTGATCATGTGATCATCGGCGCGCGCCGTCGGGATCAGCGACGCGCGGCCTTTCGGCGCTATGTCGCGAACCGTGTGGCTGATTTTTGGATTTCCTGGGCCGCGGGCTATGCATTTGCAGATAGTCAGTCAGGTTTTCGTGTCTATCCCGCATCACTGTTGAGTCGTGTGAAGATCGAACATGGAAAAGACCGGAGCTTCGTCTTCGAAAGCGAAGTTCTGATCGAGGCCATGCGTTTAGGCCATCGAAGCCTGGCAGTTCCCATTGAAGCTCTGCGCCGTCCTGGAGCGCGACCTAGTTATTTTCGGCCGGTGCTCGATATCGCCCGCATCACCTGCATGGTGGGATGGAAACTCATTTCCAGGGGCATGTACCCGATGGGACTCTACCGCTCGCTCTTTGGACAGACCTCATGCCTGTCGAAGCAGTATCAAGCGGTTGAGGGGGTCGCGCCGGATCGATGGGCACAACCAGTGTCTCTGAGTTGCGGGACCCGAAGCCAGGTTGAGGAGCACGAAGAGGCATTCCGGCAGAAAATGAAATACGGTTGAGGCCCCGCGTCGGGACAGCCATCTCCCGCTTCAACCCAGTACTTTCCCCGCTACGCTCGCCCTGATAATCCCACCGTACATCGGAGTCTTCGCTGGTGCTGACTGAGTATTCGTTCGTGAAGTGGACAGGGCGAAAACGATCAAGCGGAAGTGGGCGTGGATCAGTAGTACAGATGGAGGCCGAATCCGATCCAATCGGTATTTTGTGAGAAAAATTGACCGTTGGGGGACGGACCTTTGAAATACTCCACCAACACCTGCACCTTGCGGTCGCCGAT
>JAYTTD010000199.1:0-38214 GCA_043745235.1 Nitrospira sp. | reverse complement strand
TAAAGCCCAGTATGAGTCTTCTACGCTTAAGCTTCGTTGTGGTGGTATTGGCGGTGAGTGTCGTGCTGGCACTGATGAACCCTACCATGGATCAATATTTTAGCTTCGTGCAAGCCGAACTCACCAAGGCCTTGGATCGGATGGATCAGACCACGCCAGAACGGGAGGGAACGGTGGTTAGGAATATTTTTCGCAGGCATAGTCAGGAGTTGCTCGATAGCATGGTACGTCCTCACACCACGCGAAAAAATTGGGGAATTTTCAGCCGGTTTGACACTACGGTGTTGGGTACGCGAGTGGTGGTGATCGGCATTGGCAACCAGTTCGTTCCCATTGAGGGAGTGGATGAAGCCATTGTGACCCTTGGTCGCCGTATGTTCTAGTTTTTTGTACGGTGGTATTCCGTGAATGGTAAACCGCGGCCTATTTTTGGTCGAAATTCTGTGAATAAGTCGGTCGAATATCTCCAAAGTCGGTGTTTTCTCACCACTTGTTGTTATCCACAGAAACTCCTCCGTTTCCCCAGGCACACCACTACATTTGGTGTTGACAATTTATGATGATCGCTATATATAGATAATCCGTGCTTACCTTACCTTAATACCCACTAAAAGTAGGGGGTCGAAAACACATAGTATATCGATCGACAGTGAAGACGAAGACAGGCTATTTCAATTTGGGATCGAAAGCAGTTCCATCCTATATGCAGACTGGGGGGAAATCGTGAGAATAGAACGCCGATTTACACATCGCGGACAGAGTCCCTATCAAGACCTGCCGTTCGTGAAACGTTCGTCGGAAATTCGTAATCCAGACGGATCGACCGTGTTCAAGCTGGAACACATCGACATTCCAGAGCCCTGGTCTCAGCTCGCGATCGATATTCTCGCCCAGAAATATTTCCGGAAAGCCGGCGTGCCGCAGCACGATGAGCAGGGAAACCCGATCATCGGGTCTGACGGTAAGCCGCAGTTGGGGGGAGAGCGTGACTCCCGACAAGTATTTGAGCGTCTCGCCGGTTGTTGGACCTCCTGGGGAAAGGATTTCGGCTATTTCAAAACTCCGGAAGATTCCGATGCGTTCCATGATGAGCTCTGTTACATGCTCGGGCATCAGATGGCCGCGCCCAATTCTCCCCAGTGGTTTAATACAGGGCTTCATTATGCCTATGGGCTTTCAGGGCCTGCACAAGGGCATTTTTATGTCGACCCCAAAACCCATGAAGTCGTCAAAGCCACCAATGCGTTTGAGCATCCGCAACCACATGCGTGCTTCATTCAATCCGTTGATGATGACTTGGTCAGCGAAGGCGGCATCATGGATCTCTGGGTGCGGGAGGCGCGCCTGTTCAAATATGGATCGGGGACCGGCACCAACTTTTCCAAGCTTCGCGGCGATGCCGAACCGTTGTCCGGTGGCGGACGTTCGTCTGGGTTGATGTCGTTCCTTCGCATCGGCGATCGCGCGGCTGGCGCGATTAAGTCCGGTGGGACGACCAGACGGGCTGCCAAAATGGTCTGTCTCGATTTGGATCATCCCGACATTGAAGAGTTTATTAATTGGAAGGTGGTGGAAGAGCAAAAAGTCGCCGCCATGGTGACCGGTTCAAAAGTCTGCGCCCAGCGCCTCAACGCTGTTCTCAAGGCCTGCCATGTCGTCGATACATCAGGTCAGATGAAAATCGAGGTCGATACCAAGCAGAATCCGATCCTCAAGGAGGCTATGGCCGCCGCCCGGCGGGATGCGGTTCCAGAGGCCTACATCCAACGGATGTTCTCCTATGCGCAGCAAGGGTTCACACATTTTGTGTTTCACGAGTACGACACGAACTGGGACGGTAAGGCCTATCAAACGGTGTCCGGCCAGAACTCAAACAATAGCGTACGCATTCCCAATGATTTCTTTGCGGTGCTGGAGGCGGATGGCGATTGGCAACTCAAGCGACGGATCGACGGCAAAGTCTCCAAGACCATTAAGGCGCGGGATCTCTGGGATCAGATTGCTTGGGCTGCCTGGATTTGCGCGGACCCCGGCACGCAATACGACACCACCATCAACGAATGGCATACCTGTCCGGAAGACGGCCGTATCAATGCCTCCAATCCTTGTTCCGAATACATGTTTCTCGACGATACGGCGTGCAATTTGGCATCGCTCAACCTCGCCAGATTTTTCTCGACCGACGGCCAGTTCGAGCTGGAGAACTTCCGCCACGCCGTGCATCTTTGGACGATCGTACTGGAGATCAGCTTCCTCATGGCGTCGTTTCCAAGCCGTTCTATTGCCGAGAAGAGTTTCGAGTTCCGAACGCTGGGGCTCGGCTATGCCAACTTAGGCACTGTGCTGATGCGGCAAGGCATTCCTTACGACTCTCCCAAAGCACTGGCCATCTGCGGTGCGCTGACCTCCATTATGACCGGCGAGTCCTACAGCACCTCAGCGGAAATGGCCGCAGAACTGTCGCCTTTCCCTGGCTATGCCAAAAACCGCGAGGCCATGTTGCGTGTCATCCGTAATCATCGGCGAGCCTCGTACAATGCTGCTCCGGAAGAATATGAAGGTTTGACGATGACACCAATAGGAATCCAGCCGGAGCATTGCCCTCCCTCGCTGCTTGTGGCGGCGCGTCGTGCATGGGACCGTGCGCTTGAGTTGGGGACGGCCTACGGGTACCGCAATGCGCAGGTCACGGTGATTGCTCCTACGGGCACGATCGGACTTGTGATGGATTGCGATACCACAGGCATCGAACCGGATTTTGCGCTGGTCAAATTCAAAAAACTGGCCGGCGGAGGCTATTTCAAGATCATCAATCAAAGTATGCCAGCGGCACTCAACACCTTGGGATATACCGAGTCTCAGATTCAGGACATCGTGAACTATTGCGTTGGCCGGCAGACCTTGCAGACCGCACCATTCATTAACCATGAGACCCTGCGGCGGAAGGGGTTCGACGATGCGGCCCTTGCGCGAATGGAAGGCGGTCTGGCTCAGGCCTTCGAGATTCAGTTTACGTTCAACAAATATGCGTTGGGTGAGAATTTTTGCCGTGAGAAGTTGGGGCTGACCGATACGCAATTGAATGAATCCAATTTCAACATGCTGAAAGCGCTGGGATTCACACAGGAAGAAGTCGCTGCCGCCAATGATTATTGTTGCGGTACTATGACGGTGGAGGGGGCTCCGTATCTCAAAGCTGAGCATCTTCCAAACTTCGACTGTGCCAACCGTTGTGGCCGGATTGGCCAGCGGTATATTGCCGTCAATGCGCACATCCGCATGATGGCAGCGGCGCAACCATTCATTAGCGGCGCGATCAGTAAGACCATTAACATGCCGGCCGATGCAACGCTTGAAGACGTCAAATCATCCTACCTTTTTGCCTGGAAGAGTATGGTGAAGGCTGTTGCTCTGTATCGAGACGGCTCGAAGCTGAGCCAGCCGTTATCAGCCTCGACGGACAGTGGTAAGACCATCGAGGCCTCGTCTGACATCATGTCGATTGCGGAAAAAGTTACAGAACGAGTGTTGGTCCGGTACTTAGCGAAGCGACGACCGCTCCCAGCCAGACGTAATGGATACACACAGAAAGCCGTCGTCGGGGGACACAAGCTCTATCTACGGACGGGTGAGTATGAGGACGGGACATGTGGAGAGATCTTCCTCGATATGCACAAAGAAGGCGCGGCATTTCGCAGCCTCATGAACTGTTTTGCCATTGCAATTTCACTGGGGCTCCAACATGGCGTCCCGCTGGAGGAGTTCGTCGAGGCCTTCGTGTTTACCCGGTTTGAGCCGAACGGGCCGGTCAAACTCAACGACCGTATCAAGATGTCCACGTCGATCATCGATTATATCTTCCGAGAGCTTGCCGTGACCTATCTTGACCGCTATGACTTGGCGCAGGTCCAGGAAGAGGATCTGCGAATGGACTCTGTCAAGATGGACGAGCAAGATCCTGAATGTGTCGAGGAGGAAGCCACTCCCGAAACGTTGGCTTCGGCCTCAATCAGTACCGAAATGTTTCCAGCACGCCGCGGGGCGACACCGAGTCATAAGGGTAATGGCCATGGGAATGGACATGGCCATATAGCTCACACAGTCGAACTGAAGCGTGAGACCCTGACCTTGACTGCCATCCAAATGGCGCGCCAAAAGGGCTACGAGGGAGATCCATGCTCCGAGTGTAAGCAGTTCACCATGGTACGAAACGGGACCTGTCTCAAGTGTGAAACCTGCGGTACCACGAGCGGCTGTTCGTGAGGGCGAGGACTCAATGAGTGCGGTGCTTCGTGAGCAGGGGATTGTCACAGTCAACGTCCAGGTCGTCAGTTTGGTTGCGCAGCGATGGGCGAAGGCCGTTCTATGTAAGGTCATGATCCTTTGAAGCTCGATAAGGAGATCGGCATGATCATGTGCCCCACGCCACGGAGTAATTTCTATGCCCACAACGACACAATTGGTCATTAGCGGATTGAGCAGGCCCGGTGTTATGGCTCAAGTAACCCAGGTCCTTGGTGAGGCCAAGGTCAACATTAAGGCTTTTTCTGCTCCAGAAGTCACTGGAACAGGAAAGCTGAGACTGTTGGTTGCAGATCTTAAAGGAGCCCGTGCGGCATTGAAAGCAGCAAAGATCAAATTTATGGAGGAGACTGCCTTGCTGCTGAGCCTCGAAAACAAACCAGGGGCTTTGAAAGAAGTGGCGGATCTGCTGACCAAGGCTCGCATCAATATTAAATGTGGCTATTGCACCCCATCCCGCGAGGGGAAACGTGCGATCGTGGTCCTGACAGTCTCAAACACAGCTAAAGCCCTCACTATCTTGCAGGGTCAATCGCTCGACGAGTTCTAGCAGGATGCTGAAAAAGTCTGCCAGTTTCGTTCTGCAGATGCGTGAGACGTGAAATGTTGCAAAGGGAGCGCCCCTATTGCAGCCTTTTGCCTGGGACAAGGCGCGTCTTGGCGTACCAGGGCTGGGCGGGTAAGAAGACCGACTTTTTGAGCATTCTGCGAAAGTGTTTCCTTACTGTCCCACGCGTGCGGGCCATCGAAATTCTCGTATGCCAACATAGTTTCTCTGCAGCCTGCTAGGCATGTCGCACAGAGCTCACACCCGCCGGTTCCGCTGGCCGGTCCTTCTTCTCGTCACCCTCCTGGTTGGTGGCCTGGTCGCTTGTGGCGGCGCTCCCAAACCTATCTATTTCCCAGGCTACCCTGTTGGATTCGTCGAGCGTGGTGTCGCTTCATGGTATGGCCCAGGATTTCATGGGAATAAGACGGCAAATGGCGAACGGTATGATATGCATCAGCTGACGGCTGCTCATCGAACCTTGCCGCTCGGTTCAATTGCTGAGGTTCGATCAATGACTACTGGTCGACAGGTGACCGTCCGTATTAACGATCGTGGTCCCTTCGCCAGGGGGCGGGTGCTCGATCTCTCACTCGCCGGGGCGCACGCGCTGGGGATGACCGGGGCTGGAACCGACCAGATTGAATTACGAGTGGTTGGGTATCAAGGGTGGACTGCTGACATGGGGGTCTTGCGGGTACAAGTTGGGTCCTTTTCCGATCAGCAGAACGCCCTCAACCTCTTGGAGCGAACGAAACATCTCTACTCAGGCGGCAGAGTCCAGGCTGTGGATCTACCAGAAGGAAAGCGATATCGAGTTCAGATCGGTCAGTTTTCCAGGGAAGCCCAGGCAGATGCCGCTGCCTCCCACCTTGAATCCTCCCTTGGGCTCCAGGCCTTTGTGTTTCGAGACGACTCATAGTGTAATGCCAGCTAGATCCAGTCAGCCTTTCTAATTCTTTAGTTTTTCTGCGGAGATGCAACACAACCATTTGATTTTGTGGCATGTTTTCAGCATATGCTTGCTCGCCGCTCCGGCCTATGGTACATCTACAGTCCAATGGATACAGGTCCGAGTAGGTTCCTATCATGTCACTGTGTTGTACCAAATCTCACATTGCCGGTCCAAGGCGATAGGGGCCAGCCCCTCGACTCTCCGGTATTCCGGGCCGATCGGCATAGTCGGTCGCCTCTAATTCATCACAACCCATGGATGTTCTAATTCTCTTAGGTCTTATTGTTCTTTCAGCTGTGATATCCACGGCTGAAATCGGTTTCTTTTCGGTCAACTCAACGAAGCTGAAGGCGCTTGCCCAGACAGGGAATACTCGAGCGAAATTGGCCCTCCATCTCCGTAGCGACCCCCAAAAGCTCCTCTCGACCATTTTGGTCGGCGATCGCCTGGTCGGCGTCGCGACGCCGATGTATGCCACTTTTCTGACCCTGAGTATCTACGGAGGCCAAACATCTTTCGACGAGGCGATTGCAGTCATGGTCGGCCTGCTGACTTTTGTCCTCTTGGTGGCCGTCGATGTGATCCCTAAAACGTTAGCCGCCAAGTTTGCGGTTCCGGTTACTCTGAACATGGCCTACCCTGTCTACGGGGTTCAGTTATTTCTCAAGCCACTGCTGTTTGTAATCGTGCCGTTGATCTACAAATTGACGGGAGGAAAAGGTCTGACGCTTCCCCTCGTGACTGAGGAAGAGCTGAAGATCATGCTGGATGAAGGGGGGAAGACCGGGACCATTGAGTTCGAGAAGGTGAAAATGATCAAGAACGTCTTCCAGCTTAAAGATATCACGGCTGAAGATGCGATGACCCCTCGTCTCTATGTCTTTTCATTGGATGGAAACCTGTGCCTGAAAGAGGCTCAGGAACTCCTCTATAATTCGAAATACTCGCGGATCCCTGTGTATGACGGGACGCACGATAACATCACGGGTATTCTTTACAAGACGAGAGCCTTGACCGAACTTGCCAAGGGGCAGAAAGAGGCAAAACTCAAGGACATTGCCTATCCCCCGCTGTTCGTTCCCTCAGGCAAGACGGCGGACGACCTTATGAAGCAGTTTCAGCAGGAGAAACGGCATATGGCTGTCGTGGTCAACGAGTTCGGCGGCGTGATGGGGATTATCACGCTTGAAGATCTTCTCGAAGAAGTAGTCGGGGAGATTATGGACGAAACCGATATCACGGAAGAATTGATCAAACGGTTAGGGAAGAACCACATCCTTGTTCACAGTAGAACAGAAGTGCGCAAGGTCAACGATTTCCTGAAAGTGGACCTCGGCGATGAAGCCGTGACAATCGGCGGCCTTATTCAACAGGAGCTTGGTCGAATTCCCAAGGTTGGAGAAGAAGTGCGGATCGCCAACTGCCGGATCCTCATCCATGAAGCCGAGCCTCGCTCCATCCGTAGTGTCCAAATATTTCGTGAGGAGAAATCGCCGGCTCACGTCGAAGCCCCGAACCTCGACCTCGTCAGCTAAGGTTTTTCTTCTCCTCTCCGATTAAAGCGGCAAACTCTTGCTCCGTCAAAGTCGTCACCCCCAGGGTACGGGCTTGGTCCAGTTTAGAGCCCGGCTCCCGCCCCACCACTAGATAGGACGTCTTTTTGCTCAGGCTTGAGGACACACGTGCTCCTGCCTCTTCCACAACCTCTTGTGCGCTGTTTCGGGTGAAGTGATCCAGCCCTCCAGTAAACACGAATATCTTTCCTGCGAGCAGGGATTTCACCCGGTCGCCCGTTGCCATGCCCGGCGCAATCTGTACGCCAGATTCCTGGAGCTGTGCAATGACTTCCCGGTTACGAGGCTCAGACCAATAGACCGCCAAGCTCTCGGAGATTTCAGGACCAATCTCACGAATTTGTTGAAACCGTTCCGGATCCGCCGACATGATCTTTTCGAGAGACCCAAACTCACGGGCCAGGACCTTGGCGATATGTTGTCCGACTTGACGAATCCCGAGTCCCATCAGAAAGCGATCCAGTGAGACGGTTTTACTGCCCGAGATCGACTCCAAAAGGAGCGTGGCAGACCGATCGGCAAACCCTTCGAGTTGGATGAGATCGGCTTTGGTCAGGCGATAGAGGTCGGCGAGCGATCGTACCAGTCCCTCGTCAACCAGCTGCGCCACAGTTTTATTTCCTAAGCCATTGATGTTGAGTGCATGCTTGGACGCAAAATGTTCGATGGCCCCCTTCAATTGAGCGCCACAGATCAATTGACCGGTACAGTAGAAATAGGCGCCTTCGCGACCAACACTCGATCCACAGACTGGGCAGTGATCAGGCATGCAAAAAGGGGTGCTGCGTTGCTCGCCAAGAATGGGGACACGCTCGGCAATCGCTGGAATCACATCCCCGGCCCGTTCCACTTTGACGGTATCCCCGACCCGAATGTCTTTTCGCGCCACTTCATCGGCATTGTGCAATGTGGCTCGACTGATCGTGACGCCGCCGACCTCCACCGGTTTCAAGAGTGCGACGGGTGTAAGGGTTCCAGTTCTCCCGACGGAGACGACGATATCCTGTACGATGGTGATTTCCTTGCGCGGGAGAAATTTGTAGGCGATGGCCCAGCGGGGGCTACGAGACTTCATGCCGAGGCGGTATTGCCAGTCTCGGCGATTCACTTTTACCACTACGCCATCGATTTCATAGGGCAGCTGATCGCGCATCGATTCCGTTTCACGATGAAACGTCACGACCTCATCGATTGACGCGCAGAGTCGCCGATGCGTCGGCACAGGGAGGCCCCACTGAGCCAGCCGCTCCAGCTCATTCCAATGTGTTAATGGGGCGGGTGTGGATAGGGCCATGATTTCGTAACAGGTCACGACCAATGGGCGGGTCGCGGCAATCGTAGAGTTCAATTGCCGCAGCGAGCCAGCGGCTGCATTGCGTGGATTGGCGAACGCGTCATCGCCCCGTTCCGTGATGCGCCGATTCAAGGCTTGGAAATCGGCGAGACGCATATACACTTCGCCTCGAACAACAAGATGATCAGGGAGGCTGGATTGCGCGTGCAACTGCAGCGGCAGAGAGCGAATCGTGCGAAGATTGACGGTGACATCCTCTCCGATCGCTCCGTCACCTCTGGTCGCTCCACGGGTAAAGATTCCATGGTCGTACATCAGTTCGACTGATAATCCATCGAATTTTGGCTCCGCACTGTACTCAATGGACGGGGTTTCCAGTTCGCGTTTCATCCGTTGGTCGAATGCCTGAACCTCCCTCTGTTCTACAATTGAATCCAGACTGAGCATCGGCTGTTCGTGGGGAACTTTGACCAGCTCATCGAGCGGCGGTGCGCCGACACGTTGCGACGGAGAATCTGGCGTCACCAAATCTGGGTGGACCTGTTCCAGTTCGATCAACTCTCGAAAAAGGCGATCGTACTGGGAGTCAGAAACCTCTGGGCAATCTTTGACGTAGTACAGATAGTCGTGGCGTCTGATTTCGTTCTTAAGGGCAATCAGTCTGGCAAGAATGTCAGCGTGGGGCATAGGACTGGATGGTGAGTAACAGAGGAAGCGATGGCCCGACCGTACCATAGGGCTAGGGACCTGGTCAAACCACGAAGAGGCCATATTCGTTTTGACTTTCGCTGCGATAGACATTATTGTAACAAACAGAGTTGAGTCGATTTTTCATTGATCGGCAACCAGTGCACACTCCTTGCTCCGAGAGGGAAATTCTCTCACCATCGTCAGAGGAGGTATTCATGAAAGGGGAGAATTGCGTGAACAAGTTGATGCCTAAAGCCAGCTATCAAATCGTCACGATTATCTGTGGAGGGCTGTTGATGGGCGGATGTGTCATGGCAGAGAAATACGATGTGGAAAAGGCTCGCAGCCTGAATTTCCAACGTCTTCTGGCCCAGGAAGAAAAGCGAACCGGTGAGCTCGACAGTGAAGCGAAGCGGAGCAAGAATGAATTGATGGAATATGAAGCCAGGAATCGGGAACTCACGGCGCAGCTGCAAGCTACTCGAGAACAAACGGCTCGCATACAGGAAGAAGCCGAGGCCATGAAGGAGTCTGCGCTGCTGGAACGTAAAGCCAAAGGCGACATGAAGCGCGCGCTCATACCGATGCGCAAGTCATTGCCGGTTGAACCGATGCCGGATACCCTGGATCTTGGCGCGTCGGCTCGCAGGATTGATCCGGCGGTTTCGGCTGTGCCGGGGCCAACAGATTCGATGCTGGGAAGCCTGCGATCGTCTGCCGTTCATGTCGTGAAGCCAGGCGAAACACTCTATCGAATCAGTCGTCAGCATGGCATCACTGTCGACAAGGTCAGAAAGTGGAACAAGCTGTCGGACGATATTATCGAAGTAGGACAGCGGCTCATCGTGGGCCAAGAACAATAGGACGACCTCGTGGCCCCGCCGCAATACTCACTCAGTCTCGACCAACTTCGACAGTATGCAGAAGAGGGAAACCTCATTCCGCTCTATCGAGAGATTCTCGCGGACTATGAGACCCCTGTCTCGGCCTTTGCAAAAATCGATCACGGCACTTCAGCCTACCTCCTAGAGTCCATTGAGGGTGGTGAGAAATGGGCACGCTACTCCTTTCTTGGAAGCGGCTCGCCTGTTGTCATTTACGAGGATGGGGGCGATCTTCTTGTCATGCAAGGCGCACGAAAGAAGCGCATTCCAAGCCGTGGGAATCCTCTTGAACGTCTGCGAGAGATGATGGAAGGCTATCGCCCGGTGACCGTGCCGGGCCTTCCACCGTTCGTCGGCGGCGCCGTCGGATATCTGAGTTATGACATGGTCCGCACGTTCGAGGATTTGTCTGCCAGGCAGAAGGACCCACTCAATCTGCCGGACTTTGCCTTCCTGCTTACCGATACGATGCTGATCTTTGACAATGTTGCGCAGAAGATTAAAGTCATGGCCACCGCTCATGTCACAGCAAAGGGGGAACGTGGCATCAAGGCCGCCTACCGATCGGCCACTGAACGGATCGAACGCACGATCACGAGGCTCAAACGTCCGCTCCGCCGAACGCGTCCGCATCGCCGCCGACGGCCGGTGACCTTTACGGCGAACATGAGCAAGGCAGACTTTGAGAAGATGGTTGTGCGGACAAAGGAATACATTCGGGCTGGCGATATCGTGCAAGCGGTGTTATCCCAGCGATGGGAGACCAACGTGCAGGCGGCGCCTTTGCAGCTGTATCGCGCATTGCGCGTGGTGAATCCCTCTCCCTATATGTTTTATCTGCGTATTGCGGGGGTTGAACTGGTTGGTTCCTCTCCGGAGACGCTTGTCCGTTGCGAAAATGGTGTCATTTCCGTCCGTCCGATTGCCGGCACACGTCGCCGCGGTATCACGCCTGAGGAAGATCAACAGATGGAACGGCGGTTATTGGCGGACGAAAAGGAACGGGCTGAGCATGTGATGCTCGTCGATCTTGGGCGGAATGATGTCGGCCGCGTGGCGAAACCTGGCTCGGTCACTGTGGATTCGCTCATGCACGTCGAGCGGTATTCGCATGTGATGCACATTGTGTCGAATGTGACAGGACAACTGGATGCATCGAAGACCTCCTACGATGTGCTGCGAGCCTGCTTTCCTGCCGGTACGGTCTCCGGTGCGCCGAAGGTCCGCGCGATGGAGATTATCGACGAACTCGAACCCACGAGGCGCGGCCCCTATGCCGGCGCAGTTGGCTACTTTAGCTTCTCCGGCAACATGGACATGTGCATTAATATCCGGACGGTCGTCGTGAAAAAGCACCAGGCCTTCATTCAAGCCGGAGCCGGTATCGTTGCGGATTCGAATCCAGAACACGAATATGAAGAGACCTGCAATAAGGCTCAGGCCATGATGAAGGCCGTTGAGCTGGCTGAGCAGGGGCTGGAATGACCCGCGCGACGTGCGAGAATATACAGAAACGCGAGTCTCGCCTTTCCCGCGCGCCACGCTTGCACGAGTAACGCCATGTTACTGATGATCGACAACTATGATTCCTTCACCTATAACCTCGTGCAATACTTCGGGGAACTGGGTGAAGACGTGCAGGTGTATCGCAACGATAAGATTACGATCGACCAGATCGAGTCGATGCAACCCAGCCGCATCGTCATTTCTCCGGGACCCTGCACACCGGTGGAAGCGGGCGTATCGGTCGAGACCATCAGGCGTTTTGGCGGGCGTTTACCGTTGTTGGGTGTCTGCCTCGGCCATCAATCTCTGGCCGTGGCATTTGGCGGGGAAGTCATTCGAGCCGAACGGTTGATGCATGGCAAAACGTCGAAGATCCGCCACGACGGGAACACGATCTTCCATCTGCTCCCCAATCCCTTTGACGCGACACGCTACCATTCGCTGATCGTGAAGCGAGAGACGTTGCCTTCGTGTTTTGAGATCTCCGCTGAAA
This sequence comes from Nitrospira sp., assembly GCA_043745235.1. Lineage (GTDB taxonomy): Bacteria > Nitrospirota > Nitrospiria > Nitrospirales > Nitrospiraceae > Palsa-1315. Next base: position 25,969 of record JAYTTD010000199.1, on the reverse strand, counting down.
CGGACGAAGGGGAGATTATGGGATTGCGCCATCGATCGTTAGGCATCGAAGGAGTGCAGTTTCATCCGGAATCGATCCTCACTATGGTGGGGAAGGACCTCCTCCGTAACTTCCTTAAACTGTAAGCTGGCCCGCCTGGTCTCCGATCCATGATCAAAGACGCGATAGCTAAACTCGCCGACCGCTCTTCTCTCACCGAGCAAGAAGCCGAATCGGTGATGCTCCAGATCATGGAGGGCGAGGCGACTCCGGCCCAAATTGCCGCGTACCTGATGGGGCTGCGTCTGAAGGGAGAGACCGTTGAGGAAATTGCCGGCTCGGTGCGAGCCATGCGTGCCAAAGCCGTCCGCATCGTAGTTGGAGATCCCCTGGTTGTGGATACTTGTGGTACGGGTGGGGACGGGGCCCATACGTTTAACGTTTCCACCACCACAGCGCTCGTCGTCGCAGGCGTAGGGCTGACCGTGGCGAAGCACGGCAACCGTTCTGTGTCGTCCAAGTCTGGGAGTGCAGACGTCCTCTCGGCGCTCGGGGTCAAGATCGACCTACCGATCGATCGAGTAGCCGATTGTATCAATGAGGTCGGGATAGGTTTTCTCTTCGCCCCGCTCTATCATGGAGCCATGAAACATTGTGCCGCTCCAAGACAGGAGATGGGCATCCGGACCATGCTGAATCTCCTGGGTCCCCTGACCAATCCGGCAGGAGCCACCATCCAGGTGCTCGGCGTCTACGAAGGTCGATTGACCTCCCTGCTAGGGAATGTGCTCATGCATCTGGGGTCGCAACATTGCTTTGTTGTCCATGGGATGGACGGACTCGACGAGATCACTCTTTCCTCAAAAACGCAGATTTCAGAAGCCAAAGGAGGCATTCTTTCGAACTACCTCTTGGACCCTGCGGAGTTCGGACTGGCGCTGGTCTCAGCTAAACAGCTAGCCGGAGGGACGCCGCAAGAGAATGCCGCGATCACTCGTGACGTGCTCCAAGGGCGGAAAGGAGCGAAACGGGACATCGTCTGCCTGAATGCCGCTCCAGCCCTTGTCGCAGGGCGCAAGGCGGCAAGCCTTCAAGATGGGTTCCTCTTGGCAGGCCAGGTCCTTGACTCTGGTGCCGCAGCAGAGAAACTGGCGCGCCTCATCGCATTCACGAATAAGGGATGACGCCATCGTGATTCTTTCTCGCATTCTGGAGCATAAAAAGGCGGAACTTCGGCACAAACAAAGCCGGGGCTATCTCTCCGAGCTGAAGGCGAGGATTCATGATGCGTCTAGTCCACTCGGCTTTGCCGTGACCCTTGAAGCGACGAGAACAGCAGGCAGTCCTTCGCTGATCGCCGAAGTTAAAAAAGCCTCACCCAGTCTTGGCCTTCTCCGGCCAGAGTTTTCTGAGCGGTTTGACTATCTCGGGATAGCCAAGGCCTATTATGCCCATGGCGCCTCGGCACTGTCCGTCTTAACCGACAAGGATTTCTTTCAGGGGAGTCTCGACTACCTTCGCGAGATCAAACAAGCGGTCCCCTTGCCCGCCTTGAACAAAGAGTTCATGGTTGAGGAGATCCAGTTTTACGAAGCGCGCGCGTATGGGGCCGATGCGGTCCTCTTGATCGTCGCGGCACTCGAACGGCAGCAGTTGATTGACTTCTACGCACTCGCGCGCGGGTTAGCCTTGGATGTCCTCATTGAAACCCATCACGAGCGCGAACTCGATACAGTATTGGAACGACTCCCAGAGGCACGACTGATCGGCATCAATAACCGAGACCTCAAGACCTTCACTACCGATTTGGCCGTCACGCTGCGTTTGGCGAAACGGATTCCTGTCGATAAGTTGATCGTCAGTGAAAGCGGTATCCATCAGCGTGCCGACGTGGTGCAGTTGATCGAAGCCGGCATCCCTGCCATGCTTATCGGAGAGTCTCTCATTCGGGCCGATGACATCGGGGAGAAGATCCGTGAGTTACGAGGAGTTCCTGCTCCGTCCCACACCTAATATGCGCGTTATACCCAAAGTTAAAATTTGCGGTATCACCAACTTCGAGGACGCAGCCGTGGCGGTCGACGCTGGGGCCGATGCCTTAGGATTTGTGTTCTATCGAAAAAGTCCCCGGTATATCGAGCCCACGGTGGCTCGGCAGATCATTATGAGCCTGCCTCCCTTGGTGATACCGGTGGGGGTGTTCGTCGACGAAGACCAACAAGTCGTTCGGAATCTCATGGACGACTGTGGCCTCTCGCTCGCACAGTTGCACGGAAACGAATCGGCGATCTATTGCAAAGAGCTAGGTCGTACGGTCCTGAAAGCGCTGCGAGTGAAAGATCGGAGCACGTTTCTCGCTTTGGCGGAGTTTCGTGGGCGGGCCGGTGTTCGAGGATTCGTACTGGATGCATTTTCTGAACAGGCCTATGGAGGCACTGGACAGGTAATTGATTGGCAGCTTGCCTCAGAAGCAGCCAAGGCTGCGAGCGTTCTCCTGGCCGGGGGGCTTACTCCAGAGAATGTTGAACAAGCGATCCAGGCGGTACGACCGTATGGCGTCGATGTGAGCAGTGGTATCGAGAGGACACCGGGCAAGAAAGATCACGAGAAGGTTCGTGCGTTCATTCGAGCCGTCAAGGTTGTCTCTCCGGCATGAGCCCGTTTATACTACGTCCATTCTGAACGAGCGTGAGGATGGCAATGAGTTCTGTCCCCAATAAACAAGGTCGCTTCGGCGCATATGGCGGACGCTATGTCCCTGAAACTCTCATGCCCGCCCTGCTTGAATTGGAGCAGGAATATGCCCGTGTCAAAAAAGACCAGCGCTTCCAGTCTGAACTTGCCTATTATTTGAAACACTACGTCGGTCGGCCGACCTCGCTCTACTATGCCCAACGACTCACGAAGCGATTGGGTGGAGCGAAGATCTATTTGAAACGTGAAGACCTTTGTCATACCGGGGCCCATAAAATCAATAACGCGATCGGACAAGGGCTTCTGGCCCAGCGGATGAAGAAGCCGCGCATCATCGCTGAAACAGGGGCCGGACAACATGGGGTGGCAACGGCGACCGTCGCGGCGTTGTTCGGTCTCCAATGTGAAATTTATATGGGGACCGAAGACATGCAGCGCCAGGCGCTGAACGTCTTCCGAATGAGACTGCTCGGTTCGACTGTCACGGGTGTCGACGCCGGGAGCCGCACGCTGAAGGATGCCATCAGCGAAGCCATGCGGGATTGGACGACAAATATCCGCACGACCCACTATATTCTCGGTTCAGTTCTCGGGGCCCATCCCTACCCGATGATGATCCGTGATTTCCAATCCATCATCGGACGTGAAACTCGGCGGCAGATCCTGGCGGCGGAAGGGCGGTTGCCGGATTGTCTCATTGCCTGTGTCGGCGGCGGCAGCAATGCCATAGGACTCTTTCATGCGTTCCTACGGGATAAGAAGGTGAAGATGGTCGGCGTTGAAGCCGGTGGCCTTGGCGTCTTGAGCGGAAAGCACGCCGCGCGTTTTGCCGGAGGAACGCCAGGTGTCTTGCAAGGGACCATGACCTATCTGCTCCAGGACGATGATGGACAAATTAATCTGACGCATTCGGTTTCAGCCGGGTTGGATTATGCCGCAGTCGGTCCCGAGCACAGCTATTTGCGGGATCAAGGCCGTGCCGAGTACACGTCGGTGACCGATGACGAAGCCATGGCCGGGTTCGATCTGCTGGCCAGAGAAGAGGGAATTATGCCGGCCCTCGAAAGCGCTCATGCCATTGCCCACACGATGAAGGTGGCGCCCAGGATGAAAAAAAATCAGATTCTGGTCGTGAATCTATCCGGTCGTGGAGATAAGGACGTCCAGTCTGTTGCGAAGATGCGAGGGATCACGCTGTGACATCGAGGATCGATCGCACCTTTGCACGGCTTCGGCAGGCCGGTGAAAAAGCTCTCATTGCCTATGTGATGGCAGGCGACCCTTCGCTGAAAGAGACCGAAGAGCTTGTGGTGGAGTTGGAATGGGCAGGGGCCGATATCATTGAGCTTGGTGTTCCGTTTTCCGATCCCATCGCCGATGGTCCCGTGATCCAAGAGGCAGCAGGACGAGCCTTGCGCAACGGGACATCATTACGAACGATCATTCCCATGGTCACACGTCTCAGGGCCACGACCCAAATTCCACTGGTTTTGATGGCCTATTACAACAATGTCTATGCGTTCGGCCCTGAACGATTTTGCCATGAGGCGGTCCAGGCCGGTATAGACGGGTTGATCGTTCCTGACATGCCGCTGGATGAAGCAGGCCTGTTCAAAGGGCCGGCCGCGGCGGCTGGGCTTCAACTCATTTTCCTTCTTACCCCCACGAGCACGCCGGAACGGCGGACATTTGTGGCACGCCAATCACAGGGGTTCGTCTATTACGTGTCGCTTACTGGGATCACCGGCGCGAAACTGCGCAATGTGGCCGATGTGGGTAAAAATGTCGAGAAAATCAGGAAAGTTACCCATGTTCCGGTAGCGGTTGGCTTCGGGGTTGCCACGCCGGAGGATGCTGCTAGTGTTGCGGCCATTGCCGATGGGGTGATCGTCGGCAGCGCGATTGTCAAGCAGATTGCCGTACATCAACAGAAACCGGATATGGTCAAGAAGGTGGGTGAATTTGTCCGTTCATTGAAAACCGCGATGCGAGCAGCTCAGCCAAAAACATGCTAGGTGTCTGCTACCCTCCCCCTCACTCAAATCAAGGCACAGTATGACTCGACTCGACAAGAGTCGAGCCCTTCAACTGCACTGATAATAATTTAGAAGGGGATGGGGACTATTGTTTAGCTTGGGGAGGCATGGCCTTAATCATCTCAGCTGCCAATTCTTTCGCGACGTCCTTTAAGTTGGGCCGATAGAACATATAGCTGCTTGACCGTTCATGTCGCGCTTTCCACACGGTGGTGCCGGTCGTGGCATCGACTAGACGGAGGCTCAGGCCCACTCGACCGACATTATCGCCTTCCTTGCGCATGTATTCCCAGGAGTTCACCCTCACGACTAAAAACGAGTCTACGTTTAGCGCCTTGCCCAACTTCACCGCGGAGTCCTTGTCGGACTGGCCTGTCATTTCCAGACGAGAGAAATAGAACACCAGCGCATCGAACGCTTCCTTCGAACCCTGGAAGATATCGGTCACATTTTCAGGAGACACGACACGTTCGATATTAGCGGTCTTGTTCAGGGCACCTGACAAGACTTCTTGGATATCCTCGCGCGCGCTGTCGTATTGACTTGCCATGGGGGGAAGGACGGCAATGGCTTGGGGTCTGAACATTTTCGACCCTGGCCCTTCCCACACTTCCTGTAAGCCGCCACAGCTGGCGACTAGGAGAGGAAGAAGGCAGAGGGCGGTCCATCGTCGGATATGATGAAGCATGAACATGGGTTCAGTATACCATTAGAATGTTAAAGAGGCAGAGCCAGATACCAATGCCCCTTCTTCCCGGAAATCATACCCGCCGCCCACATCGATACGGAGTGCAAAGATCCGTAGGCCCAACCCTGCAGTCGGGGTGAAGGGTGTCCCGGCATCCTTCATATTCTTGAAGGCGCCGAGGCGGAACGACAGAAATTCAGAGAAGATGGTCTGCTCGGCTCCTACACTCAATACCTGGCTCTTGACGCCTGGAACAAACGTCTTATTCGAGGTCGCATCCACATCTGCCGTCAACGTCAGTGATGAATAGGGATTGACCGCGACACCGCCTCGAATCTGGGGTCCTAGTTTCAGTTCCCCTCTGTCGGGAGCATCGAAGGTCGGTTGATTGATGTCTTTCGCCACAACACCAAAGCGCAGCCATGAGGAGGGGCGGTAGATGGCACCGACGTCGATACCAAAGGCTGTTGAGAGTGTGGGTTTCCCAAAGTTACCTGTAATTGAAACGTCGGTTCCTCCGGTGAGTGTCGTGCTCCCGCTGTAAGCAGCGCCTTGAATGATCTTTCCCGTCACACCCAAAGAAAATGTTTTGTCAGCAAAGGCATAGGCATACGAGAACGCCACCTGCCTCGCCTCCAACGCAAGCAGAGCCATTGTGCCGGTCAAACTCACAGTTGGGCCAAGATTCACCGCCGCTGGGGTGCTCACAAATCCGCCACCTGTTGCAACGTCAGAGACATTCAAGCCGAATGCATGTTCTCCCAAGTGACCCTTGATATATAGACCGGCTGATCCATTCACTGACACCGTTGCACCGGGTCTATTGATCCGATCGGCGATGTCTTGAGCCCTCGTGGCAGCATTTGGGGCTGTGGGATCGAATTTTTCGAGATCGTGGACCGCAGCGGCAATACCGAGACGATCGATCACCTGTCCACCGCCCTGAATCCTGATATCCACAGTCTGAGTCATTGCGAGCCCGGCAGGATTCCAATAGGTAGCCAAGGAGTCTGTCGTGACGGCTACACCGGCTCCGCCCATGCCCATCGCACGAGGACCCACTGTGACAAACTCGAGTGCCATAGCCTGCGCAGGCATCATGAGGCCAATGAAGATCGCAACGGCATGAACTGACCGATAATACGACATGGAAGGACAACTCCATACGAGTTGAGATATCGTGCTGAGTCTATTGAATGAAATGGCTCTCGTCAAGCTTAGACGGGACAATTCCATGAATGTAAACGACGGGTTGGTTGGTACGGGAACGCTCTGGTGAACACGGCAGGATGCCACAATATCGGTTATACGATTTGACCATCCTGCATATGCACGATACGGTCGGCTTGGGCTGACAGCTTATCGTTATGGGTCACGATCACAAAGGTTGTCCCGCGGGCTTTATTCAGTTCACGCATCATCGCAAAGAGCGCCTCGCCCGTATGGGTATCTAAATTTCCTGTCGGTTCGTCAGCCAGAACGAGATCGGGTTTCTGCAAGAGGGCTCGTGCAACCGCCACGCGTTGTTGTTCACCGCCGGACAACTCACCAGGCTTGTGATGTAACCGAGCTCCCAGTCCCACGTCTTGCAACAACGCGATGGCTTCCGGTTCAATATCGACCGGATTCCGTCGCTGGATGAGAGCAGGCATGCAGGCATTTTCGAGCGCAGTGAACTCGGGCAAGAGATGATGAAACTGAAAGACAAACCCGATCCTCTGATTTCGGAAGTCCGCCTGTTCGCCTTCCGACATGTGAAAGATATCCTGGCCATTGAAGTGGACCGTCCCTGTCGTGGGACGATCAAGTGTTCCGATAATATGGAGCAGCGTGCTTTTTCCTGCTCCCGAAGCCCCGACAATCGCAATCAACTCCCCCCGCTGAATCTGTAGATTGACGCCTTTCAGCACCGTGAGGGTCTGGCCACCCATCGGGAATGATTTGTACAGATCGGTGACGGTGATCACGCCAGAGCTCCAGAATGAAAGACCAATGATCGAGAGGCCAGCATGATCATTCGTAGCGCAGCGCGGCCACTGGTTCAAGCTTGGCTGCCTGGAGCGAGGGATAGACCGTGGCGGCAAAGCTAATCACAATGGCGGAGCCCGCTACAAGGAGGACATCCAGCGCTTGTACATGGACAGGGATTCGCGAGATGTAATAGACCGTGGGATCGAAGGTCCAGAATGTCTGGATCAGCCAGAGGAACGCGTAGCCGAGCGGAATCCCGATGGCGGTCCCGGAGAGGCCGATGATCAATCCGTTCAGCATGAAGATGCGCCGAATGCTTTTGCGCGTCGCGCCCATGGCCTTGAGGATCGCAATTTCCTTTTGTTTCTCCGTGACGATCATGGTGAGCGTGCTCACGATGTTAAAGGACGCCACGATCGTGATCAGTACCAACAACAAAAACATCATCGTCTTTTCAAGCTTGAGCGCCGAGAACAAATTGCGATTCATCTGCATCCAGTCGCGCGCGCCATAGGCGAAACCGAGCGACTGCTCAATCGAGCGGGCCGTTTCCGCTGCTCGGAACACGTCCGTGACTTTGATTTCAATCCCCGTCACGGTCTGCCCCATGTTGAAAAACTTTTGCGCCTCCGCGAGGTCGATATAGGCCAATGACGAATCGTATTCATACATGCCGGATGAAAACAGGGCGACCAGTGCGAAGGTCCTGATCTTTGGCACCATGCCGATCGCGCTGATTGGACCGACGGGGGACACCACATTGATCGTATCGCCGACAAAGACACCGAGTCGTAGCGCTAATTCCTTGCCCAGGATGATGCCGGGTTTTTCTGTTTCGACCGCTGGGCCTGTCGGGTCATCTGCTGGCGGCTGCCTCACCTTGACTGGCCGGCTGAGGTCGTCTAACTGTCCAGTCGAGAGGTTCTTAGCCAGTTCGGTTACCGTGCCCTCGCGTTGCGGATCGATGCCACGGATCACGATGCCTTGCACAGCGGTTTGGGTCGTGAGCAAGACCTGCTTGAGCACAAACGGGGTTGCCGCCACGACACCCGGCACGGTTGCGACCTGTTTGGTGACAGGATCATACTCGCTGATGGCATCCTTCATCCGATCCTGCACGATGATGTGGGCTGTGGTTCCGAGAATCTTGGCTTGGATGTCTTCTTTAAAACCGGTCATGATGCCGACTGTCCCAATCAGGGCGGCCACACCGAGTGTGATCCCGGCGATGGAGACCACGGTGTTCAATGAAATCGTCCGATTCCGGCGCTTCGCGCGCAGATATCGTAGTCCGACAAATATTTCGTAGGGGAGGGCCACCGTTATTTCTCTGGCCTCAGTTGTGGGAAGAGGACCACGTCACGAATCGAGGCTTGGTTGGTAAAGAGCATGATGAGCCGGTCGATGCCGATGCCCTCGCCTGCGGTCGGCGGCATGCCGTACTCCAAGGCGCGCAGGAAGTCTTCATCGACCAGATGCGCCTCTTCGTCGCCTGCCGCCCGCTGCGCGGCTTGCCCTTCGAATCGTTCCCGTTGATCCAGTGGATCGTTCAACTCTGAAAAGGCATTCGCGATTTCCCGACCGGCAATATAGAGCTCGAAGCGATCGGTCAATGCCGGGTTCGAGTCTTTGCGCCGCGCGAGCGGAGAAATTTCGATCGGGTAGTCGGTGATGAACGTCGGCTGCTGCAGATTAGGCTCCACCGTTTCCTCGAAGATTTCGTTGACGATATTGAAGAGTGGCCATTTCGGATCGACCGTGACGCCCAGATTTTTTGCTGTCGCAATTGCGCTGTCGCGATTCTCAAGGGCAGACGGATCAAGGTTGTTTGCCTCTAAAATTGCCTGATGATACGACCAGCGGCGCCACGGAGGCGTGAGCGTGATCTCTTTGCCCTGATAGTCGATGACCGTCTTGCCGAGGATCTGCTGCGCCAACGAAGAAACGAGTTCTTCCGTAAGGAGGATCAAGTCCTGATAGTCGGCATAGGAGACGTAGAACTCCAGCATCGTGAATTCCGGGTTGTGAATCGTCGAGATGCCTTCATTACGGAAGTTCCGATTGATTTCGAACACGCGGGGGAAGCCGCCCACGATCAATCGCTTCAAATAGAGTTCCGGCGCGATGCGGAGATAGAGATCGACGCCGAGGGCATTATGGTGCGTGACAAAGGGTTTTGCCGCTGCACCTCCTGGAATCGGATGCATCATCGGCGTTTCAACTTCCAGGAATCCTCGTTCGATTAAGAAGGCGCGAATGCCGGCGATGATTCTGCTACGCGTGGCAAAGATGCCATGGACCTCTGGGTTGGCGATCAAGTCGACATAGCGCTGCCGATAGCGGATTTCCACATCCGTCAACCCGTGCCACTTTTCTGGGAGCGGTCTGAGGGCTTTGCTCAAGAATGTCAACTGTGTGACGTCAACTGTGAACTCGTTTGTCTTTGTGCGAAAGAGGGTGCCGGTTACGCCGATCCAATCACCTAAGTCGAGCAGCTCGACGACACGATAGCCCTGCTCTGAGAGATGATCTTTCTTGAGATAGACCTGAAGCCGGTCGGATCCGTCTTGCAGTACCGCAAAGCCTGCCTTGCCGAATCGCCGGAGGGCGACGATGCGTCCGGCAAATGTACAGGAAATATTTTCTGCTTCCAGTACCTCTTTGGTTTTTTCGGCATGGAGTGTGATCAGCCGGCCCGCACGATCCTTCACCTCGAATCGTGTGCCATAGGGTGCCACGCCCGCTTCGCGCAGGGAATCGAGCTTCTTGATGCGTTGCTGTTGCTGTTCGTTCAGTTCGTCCAAGATGTGAACCTGTGCCGACTTTCTTTCCTCGATTAGCTATCGAACTCGTCCGCCCCCGACTGTTGATAGCTGAGCGCGGTTAACCCACGCTGCTTCATCTTCAGATAGGCTTCGATGAATCCGTCCAGATCACCGTCCATGACGGCGGCTACTTGGCCCACTTCATAGCCGGTCCGGTGATCTTTGACCATTTGATAGGGCTGGAACACATAGGATCGGATTTGGCTACCCCAGGCAATATCTTTCTTTTCCCCGACGATCGCATTGAACTCCGCTTCTTTCTTTTTCAGTTCCAGTTCATAGAGGCGCGCCTTCAAGACCTTCATCGCGCCATTGCGATTCTGGAGCTGTGACCGTTCGTTCTGACATTGCACAACGATTCCGGTTGGCAGGTGTGTCATGCGAATGGCCGTCTCGACCTTATTCACATTCTGGCCGCCGGCGCCGCCGGCCCGAAACGTATCGATCTTGAGGTCTTTATCTTCGATCACAAGGTCGATGTCCTCATCCACTTCGGGATAGACGAATACCGAGGCAAAGGAGGTATGTCGCCGCTTGTTCGCATCGAAGGGTGAAATGCGCACCAGCCGGTGCACACCTGCCTCGGCTTTGAGATAGCCATAGGCATAGGCCCCTGTCACGGACAGCGTCACGCTCTTCACACCCGCTTCTTCTCCTGGGAGCAGGTCCAACGTTTCGACTTTGAATTTCTTACTCTCAGCCCAACGGACGTACATGCGGAGCAGCATCTGCGCCCAGTCCTGCGATTCCGTTCCGCCGGCGCCAGGATGGATCGCTATAATCGCGTTGTTGGGGTCCAATTCGCCCGAGAGCAGAAGCTCAAGCCGTAGGGCGGCGAGCTTCGGTTCGAACTGCTCCAGCTCGAACGTCAACTCCTTCGCGAGCGCGGCGTCACCGCTTTCTTCTGCCAACTCGAGTAATGCGCCAAGATCATTCAACTTTCCATCGATATCCCGCCACTGCTGGAGGTCGCGCTCAATCGTGGACTTCTTCCGGCTGATTTTTGCGGCCTTCTGCGCCTGACTCCAAAATTCCGGCTGCGACGTCTGTTGTTCGAGATGTGCTAACTCGGTCGTCATGCGAGCGAAGTCAAAGATGCCCCCGGAGTTCCGATACCAATTGCTCGACGGCCCGCACACGATTCTTGACCTCATCTAACATGGAGCGATCCTTTCTGGTTATATCGCCACTGCGTCGGGCTCAGACCCCTTGGTGCGGAAAGAGCCGAATAGGATCAAAAGCGCGCAGATTATAGCACAGCCGTAGGCAAACACATCGCCGTGGCGGCTATAAAACGTATCCGGGCGCCAGATCTGTATCGTAGCCTTGGTGGCCTGCTCGGTGAAAATCGGCGTCGCTTCGGCGATACGCCCGAATGGATCGATGAACCCGGAAATGCCGGTATTGGCTGAGCGAGCAAAAGCCAAATGATTCTCGACCGCACGAAACACCACCATCGAAAAATGTTGCGAGGCCGCCGACGAGGGACCGAACCAGGCATCGTTCGTCACGGTCACCATGAACTCCGCCCCATTTGCGGCGAATTGTCGCACCAGGTTCGGAAAGATCACTTCATAGCAGATAGCCACGCCGAACTTTACCGACCGCGGTACCGTCCCCGCCATGCCTGCAATTGCAGACTGGGGCTTCGGCGTCAAGGTCAGGGTCGTCGGACCAGGTCCCGCCTCGAAATCGCCGATCCCTTCGACTAATTTGTCGAGAAAAAACAGGAGTGAAGATTTGAATGGAATATATTCTCCGAACGGTACCAGATGCTGTTTGTCGTAACGCCCAAGCACCTGGCCGTCTGGGGAGAGAAGGTAAGCACTATTCATTAAATATGGCCGCCGATCCGGATAGAAACGTAGAGCGGGGCTTCCGAATAAGATCGGCGTCTGGGCTCGATTGGCCAGCGCGATGAGCTGCAGTTGATAGATCGGCTCACGCTCAAAGACGAACGGTGTTGCCGCCTCAGGCCAGATGACCAAATCGGTGGCAAGGCCGAGCTTTTCCGTCAGTCGGTCAAAGCGTGAGAGTGTCTCTTCCCGATAGGCGTTATCCCACTTCACGGCCTGATCGACGTTCGGCTGCACCACTCCCACGCTGATAGACGATCGGGGAATATCAGAAAAAGGCGTTTCAGATAATGTCCTCAGGCCATATTCCCACGAGAGCGTCACCAGCAATGCGGTCATCGCCACGAGTGCCCAGGGAAGCTTTGCAGGACGGAATCCCCGGAGTAGTGGCATCAGCCAGGCTAGCAATTCAGCCAGTGCCACATTCACCAGCACAATGAGGAAGGAGACCCCATACACCCCCATGTGATCCGCAATCTGAATCATCTCAATCTGGCGATATTGAGAATAGCCGAGGAGGCCCCAGGGTAATCCGCTCAGCACATATGTTCGGATCAGTTCGAGGGTGACCCACAAACACGGAAGCGCAAAGAGGCCGTAGCGAGGAATCAGGATCTGAAACCACACGGCCCCTGCAGAGTAGAGGCCGACATAGAGGCCGAGATAGGCCGTAAGCAGCAACATGAGGCCGTAGCTGATCACGAGCGGGACCTTACCGTAAGTATTCATGGCGGTCACCACCCAGGCCATCATGCCGGTAAAAGCAATTGTGCCGGATAGCCAGCCGATCAAAAATGCCTGCGATTTAGTCTTGCCGTCCAATGCCCAATGCAACGGTACAAGAGCGATCCAGGCCAACAGTCCAAGATCGGATCGCGGGAAACTCAGAGGGAGGAAAAGCCCGCTCGCGCCGGCAAGGACGAGTGAACGCGCGAGGGAATGGGTCATACGCCGCACCTTATCGAAAGCCGGAGATGGATGCAACTTCCAGTTCGGAGTGGGTCTGCTCGCGTGTACGCCGTCAGAGGTGAGGAGAGAGATTTCAGGTTGACGGACACCCGGTGAGCACCTATAAGTAAGGGTGACAATCTGGCGTCCATACCCGCGTGAAGAGATGCGGTGGACCAAGGTGATAGAGCCAGTCTATCCTGAACCTAGCGAAGTAGCGGACCAATCATGACGATAAATGTAGGAGGCTATGCCATGGATCGAAGAGTCATTAGCCTGTGTTTGAGTCTGAGCCTCATGTTTCTATTTGCGGGCTGCGCTGGCAAGAATGTCTCTTCCTCGTCCGGGGATGTAGCCTCAGAGAAGATTCAGCCTGATGCGATCAAGATGATACCGCTGGAGCGTTCGTTCGACCGGCCATCCGGCAGCGCACCATCCAATCTCCCGCTCGCGCCGAGCACCGCATCCGGCAGCAATGCATTGGGTGACGTGTTTTTCGATTACGACCGGTTTCAAATCCGCAAGGACGCCATGTCTGTGTTGGATGCCAATGCAGGATGGCTTCGCGCCAATGGGAGCAGGACCGTGCTGATCGAAGGCCATTGTGATGAACGAGGCACCCTGGCTTACAACCTCGTCCTGGGGGAGAAGCGGGCGCGTGCCGCCAAGAAGTACCTTGTGGACATGGGTGTCCAGGTTTCGCAGCTTCAGATTACGAGCTACGGAGAAGCGAGGCCATTCTGCAAGCAGGCGAACGAAGACTGCTATCAACAGAATCGGCGGGCGCATTTCGTGACGAAATAGTATAGATCTCATCGGAGACCCTGCCGTATGGATAGGGCTATGGCACCACGATAGAGGAATATGTGAGGCGTTTTCACATGGTAGGTAGCGGGCTCCTCGGGCTCATCTTGGCGACCGGCTGTGTAGGCAAGGGCGAGCGCATTGACCTGATAGTCCCCATAGTGAATGGGACCATCAATGAGAAGGTTGTCGCGATGAATTCAGCGACCGTCATGATTCTACCTTTTGAAGACCAACGCGCCAACCGAGCGCACCTTGGTACGAGACATCATCTATGGGGCGGAGAGAGTCACTTCAGTCTTTCCAGCGGCGCCCTCGGCGAGGCCACAGCGCAGGCCTTCGCTGACTATCTCAAGGGGAAAGGCTGGGACACAACCGTTGCCAAAGGCAACGGGGCAGCTGAGGCAGATATGACCATTCCAGGCCAACTTGCGATATCGGCGTGAATGCCAAGAGTGGTATCTGACAGACTGCCCTTCACGCCAAAAGTCAGTTGGTCGTCCATGTGCAGAGTTACGCTGACGGCAGTCGAGTCCGTGAGACCCTCGCCAGTACCGGGGCCAACCAGGTCTTCTGGTTCGACCCAGAGGATGTCGAGGAGTTGCTTAACAAACTGTATAACAAGAATTTCGAGAAGTTCATGACGGACATCAGACCTGATGGCAAGATTCTGACGCTCCGGCAGTGAGCACACGGTCTCTTGTATCCCATGTGAGCGCGATTCCAACCCACGCAACGAAAGGAGCATCAGATGCCCATTAAAGAAGGTGACCGTGTGCCGGCTGCTACGTTCAAGCAACTCAGCGCCAACGGCGTTGCCAGTATCGATACTGCGACGCTGCTCAAAGGTAAGAAAGTCGTGCTCTTCGGCCTGCCGGGTGCATATACGCCGGTTTGTTCGGCCCACCATCTGCCCGGCTTTGTCGCCAAAGCCGCTGAACTTAAGGCTAAGGGCATAGATGCCATCGCATGTATCTCAGTCAACGATCCGTTTGTCATGCAGGCGTGGGGCAAAGAGCATGGGGCTGACGGCAAGGTCATGATGCTGGCGGATGCGGACGGCGCGTTCACTCGCGCCATCGGCTTGAGTTTCGACTTGCCAGACTTCGGTTTGAGCGGGCGCTCAGAGCGCTATTCTATGGTGGTTGAAGACGGGGTGGTGAAAACCATCAACGTTGAAAAGAGTGTACTCGATCACGGCATCAGCAGCGCCGCCACTTGCATGCTGCATACGTGAGGGATAGCCGAGTGCGTCGTCAAATTCAGTGCACTGCCATTGTGATGAAAGAACTACCAGCGAATGAGTAATGTGGATCGACGAACACATCGACGGGTTCCGGTCCAGGTGCAGGGGTTTCTACTCGGAAACTCCCATGAGATTGAAGCGGTTACCCTGGATCTCTCAGTCGGAGGCGCCAGGTTCGATTGCGACCTTGAAGTCTATCCAGGCAAGGTGATCCGTGTGCGACTGGTGATTCCAGGAGCGGTGGAATCGGTTTCGATCGAAGCAGCGCGCGTGCAATGGGTCGAAGAAGACACATTCGGGGTCTCGTTTCAGAACGTCCGACCAGCCGAACTCGATGAACTCGAGCAGCTCATCGACGAATACGAAGAGGCTGAAGGCAGTGGCCACGCCTAGAGGCATGAGAAATCCCCGTGAACACTTTTTGTGTATTCTGCTGCTGTGCCAATGCTTGACGGATACACATTAGAGGAATATCGTATGCGTGTGGGGGGAGCTTAACGCCCCGAGGGAATATGGTTCATCAGGGGATCAAGCGTTGGGATGGTGTGCAAGCCCAGCTTGACTGGGAAGCCTAAAGTCCCGCCAAGATCTCCGCCGTACCTATGCTGTCCTCGGTAGGTGCGCGCTCCTCCCACCCAAACCTCTTCTTCCAAGGAAACTGAAAAAATGGGTAGCTGGCTCCGGCCTGCTACCCATTTTTACATCACAACCTGGTGTCAGTAGTTTAGTTATCTGGTAACAGAAAATAGAACGCGATGATAATGATCGGTGCCGCCACATACATCGCCTTCCTGCCAAACGCATCATTGACGCCATAGATCAAAATTGCTGCCATGAAGATGAAGTAGAGCATTCCGATTCCCCGATACCCCCCACTGTGTTCCTCCGCCAGGGCAAGCGCGGGAGATCCCAAGCTCAATAATGTGGCCAAAAAAGCTGCCAGTCGTTTCATCTGACTCTCCTTCTCGATGATGTTAAGTCCCATGACGTCATGTGGATGGTGGCTACCGCTGTATAGTCAACAATGCCCGCATGGCGAAGGACGCCAGGAGGGCGCAACGTTGTTCCTGAATAATTCTGTGTGGTTGGATTGGCAAAGACGTCATAGAGTCAGAGTTTACATAGGTATTTCATGGATTCGGGGGACAATGTTGCACGTTTCACCGGGAGAAGTCAAACTGACGCGATGGTGGAATACTGTCCTAGGATCGATAGCTTGCGTTAATGCGGATATAGTCAAGCGACAGATCAGTCGTCCAGATATGGGCC
The DNA here is from genome assembly GCA_043745235.1 of Nitrospira sp. GTDB lineage: Bacteria > Nitrospirota > Nitrospiria > Nitrospirales > Nitrospiraceae > Palsa-1315. The sequence continues at coordinate 9,653 of JAYTTD010000199.1, read as the reverse complement.
CGGTGACGCCCTTGCCCCAGCCCTACCGTGATCATGAATTCTTTTTGGCGAAAGACTTTTGCGATGCGTTGTTCAGCAACGAGTCCAAGTCCAATTCCTCGCTGTACCATCGGCACCGCGCCAAACCACACACTCAGCTTCGAGGGGGTAATCGGAACCCCGGCTCGTCCGATCGCTGCCATCACACGACCCCAATTGGCATCCTCGCCGAACAGAGCGGTCTTCACCAAGTTCGAGGTCGCAATGGTTTGGGCCACTTGTCGTGCCTGCGCTACGCTGGTTGCTCCGGCCACCTCAATCTTTACGACTTTGGTAACGCCTTCGCCATCGCGGCAGATTGCCAGCGCCAGTGACTGGCAGGCTTCTGTGAGGAGTTGCAGGAACCGACGAAAGGCGGCTGTGCCTTCTTTGATCGTTTGGTTCTTGGCTATGCCGTTTGCCAGGCAAAGAACCGTATCGTTGGTGCTTGTGTCCCCATCGACCGAGATGCAGTTAAAGGATTCGTTGACTGCCAGGGTGAGGGCCTTCTGAAGCGCGTGCTTCGTGATCGAGACGTCCGTGGTGAAATAGCCCAGCATTGTGGCCATGTTGGGATGGATCATTCCAGAACCCTTGGCCATTCCGCCAATGGTGATCAAGCGGCCGCCGACGGTGTCCTGAAGGGCGATGGTTTTCGGACGCAGGTCAGTCGTCATGATCGCCCGAGCGGCATCCAGGCCTCCACGGTCGCTGAGACGAGTGAGCAGCTGTGGTATTCCCGCAACGATTTTATTGACCGGCAGCACACGGCCGATCACGCCGGTGGATCCGATGAATACATGATGCTGGGGGATACCCATGTGTCGCGCGACCTGCACAGCGGTTTTTTTTGCGGCAGCCAATCCTCTTGCGCCGGTACAAGCGTTCGCGTTGCCACTGTTGATAAGAATGGCTTGTCCGATTCCCTTGCGTAGGTGTAGGCGATCGACGATAACTGGTGCTGCGACTACCTGATTGCGAGTGAAGAGGCCGGCAATCGGACCGCTTTTCTCTGAGACCACGAGCGCAAGGTCGGGGATGCCTGGTTTTTTGATGCCGCAATGGATGCCGGCTGCGCGGAAACCCTGCGGTGCGGTGATTCCGCGGCGCAAAGATGTGTGTGGTGTTTTCTCAGTCATTCGCATGTAAGGGCCGTTCAATTCACTGAGGGTTAGGGGTAGGCAGCTGGTGCTGTCAATCCCGTCTCTTCAGGGAGGCCTAGCATGAGGTTCATGGCTTGAATGGCCTGGCCAGCGGCGCCTTTGACAAGATTATCCAACGCGGCCACAGTAATGACTGATCCTGATCGAAGGTCGAGGTAGACACCGATGTCGCAATAGTTGGAGCCCTTGATATAGCGTGGATTCGGCATGATGTCTTCCTGGATTCTGACGAAGCGCTCACCTTGGTAAAAAGTTTGATATAGATGACGCAGGTCCGGCAGCGCCATCGGACTTTTCAACCGACAGTAGGCGGTACTCAAAATGCCGCGGTTCATCGGGACGAGGTGCGGCGTGAAGGTTATGATCGGCTCTGAGGTAATGGCTTTCATCGGTTGAGACGCGCGTCGCTGCAACCCGCCGAGCTCTTGTTCGATCTCAGGGATGTGACGGTGTTGCCCGACCTTGTAGGCCTCTAAGGATTCATGGGCTTCAGGGAAATGGTAGGGGAGAGCTGGAGTTCGCCCGGCGCCGGAGATGCCTGATTTGGCATCAATGACCACGCTGTGTGGTTGCACCAAGTCTTGGGCGAACAGTGGAGCCAATTGCAGAATGGCTGCAGTCGGGTAACAACCAGGTGACGCAGTCAACTTTGTTTTGGCGATGGCGGCACGGTGTAGTTCAGGAAGCCCATAGACTGCGTCCTTTAATAAGCGTGCATAGGTATGAGGCGTTCTATACCACTGTTCATACACGGCTGGATCGCTGAGCCGATAATCGGCGCTGAGGTCCACAACCAGTTTCCCGGCTTGAATGCAGGCTGAGACCGGTGTCAATGATTTGGTATGAGGAAGAGCTAGGAAGATTGCGTCTGCCTGCTCCGCCAAGGCTTCGGGGGAGAGCGCTTGAAACGAGAGCGACACGAGGCCGGCCAGGCTAGGGAATATCGATGCCACAGGACTTCCTGCGGATTTTTCCGATGTGACGGCATAGAGCTCAAAGTGAGGGTGGAGCGCTGTCAGGCGGACGAGCTCCGCTCCGGCATATCCGCTGGCTCCTGCGATCGCGATGCGTATTTTTTTCATGTACATTACCTGTGTGGCGCTCCACAGGCACAAAAAAAGGGAAGGCGTGGAGCCTTCCCTTTTTTTGACTGTGGCTCCGATGATTATCGCTTTGAGTACTGGAACCGCTTTCTCGCACCCTTCTGTCCGTACTTTTTCCGCTCTTTGACGCGCGAGTCGCGTGTCAGCAAGCCTTCCTTCTTCAAGGGCGTACGGAGGGGCTGGTTTAGTTCCACCAATGCGCGTGCAATCGCATGACGCAAGGCGCCGGCTTGTCCGGTCGGTCCGCCGCCGTGTACCGTGGCCTTGACCGAATATTGCCCGACGACACCACCGATTTCGAGCGGAAATTGAATAATCTGCCGCAAGGTCAGTCGTGGGAAGGCTTTCTCGATCGGTTGATCGTTGATCGTAATGTCGCCCGCCCTCCCGGTGACCCAGGCTCTGGCAATTGCGCACTTTCGTCGTCCGGTTGCATATTGAGTCGCTACGGCCATGCTACAACGTCTCCTTCTTCGCTTGCGGTGATGATTACAGGGTAATCGGTTCCGGTCCTTGCGCCTGGTGCGGATGAGTGGGCCCGACGTAGACGCGGAGTTTCTTTGCCATATGGTTTCCTAGTGGGTTCTTGGGAAGCATGCCCTCGATCGCTTTGGTCAAGAGCACTGTCGGATCCTTTCGGAAGACATGCTGCGCCGTTGCGGTCTTGAGCCCGCCTGGAAAGCCGCTATGATGGCGATAGAGCTTCGTGGCCATTTTGTTTCCAGTCAGATGAATCTTTTCCGCATTGATAATCACAATGTGGTCGCCCATGTCCACATGAGGGGTAAAGGTTGGCTTGTGTTTACCGCGCAACATTCCGGCGACGCGGGCAGCCAATCGGCCCAGCGTTTTCCCCTCTGCATTCACGAGATACCACTTTTCCTGCACGTCTAAAGGCTTTTGCATGTAGGTTAACATCGTTCCTTCTCACTCCTTCACTATCGAATGAATCAAGTTTCCTGTACTTCCGGTGTGCCGATATGTTTCGACTCTAGCTTTGCCAGCCAGGCGTCGAGATTTGTTGTACTCCGCCGCTTCAACACATCTTGGGTAATGTAGATCGGACAAGGAGCCCGAAGGGCCAACGAGATTGCATCGCTGGGTCTGGCATCGATTGTCCGCTCCACACCGTTGTTGGCAACATATACCGTGGCATAATAGGTGCTGTTTTTGACATCCGCGATGATGACGCGTTGGATCGTGATGTTCAAGTGTTCGGCGAAACTCTTGATCAAGTCGTGGCTCATTGGCCGAGGCGTGATCATGGTATCGAGCGCTAATTTAATGGCGTTACCTTCTGCGGCTCCAACCCAAATCGGAAACGTATCCAAGGCATCGTCCTGCCGCGCTAAGACGACGATCCGAGTGTCGGTATTAGTCTCCTCAAGGAGGCGCTCCACCCGGTATTCAATCAGATCTTGCTCTTTGGATAGATCCACTGTGCTCATACGTGCGTCTCACTGAATCAGGAGTCCAGTTTACCGAAATCTTCCGGTTTAAGATTTTCCAGCCACTGTTGGAGTTCGTCGGAGCTCTGTTTGGTGATGACTGAATCGTTCGCAAACACGGGTGCATTGCTCCGAAGCGCAAGCGCAAGGGCATCGCTGGGCCTGGCATCGACGGTGTATTCTGAATCTTCGTACATCAAATGAATTTTTGCAAAATATGTATGCTCCGATAAGTCAGTAATGACGACGCTAATGACTTTCGCATTGTAGGCATCAAGCAGCGATTTCATGAAATCGTGCGTCATTGGCCGGGGTGGCGTAACGTTTTCCAGTGCCATGCTGATCGCCCCTGCTTCTGATTTACCGACCCAAATGGGGAGCATATCGGAATGCTCATCGTCACGTAGTACTACGATATACGCGTTATTAGAGGGGTCAAACATCAACCCTTTTATCTGCATCTGGGTAATCACAACAAAAAGATTCCTTTGCCTCAGCTCAAGGGTGGTGAGGATATCTTGCATCACCTTAAAGAGAATAGATCAGTAGTGCGACAATCTAGCATCTCTGAAATCGGCATGTCAACGAAGCCTGTGAGATCACTGGATAAATTCACGGAAGGCTCTGGCGATCAACGGTCTAATAAGCTGGGATCTGCGTCCCGCCGAAGATCCGTCTGGCTTAGGCCGGTGGGCGATAGTTCTGATCGAGTTTACCGGTATCAGTTTGCTCGCCAAGCTTGAGAAAGGCCTTCATCTGCTTCTTCACAAGTTCTCTGCCGCTCTCTTCGCCCAGGTTGACCTGATATTCGTTGATGACCATGACCCGCATGCCTTCCCACTTTTTCCAGCAGGGTTTGCAGACCTTAGCTTTGATTTCGGATTCAAGCCTCCCCATGAAGAGGGGATCAGTGATAGGTTCTCCGGCTTGTCCACACGTGATGCACTGGACGTCTGCCATGGTGTGAGTATCCTCCCGCAAATATTAGGTGAGTGTGCGGAGGAGATTGTAACACTGCGGTCGTGTGAAGAAAAGAGGGGAGCGGATTGACCCACACATGGCTTCGTGCTAAAGAAGATTCGCCGTTTGAACGGATATGCCCGGATGGCGGAACTGGCAGACGCGCCGGACTCAAAATCCGGTTCTCGTAAGAGAGTGGGAGTTCAACCCTCCCTCTGGGCACCATCAGTTCACAGCATGTCAGAGTGGGAGTACGGAGTTTTTACAAACTTCTGGTGGTGATTAAAAATGTGCGCAGGCCTGAATCGAAATATCCCCGACGTCCGGTTGACATGTTTGAATGGGTAGCCTATAGTCCTTTCGCTAGAAGTGATGAAGAAGCTTCAAAGTCATTGATATTGGTCAAATTTTAGTGTCAGTTATTATCACTATACATACTCTAAATTTCACCAAATGGAGGCAGCACATGCGTAAGGTGTTGGCACTAGGAGCGGCAATTCTTCTTGTCGGTTCCGTGAGTGTGTCAATTGCTCAGGAGCGTTTGCAAACAAACCAATCCGGACTGGGTGTGGGCGAAGGAGTTGGTGATGTGTCGGGGTCGAGTACTCGCGTAACCACCTTTGATCGAACCCAATTCCTTGATCGGTTGTCGCAGGCAGAGACTATGTATGGACGTGTGATCGGTTTCGATCTTCCGGGCAAGAAGTTATATCTCGAGACAGGTGGAAGCTCCCACGATGAGGGGCGTGCAGGCGGTGGCGCGATGAATTATCTCACGGTATATTTTGATGACAAGACCAATTTCGACCAGTTTAATACTGTTGAGACTGGTGATGACGTGACCGTTCAGGCAGTCGAGGAAACAAGTGTGAGTCAGCCGTTCGGTACTGGCCGTAAGATTGTCCGTGAGATTACAGTCATTCGGGGTAACGAGAAGCTTGCTGGTTTCGGCGGACTTGGACAGCGTCCGAACCCCATGACTGAGCGTGGGATTGTCACGAACAGTGGCTCTACCACGGGTGGTATTGGTGGTTCTGTTCTTCCTGGCAAGATCGATTCCGGCATCACTAGCCCGGTTGGTGAATATACTGGTGCTGCTCCCTGCTGGCAGTGTGAGCCACAGCCAGGATGGGGTAATGCAGTCGGCAACAAATCAGATTACGGGACGGACTACACAAAGCCAAACTTGGTCAAGGGGCAGAACTAAGTCGAGATACATCCATGAGGCTTTGAGGAGGGGTAGCGAGGCGCTGCCCCTCCTTTTTTTGTGTGCACTATGCCGATATTCCCGATGCAGTGCTTGCGTGATCACCGACTCCTTGTTAAAATTTGCTCCCAGTCAGCGTGGTGAACAGTCACGATTGTTGCGGGGAAAAGAGACGTGGTTGGAAATGGAAATACGGCAGCGACCGGTCAACCGGATGCCGAGTTAGATTTACGTGGAGTGATTTGTCCCTATAACTTCGTCAAAACGAAGTTGAAACTGGAAGCCATGGAACAGGGACAGGTTCTTTCAGTGCTGTTGGACGATGGAGACCCGATTCGGAATGTCCCACACAGTGTGAGTAATGAGGGCCACACTATTGTTTCGCAAGATTGCATAGAAGGATCTTATCGAGTGCTTATCCGCCGCCGTGAGGACGAGTAGCGCTGGGCATTCTTCGACTCATCTTGCTCTTACTCGCCGCGAGATGTTTCCCGATACCCCTCAATGACGACCGTCACCGCTGAATCTTTCGCCACTGGTCCGATCTGATCTAACAACTCACTTGGGCTCCCGCGCGCGAGAGTCTCTTTTCGCGCTGTGAGATTCATGGCAATCACAGTCTGTCGAGTGGGGAGTATCTGTGCCAGAGCTTTTAGTAACCCTATGAGGGCTTTTGGATCCACAAAGAAGACGAGGGTCCTTCGTTCTTTGCGGAGTTGGGAGAGGTATTGTGCAAGCCGACGACTGCTTGAGGGGAGGTGTCCCTCAAAGATGATCGCATCACCAGAAAAGCCAGAGATCGCCGCCGCCGCTGTCATCGTAGAGGGACCAGGGATGGCTTTGACCGGGATTCCTGCTTGATGGGCAGCCGCCACAAATAGACTGCCTGGGTCGTAGATGACAGGGGTGCCATTGTCTGAGACTAGGGCGACATCCTGCCCCTGTGTGAGTCGATGCAGCAGGAGCATCATTTTCTCGTGGCGATTGAGCGGACCGTAGCTGGTAATCGTTGCGGTGATGCCATGATGGGCCAGGAGGGTCTGGGTCACGCGCGGGTCCTCTGACGCAATAACCGTAACGCGGCGCAGTATGGCAAGAGCTCGAATGGTGATGTCATCAGGGTGCCCAATCGGCGTGCTGACGACATAGAGGGTGCCGGGAAGGCAAGACGTGGTCGTTCGGCTTCCCGCTCCAGGATCGTTTGGTTGACTCCCATCTCGTGCCATCGATATAATTCCTCGTTTAATATCAGTCTGTTTGTCCTGAAAAGTCGAGAGGATGGACCTCTATGGACGCAGTGTTTTTTGTGGTGACGCTGGCCCTGTATTTTGCGGCTGCCGTTTCCTTTCTTGCCTATTTGCTCTGGCCCTCTGAAGTCCTGTCAAATGTTTCCCTGGGTATGACGGCGACCGGGTTTGCCTCACACACGATCGCGTTGGGCGCACGGATGAGCGGAGCGACGAATGTCTCGCTACCAGGGTTCCAGGAAGCGCTGTCATTTTTTTCCTGGATGCTGATTCTCGTCTTTCTTATCGTGGAGTTTCGCCATCGCCTGCACGTGCTTGGTTCGTTTATCGTCCCCCTGGCATTGGTCTCGCTGGTCTCTGCTGCGGCATTGCCGGAAACCGCCCCGGCGCTCACGCCGGTGTTTCGAACGCTGTGGGTCCATGTTACTCTGAGCATGCTTGGCACAGTGGGGTTTGCTATCGCCTTTGTGGCTGGTCTCATGTATCTGATTCAGGATGGACTTCTCAAGTCCAAACGTTTCAATGTCCTCTACTCAAAGCTGCCCGCCTTGGACTTTCTCGACCATCTGAATCAACAGTCGATCGTGACGGGATTTCCGCTGCTCACGCTCGGTATCATTACCGGCGCGCTTTCAGCCGAGTTCTCGCAAGGGTCGTATCTGAACTGGAATCCTGAGCAAACATGGGCGTTGGCGACGTGGGTGTTCTACTTTGTCGTGCTGATGGGACGATTGACGGTGGGCTGGAGGGCTAAACGAGCGGCGTATCTCACGATTATCGGATTTGCCGGGGTTATTCTGACCCTCATCGGCGTGGTCCTCAAGAGTCACGGACCGGTGTCTTGATATGCACATTGTTGTCGTCGGTTTGAGCCATAAGACCGCCCCGGTTGAAATCCGCGAGAAACTTGCGATTCCTGAGAGCCGGATGGGCGAAGCTTTGACGCGTCTCTGTTCGTATCAAGGGGTACGGGAAGGGATATTACTGTCGACGTGCAATCGTGTTGAGGTCTATGCCGTCGTCGATGAGATTGAAGCAGGGTATGGACGAATCCAGGATTTCCTGGCTGATGCCCATCTTTCGCTGTCCTCAGAACAACTGACTCCTCATCTATACTGGCACCAGGGGGATCGGGCGATCAGCCACTTGTTTCGTGTGGCTTCCAGTCTCGACTCCATGATCGTCGGCGAATCGCAGATTCTGGGCCAGATCAAAGAAGCCTTCGAGGTTGCGCTCACACACAAGACGAGCGGCATCATTCTGAACAAAGTTATGAAGAAAGCGATTTCCGTCGCCAAACGGGTGCGAACGGAGACGAAAATTGCCGAGATGGCGGTGTCGGTCAGCTATGCCGCGGTCGAATTAGCCAAAAAGATCTTCTCGGACTTAAGCGAGAAGACGGTGCTGTTGGTGGGGGCGGGGGAGATGGCCAAGCTGGCGGCGAGACATTTCATTGCCAGCGGTGTCAGGCACGTACAGGTGACGACCAGAAATCCGCAGCATGCGCTGGAATTGGCAAATCGGTTTGGCGGTACCGCGGTCGCCTTTGAGAACTTTCGGCAGGAAATGGCTTCCGCCGATATCGTCTTGGTATCGACCGGTGCTGCGCATTATCTCGTGAGTGAGGACGACGTGCAGCACTCGGTCAAGCAACGGATGAATCGTCCGATGTTCTTGATCGACATCTCGGTCCCACGCAATATCGATCCGGCGGTGCGGCATGTGGACAATGCCTTTCTCTTCGACATTGATGATTTGAAGACGCGAGTCGAACAAAATCGAGGGAAGCGCCTGGACGAGGCTGAGAAGGCCGAGTTGATGGTGGTGGATGAAGTCGGGATCGTGCGCCAATGGCTCCAGTCGTTGGAAGTCACTCCTACCATCGTTGCCCTTCGTGCGCGCATCGATGAGATCAAACAGGCCGAGCTCAACAAGACTTTGGGGCGATTGGTGAATCTGTCCACGCCGGAGCGTGAATTGATCAAGGCGATGGCGTCGTCGATCGCAAATAAGCTCATTCACAATACGATGGTGACGCTCAAGGCTGAGGTGAATTCCTCAGAGGGGGCCGCCTTTGTCGAGGCGGCGCGACGGTTTTTTAGCCTCAGCGACCCCGCGGTCCCCACTGTCAATGAACGTGCGTCATCTGCGTCGGAGGCCTGTTATTCGTCACAAACAGATATTCAGGATATTGAAGAGGTGACTCCGAGAACTGGCTCGAAGATGCCGGATCATTGATTGTGGCATTCATATGGGAATCACCCGCAGAGGGCCGAAACTCTTTACCTGTCCATAAGTGTCGAAAGGGCTACTTGGGACATGACCCTTTGCCCGATTGTTTGATCTGTGGATTCGATGAGACGATCGGAAGCGAGAAGGATTTTGGTGGGATGTGTTTGTATATCCCTTCATTGCTGTCCAAGATAGCCGAGACCGGGTGGAAGCTCACTTGATTTGATGCGGCTTTCGGACAGGCACTGATGGATGTTCACGATCGTGCCTCCTTG
>JAYTTD010000198.1:0-11251 GCA_043745235.1 Nitrospira sp. | reverse complement strand
TGGTGCCGGCGAGGATTTATGCCACCAAGGGGATTCTTCAGGCCATGGACTCGGGAGTGTTCGATCAGGTGACCAATGTCGCCTGCCTGCCCGGCATTCGCCGGTATGCGCTCTGTATGCCGGACGGCCATTGGGGGTCTGGATTTCCGATCGGGGGTGTCGCGGCATTCGATGTGCAGGAGGGCGTCATTTCTCCCGGCGGTGTGGGCTACGATATCAACTGCGGCATGCGGCTGATTCGAACAGACTTGACGCTGGCGGATGTACAGCCATACCTAGAGAAGCTCATGACCGAACTCTTTCGGAAAGTGCCGGCCGGCGTCGGGGCGAGCGGATTCGTTCGGCTCTCGGGGGAGGAATTTTGTCGCGTGATGACCCATGGGGCCAAGTGGTGTGTGGAGCGGGGGTACGGGTGGCATCGGGATCTCCTCCGCATGGAAGAAGGCGGCTGCATCGAGGGGGTCGATCCATCGGTCGTGACCGACCATGCGATTCAACGAGGCATCAATCAGCTGGGGACCTTGGGATCGGGCAATCACTACCTCGAAGTCCAGGTGGTCTCGAACGAGCGGATATTCGATCCGGTCACGGCGGCGGCGCTCGGCATCACCGGCCACGAGCAGATCGTCGTGATGGTGCATTGTGGTTCGCGCGGGTTCGGCCATCAGGTTGCGAGCGACTATCTCAAGGTGTTTGAAAAAGCCATGCGCCGCTATGGCATCACCGTGAAGGATCAGCAGTTGGCCTGTGCGCCGTTTCGATCTCCCGAGGGGCAGGACTATTTTTCTGCCATGAACTGTGCCGCGAACACAGCCTTTGCCAATCGCCAAGTCATCACGCATCAGATTCGCGAAGCCTTTGCGACGGTCTTCGGTCAGTCTGCCGAGGCGCTGGGAATGGAGTTGGTGTATGACGTGGCCCATAACATCGCCAAGGTCGAACGGTATGCAGAAGGGAAGTTGGTGGTGCATCGCAAAGGAGCAACCAGGGCGTTTGGGCCGGGGAGTCCGGAGCTGCCAGAAATATTTCGACAGACAGGCCAGCCGGTCATCTGTGGCGGCTCGATGGAGACCGGCTCATATCTGCTGGTGGGGACAGATCAAGCGGTGCGCGACACGTTCGGGTCGACGATGCACGGGTCTGGAAGAACGATGTCCCGCGCGCAAGCGAAGAGAACGGTTCGCGGCGAGCAGCTGCAGCAGCAGATGAAAGAACGCGGCATTCTGGTCAAGGCCGTGTCGATGTCGGGCCTCGCGGAGGAGGCCGGCCTGGCCTATAAAAACATTTCCGAAGTTGTCGAATCGGTCGATCGTGCGGGAATTACAAAAAAGGTGGTGGAATTGCGTCCGATCGGGAATATAAAGGGGTAATCGCAGAAGGAGTGTCGCATGGATAAACGGCAGCATCCCCGGTTTCCCGCCAGGTTTCACAGTTCCTTTACCTCCGTCACTGTGGTCAGTGGGGAGGGCAATGTGGTCGATCTCTCCATCAGGGGTTGTCGCATCGAAAGTTCCACCGATGTTCACCCTGGAGCCTCACTGGAGGTTCGGATCGTGGCAAGAGAGCACGAACCGCCCATTCAGATTCAGCAAGCGTTTGTCCGGTGGAGTCGAGGACGGCAATTCGGCCTGGAGTTTGTGACAATGGCTCCAGAAGAATGGGCCCGCCTTCAGCACGTCGTGAAGCAGATCGAAATGGAGCCCTACGAACGGGACAAACAGGCGGCTAAGCTTCACGAATCTTCATGAAAGGGTCAAGGTGAGGTGGACTAGAAATAACGGACATCTGGTAAGACTCACCGACTTGCTGTTCGATCTCCTCGGAGAGTGTGGATGAGGGTCAGATCGGCCAGCTAAAATTTTACGACGCGGGGCGAGCCTGTTCCTTCCTCTCCCTCACCTCATCTACGTCAACAATTCTCACCTGCGACGGTCAAAGCTCCCACTTCGAATCGTGCCTTTCTGCATCTCTCGCGCTTCACGCGTCACGGCCTGCGCACGGTGACTTTCCGAAAGGCGGAAGCTATACTTCAACATCAGTGGAATGGAGGCGATTGTGATGAAGAATGATGTCAGAGGGTTGTGGGTGATCGTGGGAATAGGGTTACTCGCTATACCATTTGTCGTAGCGGCTGGAGCGTCGGATAAGCCGGTGACTGGTAACACCGTTATCCGGGAAACGCAGGAGGCGGTGACGGCCACCAAGGACTATACAATTCAGCAGAAGGATGCGTTCCAGCGAAAGGTTCAGACAGAGCTGGATGAGATGCAAGTGCGCATCACGCAGCTCCGTGGACAAGTCACGCAGGCGTCGGCGGAAGCAAAAGCGGACATCCAGAAGGCCATCGGGGAGTTAGAAAAGAAAAAGGACTTGGCCGAAAAAAAAGCGCAGGACATTCACTCTGCAACGGCCTCTTCCTGGGAGCAGGTGAAGTCGAAAACGTCGGCTGCGATGGACGATCTTCGAGATTCTATCAACCGGACCCTGTCTCATTTCCCGTCCCGGTAGACCCATGAAATATGCCCTCTACCCCGGTTGTGCAGCGCAAGGGGCGACACCGGAACTGTATCAATCGACGCGGGCGATCATTGGCCGATTGGGGATCGAGGTCGTCGAACTGACAGCCGCGGCCTGTTGCGGCGCCGGTGTGGTGACAGAAGCCCATCCTGATATGGCACTGGCAATCAACGCCAGGACGTTTGCACAAGCGGAGATGCTTGGATTGGACGTCATGACGATCTGCGGCACCTGCCAAGGGGTGATGAGTGCCGCCAATCGACGATTGAAGACGGAGGCTGGGACTCTGGACCGCATCAATGCCTTCCTCGCGCCAGAAGGTCTGTCCTACCACGGTCACGTTCAAGTGAAACATCTGTTGTGGATTGTGGTGCGAGACATCGGACTAGATCGCCTGGGCGCCCTGGTTTCCGTGTCAATGCGAGACTTCCGTATCGCTCCGTTTTACGGTTGCTACATCCTGCGTCCGTCGTGGGATCTGGGGTTTGACGATCCTGAGAATCCTCAATCCCTCGAGCGGGTCATCAAGGCTGTCGGTGGCGAACCGGTGGCCTATGCTGGAAGAACTAAGTGTTGTGGGTTTCCCATCATCCTCGAAAAGGAAGCCATTGCCGTAGCCATGGCAGGGACGCACATGAAAGAAGCCAAGGAGCAGGGAGCCGACTTTATGGTGACGCCCTGCCCGCTGTGTCACATGAGCCTGGATATTTATCAGGATCGGGCTGGTCGTGCGGTCAACCGTCAGCTCGACTTACCAATTTTGCATGTGCCGCAGTTACTTGGCCTGGCGATGGGACTTCCCGCCAAGGATTTGGGGCTCTCGCATCATGTGATCTCGGTCGATTCTATTCTGGCAACGCGAGAGCGCCGTCGAACCCATCCGCAACCTCTCTGAAGGAGTTGGCGATGAACGTGGTAAATCTATCAGACTATCAGCTGTTTAGTAGTGAAAAGATGAAAAAGAACAATCTATTTCAGACGCTACGATTATTCTGCGACATCTACTGCTTCGAACCTGGGCAGGAACAGAAGGGGCATATCCACGGCGAGCAGGATAAAGTCTATCTCGTACTTGAGGGGCAGGGCACGTTTCAGGTTGGTTCAGGGAAACAGGTGCTGGGTCCAGGGCAGGGGGCTCTGGCGCCGGCGGGTGAAGAGCATGGCGTGAAGAACCACACAGGTCAGCGTCTCAAAGTACTCGTGTTCGTGGCGCCGAATCCCTCTTGAAGGCGTGAGTCGGTAAAGGTAAAACGTTCGACGGCTAGAGAGTGGAAAGTCGTGTCAGGACGCGCACTTCACTTTGCCAGAATATTTTCGGGGACGGCTCGGCCCTCTTCCAGGTCTTGCAGGTCAGCCCAAGCTGTGAGGTCGGTACGAGTGGGGTCCACGGCGTCGCGGAGTTTGTTGAAATAGTCCTGCTTCTTTGGCGTGCTTGGCCCGCGAGTCAGCATCATTCGGTTCCATCCTTCCAACTCGGCTGGAGAATGTGCCTTCGCCGCCTTACGGAACCACTGTGCGACGCCCTCGTCGGTCTGGTTCGATTTGACTGTGGCTGTAAACTGAACGACGGTGATGCCGACGAACTTCATGAGTCGGTCATCCATGGGGCAGGGATAGATGTATTCGCCTTCGGTACCGGCCAGCACGGCGCGGCACTTATCGATCATACGTGCCAGATGGACGTAACCTTCCAACTGGGATCGCATGCTACGGGGGAATGATCTTCGAAGATCCATCGAGCTTCCGCGCGTACGCCTTCGCTTTTTCCCTTGTGGGGGAGAGGGTAGGCAGTAGAGATCGTTAGATCAATTTGTGATTCGTGAACGTCAGGCTCTTCACGATCACTTCGCCGTTTTCGTAGCTGATAATCTGCCTGGTGGCTGGCAAATCCGATGATCCGACGCGCAGGTGGGTGTCAGTAAGGCTTTCCACGTTGGTCAGCTTTCCGTCGATGGGTGAGTAGTAATACACGCAGTACTTCGTTGTCAGATTCTTCTGGTCTTGAGTCACCGCGCTTTCTTCCACATTAATCGTAAAGGCAAGGGGGGGCTTGCCGGGGTGTGCCATCGTTCGATTGATCTGGGTGATCCGATGGTTTCTGAGGCGATAAAAGGAGTTCGACCCGTGAATGGTAAGTTTCGTACCGAACGGGTGTCCGTCTTCTTCCATCGTCAATGGGTACTTGCCGTCCGATTCCTCGAAGGTTTTCGGGCCACGGTGCACGGCGATCATGCCGAGCTGTTCCTGAGCCCACTTCTGTACGTCGGCATCGCCCAGTTGGACCGATACTTCACGAGGGCCTTTCACCATGACGGGTCCGCTGCTTTCTTTCCCGTTCACATTCACTGTCAGGTCGGCAGTGAATCCCTTAAACTCTTTCTGCCACCGCGCGGTCTTTTCGAAGGCTTGCCGAAGCATTTCGCGGGCCTTCGGATCGTCGGCGACTGTGGGCTCTTCCTGTTTCCGTTGATATTGTTCCATCGGGTAGTCTCCTTCATGATTCAAACACGACGTGCATTATACGCTTGTGGAGAAACGTGCCACAAGCGCTCCCAAGCGCGTGGTGGATAAGCCTGGCGCGAGAACCGGCTTGTTTCTCTTGCTTAGCTGGCCTGTTTGGTTGAACTGGACTAACCAGATGAACGAAACAAACCAGATGAACCAGATCAACCCGTCTCGCTTGTCCCGCCTGTCTCGCGCGGCTACCCTCTTGAGCCTATATAAGCGCTAGAAGAAATTGAAGATTCCGAGTATACTGCATCTGCGCGTGGGGGTTATGCCCACGTAGAATGAAAGGATCGACATGGAACGACGGGCTGCTTCCCATACCGAAGAAGAAGAGATGAACCATCGCCGCCGGTTGCTGAATGCCGCGAAGAAAGGCGATCAGAAGGCCATCGGCAAGCTCTTGGAGCTCTATCAAGTGCGAATCTATAGCGGCGATATGGTGACGAAAATGAATAAAACATCTGCGACGCACAAATTACAGGCTCAGCTCGCTGAAGGGAAGCCCGTGAAGGGTGGGTCGGGGGGGCACGGCAAAAAGACCGCGCCTGTGAAGCCCACTCCAGCGAAACGCGCACCTGTGAAAGCCGCAGTGCGTCCTGTTATCTCGAAGGCAAAGGCTAAGCCAACGGTAAAACCAAAAACTAGACCGGCCAAAGTAGCAGCAAAGAAACACAAGAAGTAGCAGGCTACATTATTGCACGGCCACTCGTAGTCCCCCTCCCGCCAGTTTTCCTGCGATCTCTTCCGCTTGTGCCAACTCTCCCGCGAAGACGATGGCTTCCCCATCATGGTCGATCTTCCATGCCAGCTCAAAGGCCTTCGTGGTGTTCATGTCTGGAATGTGTTGGCAAAAGAGCGCAATGACTTGGTCATAGGTATGACACTCACAGTTGAACACGATCACCCGCGCGTCGAGATCAGCACCTGTGTCGATGCTGGTGGTCTCTGTCGGGACGGGGGGTGCGAAGGGGGTTTTCGTGCCGGCCATGGGGGCGAATTCTAGCAGACTTGGTTTCAATTTTTAATAGCCTGCCCGGATAAGCAGGTGGTTGGTTCTTGGCCAATTCTCGCGGACACAGGACTGTGCATAGAGCGCGAAATGCGCAGGGGAGTCTGTGACTGGTTGGAGCTGGTGTGTCAGCGCCAGGGTCTGTGTATAGATGAGGGAGGCGGATGTCTTTACGAGGGCGAGCCCATATTCAAAGTGGTATCCCTCTTCAAGGGTGATGCTACGTTTTGATAGCGCTCTCACTCGACCGAGATCATAGGTCTGCTGTCTGAAGCAGTCGTTCATGAGGCGTAGGAGTGCGGCAGGACTTGGCACAAGACGGTCGCCGATACGAAGACTGTGGGACGGCTCGAATAGTCCACGCTGGAGACGACGGTCCCAGCGAAGCGCAGTATGAAAGTGCGCGCGCCAAAGAGGATCGTGAAGGTCGCGATCGATGACGGCTGCCACCGTAGGGGGAAGCGGTCCACTCACGTCATAGCCTTGCACGAGGCGTCCGGACTCGATGAGGTCCGGAAAGTTTATACCCATCCGGTCTTGAAACGCCGTCATCCCGGACATGGGGGTCAATTGCAGCGCCATGAAGTCGCGAAAATGGATGGTGGCAAAGCGAGTCAGGAGCCGTGCCAAGGTATCTGGGTGGCAGAGATGAAAGGGATAGAATAGGGCGTGGGGTGCTCGGGATCGATTCATCGACAAAGTTTCTCGGTCATGCTAGGGTTTGCGCGTGCGATATCTCTTCACGTCGTGGCTCGATTACCTACTTATCTTTGTTCCGGTGACGATCGCGCTCGAAGTCCTGCGAGCCGATCCACTACTGGTCTTTGTGTCGGCGGGACTTGCCATTATTCCGTTGGCGGGCCTGTTGGGACGAGCCACCGAGCATTTGACGACCCATGTCGGTGCCGGCATCGGTGCGCTGCTCAATGCCTCGCTTGGCAATGCCGCCGAATTGATTATCGCGCTGGTGGCGCTGCGCGCGGGTCTTCACGATGTCGTGAAAGCCTCTATTACTGGCTCGATTATCGGCAACATCTTACTCGTACTCGGGGTCTCTATGTTTGCCGGCGGGATGAAGTGGGAGCGGCAGAAGTTTAACCAGACCGCTGCTGGAATGGGGGCCAGTCTCCTGCTCCTGGCTGCTGTGGGGCTCATCATTCCCGCTCTCTTCCATTTCACCGCTCCCGATCAAGGTATCGTGGTTGAGCGAGATATTAGTCTCATAATATCATTTATATTGTTAGCTATTTACGCTGCAAGCCTCTTGTTTACTTTGAAGACCCATCGTCATCTGTTTGCCGGAGAAGCCCATGACGCCTCGGACCTCGGAGAGCAACCGTGGACCCGACGCGCTTCAATTGTGGTGCTCACCGTGGTGACCTGTCTCGTGGCCCTGATGAGCGAAATGTTAGTCGGTGCGCTGGAGCCTACTGCGCACCGGCTCGGGCTTACGCAAGTCTTCGTCGGCGTCATTCTCGTCGCTCTTGTGGGCAATGCGGCCGAACATTCAACGGCCGTGATGGTGGCGATGAAAAACAAAATGGACCTCGCCTATGGTATTGCCGTTGGGTCTAGCCTGCAGATTGCGTTACTCGTTGCACCGTTGCTCGTCTTTGCCAGTTATCTTTTCGGGGCGCCATTGGATCTGATCTTCACACCGTTCGAGGTGGCTGCTGTGACGATGTCAGTTTTGGTTGTAGGATTCGCGGCAGTGGACGGAGAATCGAACTGGATGGAAGGCGTCATGTTGGTTGGGGTCTACTTGATGCTGGCGATCGCCTTTTTCTTTCTGCCCGCCTAGCACACGTGAAGCATAAGAATCGGAAGGTTGCTCTGGTTTGTTAGGTTCGTCTCGTTTGTTTGGTTGAATCACACGAACCAGAGAAACCAGACAAACCGGGCTTATCTCACCTGGCTATCTGCCTTAGAACTTATCCATGTCGATGACCTCCGTGGCCTCCCACAGATTCTTCGACTCCGCATCAGCCAGCGCTTTCACCCGGTCTTCTTCCGTCTCTTCACCGAACCGAACCGCTTGCGTCGGCACAGTCTGTGTCTTCTTCGATGGAGGCGAATCTGTCTCTGGTGTCGCCAGCTGTTTTCTTCGTTTCTTGGCAGGGTCCATATTAACGGGCATGGCATCTCCGCAGTGATCTGTATACAGTTTTCACTCGGCCCAAGGGCAAAGTCAATGCGTGCGGTAGCTGCCGTGAGAGTAGATTTACATCTTCTAGCATACTGTTCATAGAGGCGTGCTCTTCGTTTGGGGTTTGTCTGGTTTGTCTCATTTATTTGCCTGAACCAGACTAACCAGATAAACCGGAGAGACCAGATGAACCAAACAAACCAGAGCGTTGCTAGTATAACTGCCCTGCGATGGTGTCCGCCTGGAGGCGGCCTCGTGCTGATAGCCTGCTGCGCTCACCGTCTTCTTCGATCATCTGTTGCGAGAGTAACTGTGCGGTGACTGATGCATGCCCGTAGTTTGCGGCATGTTGCTGAAGGTGCCGTGAGGGAATTCCTTGAATGAGTCGCAAGCCAAAAATCACGGTGTCGCGGAGTTGCTCCTCTTCCGAGAGCCTGGTGCAATCTTCAATAGGAAGACAGTTTCCCGCAAGCGATGCGTCGTAGGCCACAAGGTCGGCGACGTTACCAAATCTTGTCCCGTCCAGATAGGATTGTGCGCTCGGGCCCAATCCAAGGTATTCCCCATTGGTCCAGTAGAGCAGATTGTGTCGGCAGGCATATCCCTGTTTGGCATAGTTTGACACTTCATAGCGCTCATAGCCGGAGTCACCCAGGATCTGTTGCGCGGCTTCGTCCATTTCTATCTGAAGACCTTCATCTGGAGCCGGACTCCGCTGGCGCTGGATGTTGGAAGCGAGCCTTGTATCCTCTTCGACCGTGAGGGCATAGCAGGACAAATGGGTGGGCGCCAAGGCGAGACAATGGGCGAGCGTCCGCTGCCAACCCTCCAGGCTTTGGCCTGGGAGTCCATACATCAGATCGAGATTGATGTTGATAAACCCGGCGGCTCTGGCCTGAGCAACCGCTATAATGGTCTGATGAACGGCACCGGGCCGTCCGATCTGAGTCAGGTCGCGATCATCCATCGATTCTGCGCCGAAACTCATCCGTGTGACGCCGGCCTGAAGCAGTTGTCCGAGATCCTGCTCGGAGGTCGTGGCGGGGTGCGCCTCAATGGTGATTTCACAGTCTTGGGCAAGGACGAGATGTGTGCGAAGCTCGGATAGGATCGCGAGAAGCTGAGTCGCGGCGAGCACCGTCGGTGTGCCGCCCCCAAGATAGATGGACTGGATGAGACGGCCTGCGGCCACATGTTGTTGTGTCGATAGTCGGATCTCATGAATGAGAGATCGAACAAAAGCCTCTGCGCGCCCTTTGCGATAGATCTCAAGGTAGAAGGCACAAAAGTCACACCGCTGCAGGCAGAAGGGGATGTGGATGTACAGGCCGAGAGGGGTGGGTGTCATGACAACAGGCTGAATCCTTGCGGTTTAGAAAAATCCCGTGCGAGGACGACTTCAATTTCATCGGCAGGGGATTTCCCGCGATTGCGCACGTGCGCTTGCCAGGACCGGTGCTGGCGCAACGATTCGAAGAGCACCTTGAGCAGATCCGGTTTGATTCGCGTTTCCCACTCACGCACCCAGGCCTGGTTTCCCTCATCGCCCTCATACTCCTCAGGGAACGAGGCCTCCAGGCTGAATCGAAAGGTAAATGTTTTTTCTTCTTGGTACATAGATCTCCTGGCGGATTGCGAAGTGGCCGGCTGGATCTTATAATATCCCTCAGAATAAGGAGAATAACTCATGCCTATTTTCGAATATGTCTGCGGGGAATGCAATCATCGGTTCGAGCTATTGGTCTATGGCTCAACGAGCGCTGCCTGTCCAAAGTGCGACACGACGAAGTTGGAGAAACAGATCTCTTCCTTCGGGGTTGGCGGCACGGATGGCTGGGTGCTTCCTGGTAATGGTGGAGGTGCCTGCGGAAGTTGCGGTGATCCGCGCGGCCCCGGTTCCTGTTCCACAAATTGACTATGGAGTCCGGTGAACAGGCTCTGCAGCGTGCAATTGTGACCATCTCCCAGTCCGACCCGCTCGCCAAATTACTCAATCAAGTAAGGCTTGGCCGGATGAAACCCACCGATGCAGGGCTGCGTGCTGTGACCGACTCGTGGATGGGCACCTATCAAAAAGTGATCGAGTCGGGTGGATTCACCAGTCAGGCTTTGCGGCGCATCGATCCCAATCCTCGTGTGGCAATCTTGATCGAATGTGGAGTGGTGACGAGTGAGCAGCAGGCGGTCACTGCCCTGCGCACGAGTTTTGAGCGGGCCGTCGCTGCCGCAACGGAGTGATCGCTATCCTATGTGGGCTCTTTGGAGCATGGCCGTTCTGTTCCTGACCGTCGGATCGGTTGGAGAAGGGTGGGCTGAAGACGCCATCGGTACGCGACCGCTCTTGACGATTGCGCCCAAGGATCTCCATACCATCCTGCCGCCAAACTCCCATATTCTGCTTGATCCTCGCTCGATCGAACTGTTTCTTGACGCACTGGATAAATCCCCGCCGGACTGGGCTCTGGTCTATGGCCATCACGACCCTGCACGTGACGAGAGACTATTCACACTGAATCGGGAACGCGATGCGAAGCGTGCAGGCAATCCCGCGCTGGCAGAGCGCATTACTGTTGTCTGGTTCGGCGAATTGTCTCAGTACGATGAGGAGGCTGGTGGATTTCGCGTCGCGCTTGGCCCCAAGATCACACCGACGCGGTGGGGCGTCGTGCGCTTCAAATATGAGGATTTTCAGGGCGATCTTGTGGCGAAGGTTTCAGCGACCCTGCGGGATGAACTGATGCAACGATTCGCGAAAGGTGAGTTGGTCGATATTGCTGTGGCCATGACCGGACGGCTCATTTCTGACGAATCGGTGATATACGACTTTTCGCATGATCAAGATGGCATCGGCGTGATTATGCCGGTGGTGAAGGTCGAACGGCTCGATTATCTGCTAACGGATAAGTAGCGTTGTCGAAGCGGCTTGTGTACTGCATACGTATTCTTCCTTGTTTGATTCCGCCATCCCGACCGGGCAGCTCTGAACAGACGTGGGTCATTCCCCAGCGGCCATTCTGTAGGATTTATCAGTCGATCCTACGAATGATCCTCAGCAGTTGTTCTTAATATTG
>JAYTTD010000197.1:0-38371 GCA_043745235.1 Nitrospira sp. | reverse complement strand
ATGAAGCAAATCACCCAGATAGGTGGGCGCACCAAGACGCAACGCTATCCGGTTCACGATCAATTCGCGCCGCAGCTTCGATACTTTTCGAAATGCATTCTTCAGAATCGGGAACCTGAGCCGTCCGGCCTGGAGGGGCTGATCGACGTACAGATCATAGAGGCCTTGCACCGGTCAGCGCGAACCGGCCGAACGGTGAGGGTTGAAGGTGCGTCGAAACGGATCCGTCCCTTAATCAAGCAGGGCAGGCGCCTCCCGCGCCCCCGAATACCGCACCAGGTTCACGTGAAGTCGCCGACACGGTGATGAGCCTCATGACCCTCGTCGGTAAATAAGAGAAGGCCTCGTGAGGAATGGAGAGCGGTTATACGAGAAGTGAGGGAAAGGGGACACATGAGTACTGATCAAGGACCCAGCCCATGAAGACCTTCTGTCGTGCGATTTCCCCCGCCTCTGTCCGCAGACCGAAGCGCGAAGGGAGTCGGACCGGTTCCACGACGGACTGAGAGACGACGCCGGCTCGTCTGTTCCAGCGCGGACTCACGCAAAGGACTTGCAAGGGGCTTAACTGAACTGGTCTCGGGACTAAGGCGAGTTACGGCCCAAGCCCTCTGGCACGTGTGGGGCGGGAGCTGCGCGGAATTGTGGCGAATGCGCGCCGGCTGGTGCGCAAGCATCCCCTGAGGGCAGTACTCCTTGGAGCAGGACTGGGTTATCTTCTTTCACGAACAAAGGTGGGTTAGCCATGTCACAGACGCACGACACAGGACGGTCCGGGTTTGAAACAATGGTGGTCGGACTTTTGAGAGATGTTCGCACGCTCGTGTGCCAGGAAATGGCATTGGCTCGACATGAGGTCCAATACGAAATCGCCAAGATCCTCAAGGCGGCTGTGTGGTTCGGGATTGCTCTGATGCTGGCAGTAGTCGGAGTGTTCGTAATTGCTGCGGCCTGTGTGCTGATCCTCTTCGAGTATACAGGGTTGCCCGCCTGGGCCTGTGCCGTGATTGTGAGTGTCCTGTCACTGGGTGGGGCATGGGGACTCGCGGTAGCGGGGTTGGGAATCGCAAAGTCTGTTTGCGTCGTCCCGCAACGAGCTGTCAGGACCATGTTGGACGACGCCAAGTGGATCGCAGAGTGGGTACGCACTCGGTATACATAGATATAGCACTCGTCCTGCCGCACCGTTTTATAGGAGCCGAGAGTTTCTCTACGATCAGCGTGCGGTGTGGTGCTCATGTCTAGATGACATCGGCGGGCAAGCTCGACTCCCGGTGCTTCCCTTGTACTTAGCGTCATTTTGAGGCCTTGCCTATGTTGGATTCCCGGGCCTGTTTCTTGGCCCCATTCTCCTCGCCGTCGTTCTTGAAACATTTCGGATCTATCAGGAAGAATATCAACAAGGTGGGAACGACATAATCATTGGTGTTACGACGGACTCTCGCGAAGACCTACGCACGGCTCATGAGTTGGCTGACAAGACGGTATGAATGGGGTGAGTCTTCGAGAACTGGGGTAATCCCCAGTAGATGATCGGAGTGATTCATGCGATCATCCGTGAACGATGCGGTCTCTCCCGCGACATCGGAGACCCAAACCCTGCGTCTTATTGCGACTTAAGGCGATGCCTGGCGAACCCAACGGCGCAAGTCACTTATAGACGTCGTGAACCGCGGATTACATATGAGGAGGATATTATATGGCGAACCATGCACAGAATTTCGATACCAGGCCAACCCTCATTACGTTGATGCTTCGCGAAGACCATCATAAGGTCAGACAGCTGTTTGAGCGGTTTCAGGAAACGACGAATGTAAATGAGAAACGAGACATCGTGGCTGCTGCGATCGCCGCCTTGGAGGTCCTCGCGAAACTCAAGGAGGAGCTGATCTACCCTGCCTGGCGAGAACACGTGAACGAGCAGAATCTGATGGACGAGGCCCTCAAGGAACACGAGGTCGTTCACGTGCTGATCAAAGAACTCAAGAACATGAATTTTGAGGACAAGAGGTACGTCCCCATGTTTTCTGCCCTGAGCACACATGTCCAGCACCATATTAATCAGGAGGAGGGGAAGATGTTCCCCCAAGCAGAGAGGGCAGAGCTGGATTGGGACGGCCTGACGACACATGTGATGCAGCGGCGTCAAAGTTTGGAACAAAAACCTCTATGGCTTCTGGGAGTGCCCGTGGTGTTCGCGAGCGAAACAGTGCGCGCCACGCGTGCGCTTCTTCCTCACAGATCAGGAGGCTGAAGAGACAACAGGATTCGCATCATAGATGGGAATAGGAGGTTCAGATGACGCTCAGAAATGTATACGAAATAGAACCAAGAGGAGAGTCTGTGGGACAGGCCGTGGCTGCGGTGGCCGAACGTGCCGAAGACGCGGTGGGTTCGATTGATCAGACCGTGGGCTCAGCGGCGCAGGCGATACAGGAGACCATGCGCCGAACCAGGGAAAGCGCCAGTGCCGCGATGGGAACGGTTGCAGACGGTATCGAAACCTCACGAGAGTATCTCACTGACCGTGGAATGGGAGGTGTGGTCGAGGACGTGGAAGCGCTGATCCGTCGCTACCCGTATCAGGCCCTCTTGATCGGGTCCTCGATAGGATTTCTGCTCTCCCGATCATGGAAACGCTGACGAGCAGACTTGCAAGAGAAACGAGAGGAGTTGGCTGCATTCAGGAAAGGTCCTGAGCTGGCATGTTCATCAGGGTCACTTCGTCAGGATGATAAGAGAGAGGGAGATCATGGACAAAAGTGCAGAGCGCATTACCCAGGACATTGAAGCGATTGTTCAGACGAGAATGGCGATTGCGGAAAAACTGGGAGCAATCGAGCAACATGTCGGAACCACCATGCAACATGCGAGGAGGACGATGACCGAGCTTGCGGACAAGACCACCTCGTCTGTGCGTGAAACGATGCAGGTGACCAAGGACGCCTTCGATCCACGCGTGCATGCCGCACGTTACCCCTGGCCATTCGTGGGTGGGGCACTGATCCTCGGCTATGCAGCCGGCACCCTGTACCGTCGAGATTGGCGAATCAATACCGGGGTCGTTCCCTATTACCCACCCGGCGCGAAGGGTGCGGCGGTCATGTCCATGAACGATCTACCATCGTCCGAACGACACAAGCCCGGGGTATATCCTTTCTACCCAGACCAAGAGTCGGACAAGGGAAGCGGGAAACAAAGCCAAGCCGACCCACATACGATGTGGGCAGAGTTGGAAGGAGCCCTCCATGATGAACTCAGAATAGTAAGAAAAGGTGTTGTCCGGTTCGGACGCGGTCTACTCCGCGAGATGGTCCGTCAAGCTGTCCCCGCTCTCGTGCAGATAATAGGCGGCTCTCTCCGTGACAGAGACCCTCGCCCCGATAACCACTCCGCGCGTAGGTAAATGTGGGCCAACACATCAGCGGCAAATAATAAACTGCGCGCTCGCTTCGTCGTTCGCTAGGTAAAGATCGCGGATACTATCAGAAGCTGAGGTGCGTACTCCCTCGATTCTCGCGGTCGTCGTTGAATGTCCCCTCAAACCCTGCCTGCAGTGAGGCTGAAAATAAAATATCGAAGGGCCAGTTTGGACGACTCTCTACTGTCCCGTGGCTCCCATATCCCTACGAGGAGCCGATCAATCCGGATCTCCGAATCGATACCACCCCCTACTCCCTCAGGCGACGTAGTCCGCCAGATCCGCGACCTGGTCAAAGCGAAATTCCTTTAGCCGGATGAGGGAAAGTTACTTATAGGATAACCACTGTCAGCAGAAACGTGTTCACATCGAGGGCAAATACCACGAGAACGAGCGTAAATGTTATGGCTTGCATGAAAGGTCATTCAGTTATTTGATCTTGTGCCATCAGATTTTCAATCAAGTGTGCCACTACATTACGAAGAGAGGACGACATTGAGAAGGGATCTGTGCACACGCAAGCCATCACCATACTCAATGAAGCCGAGCCTCTTAAACCTATTCATAAAGAAACTCACGCGTGACCGCGTGGTACCGATCATTTCGGCCAGTGTTTCCTGACTGATTTTTGGAATGACCCGTTCTGGTTGACCTTCCTCTCCAAAATGTGCCAGCAATAGCAATGTCCGCGCCAGGCGCTTCTCGGCAGGATGAAAGAGTTGGTCGATCAAGTCTTCCTGGATGCGCACATTGCGAGTCACGAGATGGGCCATGAACAGTAGAGAGAAAGTCGGCTCATTCTGGAGCAGGCGATTCATGGTAACCCTGTCGATGCGCACGGGAAGGAACGCAAGCCTAAACCGGTTACATGTGGGGCGAGATGGTCGGTCCCACGTGGTCGCGTCTCGGCTACTTTCTGAATGCAAAAGCTGGACTTCATTTATTGCAATAGCCCGTCATTTTTAAAGACTGAGCAATTTTGACCGTGCTGCGGCGAGCCTTTCAGCCATAATGGCCATTGTCGGTTGGTTTACTTTCGTGTAGTGCAATTACACATCTAAACAAAGGAGGAACTCCATGAAGAAGGAAATCATCACGGTGGGATTGGCGATCATGCTTGGCGCTTCTGTGGCCCCGGCCTGGGCCATGTTCGAGTCCGACAGAACCCTCAGTGAAAAATCAACTGTCAGCATGGTGGACGCGATTAAGACTGCGGAACAGGCAAAGCCAGGCAAAACGGTGGAAGTGGATATGGGCAAGGACGACGGTCGCGTCGTCTATAAGATTGAGATTATCGATGGGAAGAATACCCATAAAGTGTATGTGGACGCCATGACCGGCAAGATCCACCAAATTAAATAGTCCTGGATTGGCGGGTCACCAAGCACGAGTGGTCATCCATATCGCTCAAGCGAATGGGTGACCGCTCGGTTGTCAGCGAGCCATGTTGTTCAACACGGCGGACGAGTATGACATTGCGGATCTGACGGAGCAGCCGTCGTGGCAGCGAAATTCTGAGACCCGCTAAAAGACCCACTACCGAGAGATAGGTTGGAATTGTTGACGCTTTCGTTCCTTCCTTCCCCCGAGACTACGTTTATTGTGTTCCAAAGATTTCACGGGTTACATGGCGAGACCAAGGCCTTAGGTCTTGGATTGTTCTCGTCCGTCGCAAGATTCTGTCACCTGTGCCTCATGAGGTTGCACGATGATCGATAGATGGATCTCTCCTTTGCTCACTAGGAATCTGCACAAACTCGCTCCCGTGCTGTTGCTTGTCGTTCTGCTCATAATAGGGTTGACCAGCTGTAATCATCGCCCTGCGATTCAATACTCTGCCGACAAGGTGTTACAGGGCTCTCTCAATGGTCACCCTATTGAACATGTGGTGATCTTTGCGATTGATGGTCTCGAGCACGAGACCCTGATCAAATATCTCATGCAGAATCCTCCACGAAGACCGGGAGGCTTGCATGATCTGCTCGGTGTGCGCGTCGATGCCGGTGGTCTTCGGTTGACGAAGGCCATTGCCGTTCAACAACCGACCACGGTATTCCCTTCCTATACTTATCCAGCCTGGACGTCGATGTTTACCGGCCTGTTTCCTGGCGCGCATGGAATTACCGGGAATAGCCTGTTTTTCAGGGAGCGCGAACTTGCGAGATATTATACGGAATATCACATCGACGCGGTGAAGGTGCAGCTGGGGAAGGATTTCCTCTCCGACGATATTAACAGTCAGGTGAACACCCTTTACGAGTATATCGGACAGAATGGCGGACAGAGCATTGTCGTGCACCACATGCTCACGCGCGGAAGTGGACGGGCGATTAGCCCCGACCTCGACACCTTGTTGAGTTATACTCAGAATCGGAGCAAGGCCGTCGACGAAAACGCGCTGTGGGAGGCGGTGAAATCACTTCACGATTTCAATGGTGGCATCAAGGAAGGAGCGGCTCTCCAGCTTCCGAGCCTGATGACGATCTATTTTGCCGGGCTCGATCACGCAGAGCATCTTTCCCCTGAGAACCCTGAAAAAGCGCGCGTAGAACATCTTAAACACCTCGATGACCTCATTGCGAAATTTATTGCGGGCGATCGCGCCATCATGAGAACTCGCCATGCTACACCGGTCTCTGACCTGACGCCCGTCTACCCGATTCAGTGGCGGGGATTACAAAATGAACCAGTCATGCAGCGCACACTCTTCGTGTTGGTGTCAGACCATGGCCACACCGCAATTGACTGGAATAAAGTCGTAGGCATTGATGATCTCAAGGTGGTATTTGACGAATTGACCCACACCACCAAGAAGGTTTATCGCCTTGAAGCTCCATCTTTGATCGACGAAACATTTTTGTCAAAAGTCCGTGCCCTGTTTGGATTCTTCTCCAACGGCACCGTTTCCGGGGAAACTACTATTGTTGCCACCTTAAATGGTGGCGCGCTCGGGCTCTACGTGAAGCGTGCAGAAGGGCATTGGCAGGATAATCCCGACTATCACGATGACATCACGCCGATGTTGGAACATCTGTTGTTCACGCTCCACAAGAATGAGCAAGGGCCGGAAGCTGTGCTGTATAAGCGCGATAACCGCTATGTCTATATTCCGTATCGCTACGATGGGGAACGCATACAATTGCTACCGGCGGTGGATCTCGATCAGAGTCCTTTAAACCATGCCGCCTATCCTCTGGCGCTACGAAGGCTGAACGGGCTCGCATTACGTTTACCCATGGATCCGCTGAGCGCCCCGGACATCATTCTGCTGGCCGACAGATCGAAATAATTGACGTATCTGAACAAACAGGATGGGCGGGTCCTGGAGGGACTCGACGTGACCAAGCATCGACACTTCCACTCTGATCATGGACATCTCAATGCCTCAGACTCGCTTGTGCCGATAATGTTCGTGAGGGGGGGGCAGGAAGGAAGCGAAGGGCTGGCCACGCTGTGCGAGGCGTTCCTGGTAGACGTCACCCCTACCATAGTAGACATTTTCGGGCTGCTTCCGTCGTTTCATGCGGCGCAACAGAATCGTCCTGATGACATGAAGGGGCATTCACTCAGACCTGCCATCGACCGCATTTTGACCAAGGCTGATCCGGCGTTGAGTGAAAACGTCTGTGCTTCTCGCATCAGCCCATCCCTCCCTTGAAAACCTGATCAGGTTGCTCGAACTTCCCGCGATCATCTCTTCAATCTCACCCTCTGCCATGTTTTTTCCCCACCTGAGCATTTTTGATCAGACTATAGCCAAGCCATTCGCGATACTAAGCCATGACGGAAACTTTTGAGAGGACAGGGCCATGTCGATACCAGCATTGGAGCAGCGCGATTCCAGTCAGGAGGCGACCATGAACGCGGATCAACTCAAGGGGACATGGATACAGTTCAAATCTGCCCTCAAACAGCAGTGGGGCAAGTGGACCGATGATGACGAGCAGCGGATCGAAGGGGGCTTCAACAACATTCTCGGCATGCTTGAGGAACGGAACAGAGCTGACTGTGCCAGTTTAGCCCAGAAATGGCATAGCGATAAGATGGGCGAACTGCTGGAGTGGGCGGGTCAATGGCAGCAGCGGTCCCAGCTGGAAGCCCCCACAGGAAAAGACGCGCTGAGAGTATTCATCATGTAGCTAGACGATCATGTCGATCGGTGGGGTGAGGTGAGCCCACATCACCGGATCGGCACAAGCGCGTGGCAAGACCAATGAAAAATACCCATCAACTGTTCGGGGCTCATGCCAAAAAACAAGATCCAAGAACGACCTAGTACAGGAAGCCTGTTGAACTAGGGAACAACCCAGTTCTCTAGCCTCCACGGTCAGTCATACTCAGTTCGGTGAGAGTTAATAGCGACGAAGACGCGATCGGAAAGGTGTGCTGGCACATCACAGCTGATGAGGCTTGTAATCGTTTCCGTTCGTATTCGTGGCATACCAATCTTCATTTATTCACTATAGGAGGACATACCCATGTTGACTAAATCTCAGGAAACCGGCGCGTCATCGGTGACCGACATGCTTCGAGAAGACCACAAGAAAGTGAAGGGTCTCTTCGAAGAATTCGAACATGCCGACGATACCAAAACGAAGCAACGGATTGTTGAGACGGCGTTGATCGAGCTTGGCATACATGCCAAGTTGGAGGAAGAACTCATCTATCCGGCAATGCGTTCTGAAATAGACGACGATGATCTAATGGACGAAGCGCTCGAAGAGCATCATGTTGTGCATGGACTCATCGGAGAACTGAAAAAGATGAAGCCGGGCGACGACCGTTACGATGCCAAGTTTACCGTGCTGGCTGAGAACGTCCGGCATCACATCAAGGAAGAAGAGTCGGAAATGTTCCCGAAGGCAGAAGATTGCGAGATCGATTGGGAAGCCCTCTGTTCCCAAGTGGTCAAGCGCAAAGAGCAATTAATGGCAAAGACCAGCGCGACTTCCAAAGCCAGCCCTGACAGGGCTTCAAAGAAGTAGTAATACGGGGGTATCAGCTATTACACAAGACGAGGAAGCCGAGGGAAGAACATGATCTCGGCTTCCACGACTGTGTGAGTGTTGGAGTATGGAGGGCCGGGTGAACCTGAGAGTTATCACGAAACTCTTGAGCGCGACCTACACAAAGTGGACTGCGGATCATGCACAAGGTCTAGGCGCCGCCTTGGCATTTTATACCATCTTTTCCCTGGCGCCACTTCTGTTAATAGTGATCGCGATTGCCGGATTGGTGTTCGGGCAAGAAGCGGCGGAAGGCCAAATTATCGGACAGATTCAAAGTCTGGTCGGGGAAGAGAGTGCCAAAGCCATTCAAAGTATGATTGAAGAAGCTCGCAAGCCCGCCGCGGGAATCATTGCCACGGTGCTGGCCATTGTCATGATGCTTCTCGGCGCAACCGGTGTATTTGCTCAACTTCAGGAAGCGCTGAATACGATTTGGAGAGTGGAGGAAAAGCCGGGAGAGGGCATGTGGAAAACACTCAAAGATCGCTTCATATCCCTCATTGCGATTCTCGGTACCGGATTCCTGCTGTTGATCTCCTTGGTTATCAGCGCCGGGTTATCGGCAGTAGGCACCACCCTGGAACATTTTCTCCCAATCCCAGAATTTCTGTTGCAACTCATCAATGTCTTCGTGTCATTTGCCATCGTCACGCTCCTATTCGCCATGATCTACAAACTGCTCCCTGACATCTCGATACAGTGGGGCGATGTGTGGATTGGCGCTCTCATCACATCACTTCTCTTCACGATAGGAAAGTCCTTAATAGGTTTATATCTTGGCAATAGCAATGTCGGCATGGCATATGGGGCGGCCGGGTCTCTCGTGGTCATTTTGATCTGGGTCTACTATGCGTCGCAGATATTTTTGCTTGGGGCTGAGTTCACGTCGGTCTATGCGGCTTCTCACGGTTCTCAATTACAACCGGCGCATAATGCGATGCCGGCGCACCCCTCATCTCCCCGCAAGGTCGCGTGAGGCCGGAGGGCTTAACTAATTCGAACAACTCAACCATTTCCAAGCCATTGCGCAGTACCCTAGATTAGGGCAGGGAGAGCACCTAGACATTTACACCGTCCCATGCGCCATTGCAGGGAGAATTCAGAATCACACAGAAAGGAGAGGCGTATGCCTAGATCTGACCAGAAAGCTCGGAAATCGGTGAAGCGTGCGATGCATAAGAGAAAGCACGGCACGTTGCACAGCGGCAGCGGTGAAGTGGTGACCTCCAAAAAGCAAGCCATTGCGATCAGTCTTTCCGAGGCCCGAGAGGCAGGCGCCAAAGTTCCCAGCAAACGGGGTCGCAGGAAGCGTCGTGCGGCTACCTCTGGCCGTCGGATAGCGGGACGAGTGAAATCACAGTAGGTGCGATAAGAAAGATATTCCTGTGGCTCCTGAAAAGAACTAAATCGGGTCTTACGTGAAGAAGGAGTGAATCTAAATATATGGCTATGAAAAAACGGGAAAAACAGAGTGTAAAGACCGCTAGCCTGAGCGCCTTTCGTGAAGCGAGTGACGGGCAGTACCTCACGACGAATCAGGGTCTGCGCATCAACGACGATCAGAACTCGTTGAAAGCAGGTGAGCGCGGACCGTCGCTCCTAGAGGATTTCCATCTTCGCGAGAAGATCACCCACTTTGATCATGAACGGATTCCGGAGCGCGTGGTGCATGCGCGCGGCTCCGCAGCCCATGGATATTTTCAAGTCTACAAATCGTTGGCGCCATTGACCAAGGCCGCGTTTCTTCAGGATCCGTCGGTCAAGACGCCGGTCTTTGTGCGATTTTCGACGGTCGTGGGTTCACGCGGCTCATCCGATCTGGCCCGCGACGCCCGAGGGTTCGCGGTGAAGTTTTACACGAAAGAAGGGAACTACGATCTGGTCGGCAATAATATGCCGGTGTTTTTCATTCAGGACGCGCTCAAATTTCCCGATCTCGTGCACGCGGTGAAGCCCGAGCCGCACCATGAGATGCCTCAGGCGGCTGCCGCACACGATACCTTCTGGGACTTCATCTCCCTGATGCCTGAGTCTATGCATATGGTCATGTGGGTGATGTCGGATCGCGCGCTGCCGCGGAGCTATCGGATGATGGAAGGCTTCGGCGTCCATACCTTCCGCCTGGTGAATGACAAAGGTCAAGCGCGCTTCGTCAAGTTCCATTGGAAGCCCTTGCTCGGCCTCCACTCGGTTATGTGGGATGAGGCACAGAAAATTTCGGGGAAAGACCCGGATTTTCACCGTCGTGATCTGTGGGAAGCCATTAAGGATGGCGCGTATCCCGAATGGGAATTCGGGATACAAATCGTCGAGGAAAAGGATGAGCATAAGTTCGATTTCGATCTGCTCGACCCCACGAAACTCATTCCCGAGGAATTGGTTCCTGTGCAGCGGATCGGCAAGATGACGCTCAACCGGAACCCTGACAACTTTTTCGCCGAAACTGAGCAGGTCGCGTTTCACCCGGGCCACCTCGTGTCCGGAATCGATTTCTCCAACGATCCTCTCTTACAGGGCCGTCTTTTTTCGTATACCGATACGCAGCTGATCCGGCTGGGCGGTCCGAACTTTCACGAGATTCCGATCAACCGCCCGGTCGCGCCTGTGCACAACAACCAACGAGATGGACATATGCGTCAGGCCATCAACGAGGGAAAGACCAGCTATCAGCCGAACTCCCTTGGCGGAGGCTGCCCCATGCAGGCCAAAGCCGACCTTGGTGGGTTTGTCAGCTACGCGGAAAAGATGGGAGGGGCAAAAGTGCGGCAGCGAAGCCGGAGTTTCTTCGATCATTTCAGCCAGCCCGCACTGTTCTGGCACAGCCAATCCGAGTCGGAGCAAGCCCACATCGTGAACGCGTTCCGGTTTGAATTGGGCAAGCTGGAAGCTCCCGCCATTCGAGAGCGCATGGTCGGCATGCTTACGCGAGTCGATGCTTCCCTGGCTAAACGCGTAGCGCAAGGCCTTGGGCTACGCGTGCCAGCGAAGCCCCCCACTCTTTTGAATGAGAGCGTGCCGGCGGATGGGAATGCCTCACAGTATCAGCCTGAACCCAACAAGAGAACACCGGCCTCCTCGCCTGCTTTAACCATGGCCCATACTGTGAAGAAGGGGATCAAGACGCGCAAGGTCGCGATCCTCGCTGCCGATGGCGTCGATGACGCGGACCTTAACGGTATGAAGAAGTCGTTACTTGAGGCCGGCGCTCAGGCCAAGGTTGTGGCACCTCGTCTCGGCATGTTGACCAGTGCTAAGGGAGCACAGGTTCACATTGATTTCAGTTTTCTGACTTCCAGTTCAGTCCTCTTTGATGCCATTTATATTCCCGGTGGGGCTAAGAGTGTGC
Source organism: Nitrospira sp. (assembly GCA_043745235.1). Taxonomy (GTDB): domain Bacteria; phylum Nitrospirota; class Nitrospiria; order Nitrospirales; family Nitrospiraceae; genus Palsa-1315. The sequence goes on along the minus strand of JAYTTD010000197.1, from coordinate 26,595 downwards.
AAACGCTCCAAGAAGAAGAGGACTCCGTCGAGTTTGTTCGGGAAGCCTATAAGCATTGTAAGACCATCGCAGCCATCGGCGCAGGGGGACGATTCTTGCGCGCAGCATGCTTCGGACGAGATCACATGGGCGGGTCCGATCAGAAGGATGATCAACAAACAGAGGATCGGGGTCTTATCATCGGTCACGAGGGAGAGACCCGAGGAGTGGCATCCAAGTTTATCAACGCGATGGCCAAACATCGCCACTGGGAGCGAGAGTTGAAGGCGCAGCCAGCTTGAATCCTGGCTGAGTCAACTGAGGATCTCACATGATGAACCACAGGACCGAGGAGGAAACATGAGGACTACCATTTCCGGTTTTGACGAGAGAAGTGAGTCGGTAAGAGGGGGAGCCCGCCGGAAATCAACACGAGCTCTGATTCTATTGTTAGGGGTCGTGCTACTCGCCGGACTTCCCGGGTGTCTGAGTTTCGGGTTAGGAGGCAATGAAAGCTCCGACACGAAGGCAGCCAAGAGCACTGCAGAGACCGCGATATACGGGGAAGTGGCGGAAATGGTCAAGCTCTATCGAATATGCCTTCAGAAGAACGAAGATAATCCCGTGAAGGCCAGAGAGAACTGCGGCATGTACAAAGATGCGATCCGGGACCTGGCTCCTGACAATATGAGAACGATTGTCGGTGAGGTCCTGGATCGGCTGCGAGAGAAGAGCCAGAAGCTATCGAATCGACGCGACACCGAACCATAGATTGGCTTCTCGCTGCAGGGCACATGGAGGAACGATTGCCTCGCCCAACAGTTGATAGCTCAGGCGTAGGGAGCGATCCCAGCGTTGCCGAACGCAGAGACACAAACAGGAGTGATTACCCTGAGCCAACTGCGAGTCTGGTCTCCCCGATCGGCGGCAGTATGACACGGTTCCTCAAATGGTTGGCGCTGACCGTGGTCATTCTTCTCCTGCTCGCTCTCGCTGTTCTGTGGATGGTCAATCGAGGATTGCCCGCGTTCATCGAGCGTGAACTCAACGCGCATGTAACAGGCTACCGATTTACGGTGGGGGAGGCGAGCCTCTCTCCGATCCTGTCGCTCGAGATCCGACAGTTGACGATGATTCAGACGGAGCATCCCGATCCTCCGGTCGCAGAGATTCCCCGATGGCACCTCAGCATTCAATGGCAACACATTTTTTCCGGCGTGCTCGTCAGCGATTATGTGGTCAGCCGCCCGATCCTCCACATCACTCTGCCGCAGGCGGAGAAGGAGCTGCACGAAGACGTTCCGATCCACGACAAAGGGTGGCGAGAGGCCGTCTATGCGATTTATCCCATCAAGATCAACGAGTTTACAATCGAAGAGGCCGACATCACCTATGTGGACCAAGACTCGTCCATCCCGCTGCACTTTACCCGTCTGAACCTGGTGGCCGGAAACATTCGTAACATCCGGTCTCCCAATGACGCGTATCCGTCCGATCTCACGCTTGACGGCACTATCTTTGGTTCAGGACGCATTGAGATGAAGGGCCATGCCAATTTCCTTGCCGAACCGCATGCGGGAATCAATGCCGATCTGGCCTTCCAGCATGTCGCGCTCAAGCCGTTGGTTCCCGTGACAGGGCGCTATAACGTTCAGATACACGGAGGAGTACTCTCGGCCGACGGGCACCTGGAATACACTGCCGAAGGCGAGACCAAGGCGATCTTAAAGACGCTGACGATTGAGGATGCCCGCGTGGATTATGTCCACTCATCTGACACGACGGCCAAAGAAATACAGGCGGGCCACGCTGCCGTGAAAACTGCTAAAGAGCTCCAGAACAAGCCAGAGGCGCTGGTTCGGATCGAGCGCGGGGAAATCAAGAACAGCGAATTCGGCTTTATCAACGAAGCGGCTAAGCCGCCATACCGCGTGTTTTTAAGCCACGGTTCACTCCATCTCGACAACATTAGCAATCATCTCAGCGAAGGCAAAGGCCTCATCACACTCACTGGCGCATTTATGGGCACCGGGGACACCGTGATCAGCGGGACGTTTCGACCCGAGACGAAATCTCCCGACTTCGATCTGAACATCAAGATCGAAAGGACGCAGATGCGCGCGATGAACGATCTGCTGCGTGCCTATGGCAACTTTGACGTGACTGCGGGCCTGTTCTCGCTGTTTTCCGAATTGCATGTCAAGAACGGCCGTGTTGAGGGCTATGTTAAACCGCTCTTCAAAGACATGAAGGTGTACGATGCGCGACAGGACAAGGAGAAAAACCTGTTTCACAAGCTGTACGAAGGTCTCGTCGGAGGCGTGGCCACGCTGCTTGAAAACAAACCACGGGAGGAAGTCGCCACTCGGACGGAGATATCAGGCCCCTTGGAGAACCCCCAGACGGATACTTGGAAGACCGTCGTTAATCTAGCTAAAAACGCCTTCTTCAAGGCGCTCCTTCCCGGCTTCGAAAAAGAGATCAAGCCTCGATCATAATCGCGAGACGTTCGAGGCCGCCCCCTCACCACACTCACAGATCTCATTCACGACAACCTCCGCGACCACTTTGTATGGTGACGCTAGCGCCTTCCTCAATATCGTCCGACACGGTTCATTTCCATTTTATCTGATCTTCGCGTCGGAACAGCGCCCTGCGGACTCCCAGATAATATATTCAATGTGAGCAATTGTGACCAGGCCGCACGCAGCCACAGTCTCCCGATTGTTCCTGACCGTCAGCTGCTGTCCATATTTTGAAGTGTAAATGTACCCCCCCTCACCGGGCTAGGTAGTAATTCATCTAGGGTCTGTACCCAATCATTGGATGTCGGTACATTCTGATCTTTCCTGGGAGACCGGAACGATGCCGAGAAAAATACGCAGAGATGACCAGTGGGAGAGGATAGAGAATTTGCTGCTCAGCAAGGCGAGTGATCCTGCCGATGCGCTGGTTAAATTATGATTCCTCGTAGCTTGTGCGGGGAGCTTCATTGGTTGAACTCATTGCAGGTATACCGGAACTATGCCCATCCATGTAGCACTTCAGGGAGCCGATGGCCAATGACCCAGACAGAATGCGCTGTATCGGGGGATGCGCCTACAATTTTGGTATGCGCAACGTTTTGCTGATCATTAAGGTTCCGGAGAGGACGAACAGGAGGACTAACGGGTGCAGGTCCCAGGGCCCGATGGTCCAGGTGCCCCAGTATAGCTTTTCATTTAGCTGGCCCTGCCAAGCGGCCAGGCCCAGTATGCTAGATAACAGCACGCTTGTTGGAATAGGCGTGCCTTCAAAGTAGGCGACCGCGTCCCTGCCCTCCGATAGGCTCTCGGCTGTCACGTTAAACCGGGCCAATCGGCTGACTCCACAGCAGACAAAATAGAGTAGCGCGAGCCAGTCCCACCCTCCGCGCAAGCCTGCGGCGAATCCAAGCGCCGCAGGAGCGATCCCAAACGAAATGATGTCCGCAAGCGAATCCAATTCACGTCCGAGCGCAGAATGCTTGCGCCTCCATCGTGCGATGCGGCCGTCGAGCGCGTCGAAGATCAGTGCCGCCGCCACCAAGGCTGTGGCCGCGAAGAATTGGTCAACTGACCGGCTCTCGACATAGATCATGCTGAACAACACGGCCCCCATCCCACAGGCTGCATTAGCCAGGGTGAAAAAGTCGGCCACGTGAAACGCGCGAATCATCGAGAAGTGTTTAGGCGAAGATGGGTTCATCATGGTCGGAGAAGCTTCTATGCTTTGAATCGCTACAGGACCTCGAAGATCCTGGTCTCTTCGCTGATGTTGCCAATTTTTATCAGTTCTTTAGCCTGGGCCAGTCACCAGGAGGAATGCAATCCCTTAAAACGAAGTGTACGGTCCAAGTTAAATCTGTCCCGCTCGTCAGTTGCAGAGAGGTTGTGTTCGTCAAAATAGTTTTTCACACAAATGAGCTATTTTGACCTGATCGCGGCTGGTAGTCAGTGTACGATATCTGGGGGCGCTTTTGCCTCAATTGCTAACTGGAGGTGCTTTATGAAACAGATCATGCTGTCAATCATCGCCGTCGTGGGTCTCGTCGGGTTCTCCTCGCTGTCTTATGCGGAGGAGATGCGGCAACCAGGGAATGACATGAAGGGCGAGATGAAAGGCCAGAAAGATAACATGAAAGTCACGCCGGACGATATGAATACGAAGGGTGAGTTGAAAGGGCAGAAAGATGACATGCGAACCAAGCCGGACGACATGAACACGAAGGGCGAGTTGAAAGGGCGCGAGGATCAGATGAAACCCAAGCCAGGCGACACGAATAGCGGGATGAAAGGGAAGACCGGAGAAATGGGCAAATAAGAATCGTGCTTTGACTTGTTCCGGACCCGCGGCCTGCGCTCGAGACCCCTCGATCGCAGGCCCTTCTGTTCTACGAGATATCTGGGATGTCCGTAAGGACCTAGGCCAACCCTCAATTTTTAGGACCGACTCATTCCTTCGAGTCAGATCCCGCAGAGCGTAACGGTGACGTGCTCCTGCCTTCGCCGGATTGGCGCGGCTGCGTATAGATGATTCTCGCGCCTGGTTTGAAGGTGAGGTAGTACCACATCCATTCCAACATCACCCGCACGCGACTGCGAAACCAGATGAGTAAGTAGATATGCACTACGCACCAGAGCAGCCAGGCGACCAGCCCGGATAGGCGCACTCGGCCGAACTGGGCCACGGCTTGTGCGCGTCCGATGGTCGCCAGCATGCCTCGATCCGCATAGACAAACGGCCGGCGCTGGTCCGGAGCGGTCTCCTCACGAATGAGCCGCGCGACATAGCGGCCTTGCTGCATGGCGACGGCGGCGAGGCCCGGCAGGGGACTCCCGTCCGGACCGACGCAATGCGCCGTATCGCCGATGACAAAGATCCAGGGATCGCCTGGAATCGTCAGATCCCGGTGAACGGTGATCCGACCGGTCTCGTCCTGGGGAACTGCGAGCGAGGTCAGCAGCGGCGATGCCCTGTTGCCTGCCGCCCAGATGATATTCGTGGATCGCACGAATTCGCTTCCGATCATCACGCCATCGGCGCGGATCTCACCTACCGGGCTGTTGAGCTTAATCGTGACACCCATGCGTTCGAGCGCGGTCGCGGCTTTCGATGACAGGTCAGGGTTGAATCCGGGCAGAATGCGAGCGCCGCCTTCCACGAGCAGAATGGCGAGATCGTCGAGGCGCAAGTGCGGAAAATCAGGCCCCATGACCTTCCGTCCGATCTCCGCCAGCGCTCCTGCTAACTCCACGCCGGTGGGACCTCCCCCCACGATCGCGAAGGTGAGTCGATCCTGTATGCCGGTGGCGATTCGTCGTCGTTCGGCCTCCTCAAATGCCAGCAGCATCTTCTCGCGAAGGTAGAACGCGTCGGCGAGGGTCTTGAGCCCAGGCGCGGACTGCTCCCACGCGTCGTGCCCGAAATACGCGTGCCGCGATCCGGGTGCGACGATCAGGACGTCGAACATAATCGGCGCGCCGACTCGCAACCGCACGAGACGTGCCGCACGATCGATGGACAGGACTTCATCCATGACTACGCGAACATGCGGATGCCGCCGAAAAATCGTGCGTAATGGCCAGGCGATGTCTCCTGGCGACAGCGCGGCAGTGGCCACCTGATAGAGCAACGGTTGAAACAGGTGATGATTGGTACGGTCGATGAGCAGTACGTCGGCATCACGCAGCGACTGCGCGGCCGTCAGGCCTCCGAACCCGCCCCCGATAATGACGACTTGTTTGTGTGGCATGACAGGCTACGTGTTGAAAAGATAGCACCGCGGCCAATTTCTCTGTGACCCTAGTACATTATTCGAGTGGAACTGGGGAGGCTACTAGTGCCAGAAACGACCGTAGAGGAGCATGATCCATTATAGGCATTGGCGACGAATCAGGTGGCCTGATTTTCGTATTTTTGATAATTGAACTAAAAAAGAAGGAGGTGGCGTATGGCTGTTGAAACCCTAGTTCCTCCGACAGCTCGTGAGGTGGCGGATGCGACGGAAACTAACGAAGCGGACGACATGCTCAAAGAGTTTGGGAAATGTGCGGTGGCCTTGCGCAAGGTGCTGTATCAGGATAGATCATTAACGACACAGGAATTCTTATTCATGGATCAGCATTTTCAAACCTTAGAAATGGCCTATTTTCGGTGGAAGAGAAAGCATGGAGAGCCTGGGGGCAGCGAGGCACCAATCTGATCGTGTCGTCATCATAACATTATTCGAATCCTCCTGACCCACGACATGCACACGTTACTTCGTGGACGGTAACGGTCCGGCCCATTCTCCCTCAATTGTCGTGATCTCTCCTCTGCACTGATCAGTATTTTCATTATCGACCCTGAGCGTATCGCCTTGCAATTCAACGTCAACGATATAGGCCTTCGATCCAAGCGACTTTCGATACCAGTACAGCCCTGGCGCTGCTGGCTTTTGAGTGGTCCAGGTGTGTAGGGCGGATCCCTCCAGATATTGACCAGCCTGCGTTGTTGTACCAACACTAGGAATTTTGGCCTCTTCGGGATCGCTCACGCTTCCACCTCCCCAGATCTAGAAATCGAATCTCTGTATCGGCACCAGCTTTTCTCTACGGTAATGTCCATGCGATACAGCCTCGGGCAAACCACCGGCAAATTCTGCAAGGACAGCCCGAAGATTATTCGAGGTCCGCTCTGAGATTCGCGATCACCTCGTCGAACCGCTGCTGCTCAGCCTGTCTCATCTGACAAAGACCAGGCCGATCATCCCCCCGTTCACCCACTACACATGAGCGCCATCAATCATGAGCAGCCACGCTAGAGGCTGGCAATCCCGTGACGAGATCGGCCACGATCGACCCGATGACGACTTTGGCCTTCATGCGAAGCGGGATTCGCCTCGCATCGTTGGTGAACCATACCTGGATATTACCGTGGTTGAGGAAGATCCCTTGGAACGGCATGACGACCAACACACGGATCGTTTCGATCGTACCCCATGCACCCCTGATGGTCTCAATCTTTTCAACGAGCACGTTCAGCTTGTGGTTTTGTTTATCATGATGCACGGTCATCGTCAGAGACGACCCTGGCTGTGGCGAGACCTCGCTGCGCACATAATAGAGACAGGAAATGGCGTCTTGGGTGTCGGGCGGGATCTGTAATGTTTCCGTCGCCCCACCCTTGACCTCTGTGACTGTTCCCTCTTTCCGGTGAAATGTGTACTCGATGTCCTCTTTCTTCTTCCCCTCTCGCCGCCTAAACGTCAAGTGTTCCGGGAGCAACGTCGCGGGATCCAGTATCGACTCGACCCGGTTATCCACGGGAAAGAATTTGGTGATGGCGGGCCTCGACTGTGCGGTGGTCACCAGTTTTACGAAGGGGAGATCTTCGTCTGTACCACCAGTCATTCCCATGACTGCCGTGCCTGCCGTGATATTCATCCAAGAGATTTCGTACGTGAACTGTTCCCCGTCTTGGAACGGCCTCGCTGAAGAGAGACCGCCGCTGCCCCCCGCCCACGAGGCCGTGACATTCATGGCGCTCAGGACCAGGCATATCAGTATCAGCCGTAGGCACATGCCGATCACCACGTTAACCCGCAGCATCAAGCCCCGCTTTTCGGCCTTTCGCATAAACCGTCAGGGGCTCCTCAAACCTGGCCCCGCCAGGCCCCTGTCTCGCGCCCCCGCGTCTCGATGAATTCCTTAAATCGCTCCAGATCTCCCTGTACCCTCAAAGAGACCACGCCCAAAGCATCGCCGACATTTTCGACAATACCCTGAGGGTCATACGCGAGTTGCAGCATGACCGTGGACGTCGCATCCGAGCGTCGGTGAAACGTCACGACCCCTCCATTGATGGCCCCCCCACGACTCGTCCACGCGATACGCTTGTCCGGTGTTTGCTCTGTGATCTCCGCGTCCCACTCTTTTTCCTTGCCCGCAATGTCTGCTTTCCAATGCAGATGTGTGTTGTCCAGCTGCTGAACTTCTTTCACCCCTTCCATGAACCGGGGAAATTCCTCAAACTGCGTCCACTGATTGTAGGCGGTCCGCACGGGCACGTTGACATCAATGGATTTCTCAATGGTGGACATGTGTTCCTCCTGGTTGAAATTTTACGAGATTCGATGTGTCTCGATCGCTGATCACGAACATCCGGGTGTTACTCGGACACCGTCCGCTGAGGAGCCGACAGGGCATGCGTACCCCGCTCTTGCTCGAAGAATCGGGAGGCCGCCACCCGATGAAGTCGCGATCTGCCTGCATGGACGACGATACGTCCTACTGCCCCATCGCACCGGCCTTACCTGATTCGAGAGTGGAGTCGGTCGGACGGCCGGCTTCATATCCGCGATTGTCATACGTGCGTTCGCCGCGCAAATTGCGGTGGGCGTCATTTCCTCGACCGACATCGGTCCCTTGGGCCAAGCGCATCGACAACGCGTGATTCGTATTGTTCACTTCCGCCACAATACGATCGCCTTGGATAATGTTGGCGGGTTTATGAGTAGTTTGGTCGGTATGCAAAGCCACCTCTTTCCCATTTTGCCCCTTAATGAAATAGGTATCGCCTGCCACGCGCAGCACTTCACCCTCCATCATGTGGCCAATATTCTGCCTCTCTTGGGCATTCCTTAGATCAGCTTGAACGCCTTTCCGCGCAGACTGGTCTGCGTTCAAGTCGCTTGCAGCCGCATCCAAACTACCTGCCTGCACCGCGCTGGACAAGCCAAGGCACAGCAAAAAACCACACGACACACTGACGAGTTTTGGAATAGATATCATGAGACCCTCCTCGGTGAATGTGAACAACATCAATCTCACTCTACGCTCCTAGAGCATGTGTGAAGCTAGGAAGAGTCCTAGTTTTTGGCGTGAAGAGTCCCTAGATCAGGAACAAGACGAGATGGCGAATTACACATCAGTAGGCGCCTTTGAGAATGAGGATTGTGCGCTTAAGAAAACCGGACTATCGCTGACCCCTGGTCCTGCGGCTCCTATCGTGGGAAATACTCCTTATCGATGGAGTGGTAGAGGACTGGGGTAGTTGTGGAAATATCTAGGGAATGTGCTAGTGGAGAGACAAGGGCGCCTGTGATAACAAGAGTAATGATAAGGGAAATGCACGAATACAAAATGGATCACAGTAAAAATGGAGGCTCTCATGAACGCCACTACGACTTACATCCCCTGCGTCTCGCTGGACGTAGAATCTACTCCTTCACATGGGTTCGTCACGCATTCTGTTCCCGTGTCAAGTGCCTGCCGGCGGTGCGGGGGTTTGCTTGTTGGTGAGCACTGTATGGATAACGGGGGAGGATATAGGCTCTGGGCAATGCGTTGTATCCAGTGCGGCGACATTATCGACGAGACCATTTTGGTTAACCGCTATGTGACCCGCGCCCCCCTTCAACAAGTCGGTCGAGCGGCATAGAAAAGCCTTCGCTGCCTCGCCGCATCATGGTGGGAAAGGAGGGAGATATGCCACAGTTTGTATTGCCTCTCCTACGATCCGGCGCCATGCGGCGCTGCGGACCATCACGGTTCGCAAAGACGCGAGGGCTCTGGCCATCTATTCTTCGGTGGTTCGGGTTGTCTCGGGGAGATAGAACCGCCGCGCTGTCAGTCGGTCGTTAAGAATAGATACTGCCGCCGTCCCGTGATCATGAAGGAAGCAGTCGGTAGAGGCCCTACCGAAATCTGACGATTCAGAAAATAATCTGCGTTTACGTTGGTGGCGAACGCCGTCCCGTCGGGTGCGATAGCTAAGAACCCATACTAAGAACCCATTGGCAGTGCTATCAGACCAAGCACCGGATTGCGGTTCTACCGCTTCCGAAACATCTATTGTGCTACCCCCATCAGTCCACTAGAAAAATAGCGCGCACCAGTCCTCGAACAAACTTCGCGATGTGGATCATTTACTGTGCCTCGACACATTGTCGTCAATGGATTTTCAAGGGCAGACATGCGCTCCTGCCTCCACGCAATTTTGGCGTGAGGATATGGAGATCTCCCTTCACTCCTGTCTAAGCCGTTCACGGGGCTGGGAGAAGCGACAGCGCGTGATTCTGTTCGTTGACTTTCGCCTCGATTCGATCTCCGGCCTTAATGTTTCCGGTCATCACGGTTGTGTTGTCGGCATGCAAACTCACTTCCTTATTATCTAGCCCCTGGACGATATAGTTCGTGCCCTCAATGCGCAACACGTCGCCCTGGATGATGTGGAGCTCCTTCTTCTGCAAGGGCATCTCTTTTTGTTCAGCTGCCCCAGCTCTCCTCTCAGATTTACTCGCTTTCATGTTGTCTACAGCTGAGGCGGAGTCGGACAGGCCAAAGCACAGTAATAAACCACACGATAGGACAACGATGACTTTAGGCATCAATACCATACGATCCTCCTCGGTTAGGGCTGAAGAACACAGTGCAGTTGTACACTGTTCGGGCCCTGTACGGATCTGGGAAGATTCCTAGTTTGTGGCTTCAGATTAGAGAGTAAAAAGGACCCGGACGATGCTGCTTCTCCAATGAAGGTGAGCCAAGGCCACACTACCCATTAATCACCGTGCCCCCGTTTGGATGAAGCACTTGTCCAGTCATATAGGAGGGATCATCGGTAGCTAGAAAGACATAACTCGGCGCCACCTCTTCCGGCTCTCCAGCCCGTTTTAAGGGAACATCAGAGCCAAACGTTTCCACCTTCTCTGGGGCAAAACTGGAGGGGATGAGGGGCGTCCATATTGGCCCCGGAGCTACGGCATTCACCCGAATGTGCTTATTGGCCAGCCCTTGTGATAACGAACGTGTAAACGAGACGATTGCTCCTTTTGTCGAGGAGTAGTCGAGCAGATGAGCACTCCCCTTATAGGCGGTGACAGACGTAGTCTTAATGATGGCGCTGCCTTCGCGGAGATGCGGCAGGGCAGCCTTCGTCATATAGAAGAATGAAAAAATATTGGTGCGGAATGTGCGCTCGAGCTGCTCCGCCGTAATGTGCTCGATGCCGTCTTGCGGATGTTGCTCGGCAGCGTTATTCACCAGAATGTCGAGACGACTCAGTTCCGCGACCGTCTGTCTCACGCTCTCCTCGCAACACAGGACGGTGCCCACATCGCCGGCAATCGTGAGACACCGTCGCCCTTCCTTCTCGACTAGACACTGGGTGTCCTTGGCATCCTGATGCTCGTTTAGATAGACGATCGCCACATGATAGCGCCCTCTCGTGCGAAGGCAATGGCAACAGCCCTGCCGATTCCGCTATCCCCCCCCGGTAATCAGTGCAACCTTCCCGCGCAATTTTCGGCTCCCAGGATGTCTGTGATTGTCCGACTTCGGCTGAGGGGTCATCTCTGATTGCAGACCTGGCTGTTTCTCCTGCCTCTGGGCAGGTCGTTGCTTCTCTTCCATCATTCATTCAGAAGCCCCTTCTAGGGGTGGAACCCTTGGCTCTCTCGAGCCGGCTCTCCGCCTCGAGCCAATCATCGATGTCATGTCCATCCTCGCGTCCTCGTTGTTCATATAAACCATATGCTAATTCTGCTGTCTTGAGGTTTTGCTCCTCTTCCTGAAGTTGTAAGGAGGCTTCAACATGCACGGGGGCCATGGTAGAGCTCCCTATCACGATGGATCGGTATTGTTTGTCGGAAAGTGTTTGATCTTATCTTTTCATGAGTTAATCCTCCTTATGCAATGATAGGAAACTTTCGTCGGCTCTCAGGATTCTAAAGCACTGCTCCGCGTTCAGTCGGTACCCCGGTAATGTGCGCTCCACTCTAGTCCGCTGAGTTGAACTCGCCAATCGAGGGCCGGGTCTGCGTGCTAATAATTGTCCCACTCCCTTATTGGGTGCTTCTGTCGCCTGAGTTCTGAATCGACTATCCTAATCCACACGAAAAGCACCACGCCAAGCACCATACCGACAATCAATTCTATATGAGAGAATATTTCCATCATCGTGAAGTCCTTTCCCTAGATCGTTGAAGTGGTCACTTAGTAGATTATATTTTTGAATACTATTTCCTCTTAGGGAGCTAGCGAACTAGGAAAGCTCCTAGCATTTGGCATTGAGGACGGAGGCCAATGGATGGGTTCGAAATTTTCGTTGAGTGAGCTTCCGAATCCGCGGGACGGAAAAACTGAAAATGTTACGCTCAACTGACTGAGCGGTTTTGCACAGACTTCACCAGCTCCGCATGCGAAGTTTGAGGTATAAGTTAGTTAGATGGGGGAAGTTTCCGTCCATGTCGTCGGCATCAGCTGCGTTTCGTTATTCGTAGTTCTTTTAGCATTTGGGCTAGCCAGCAACACTCTGCTGGAGTGCTGAGTTAAGCCTTAGCACAACATTCACAAAAGGAGACTGGACAATGAAAAGCACAACAGCTGTGAAAGATCCTGTGTGCGGTATGGACATAGAAGCGGCTACCGCTGCTGGGCGAACAGCTCACAAAGGACAGACGTATTACTTCTGCTGCTCCGCCTGTAAAGAGAAGTTCGATCTGAAACCTGAGCAGTACGTGGGCAAGTCTTCGGCAACGCCGAAGAGTGGCCAGGGCTGCTGCAGTTAAACAATGCCGCATAGGATTCACCTATATAGATATTGTTAGACTCTTCCCTTGAGGCGGTTGGCGATTAACATGGAGGACATATGAACAAGCTCACATTGTCAATACTCACAGTGGTGGCACTTGGTTTTGGAGCGGGGATAGCTGGTGCCGCCGATCCGATGTCGGACAAAGAGGCGAAGCCGACATTGGGGGAGCGATTTACCAAAGATACGATTAAAGGCACGCTGATGAAGATGGACGGTGAAAATTATTGGATCAAGGACATTGATGGTAAAGAAACCAAGATTCACGTCGATAAGAGCACAAAACTGGATAAGGTAGTGGTGGGAGATAAGGTCAAAGCCTATATCACTGACAAGGGACATACCACGACACTTCAGCGTGAGGAATGATCTGGGCCGCGTACTCTCCCGGGCATAGTCAGGGCCATGCTCGACAGCCAGTCACTGTTTCTCGAAGGCCGCGTCTTCTATGGCACGGCACAATGTGTCAAAAGCCGAATCTTTCGTGAGATACGAGTGGATGCCGGCGGCTTGCATCCGTTGAACCGTATCCAGGTCCTGTTCCACGGACAGGCCGATGACTGAGATGTCTGGGTACGCTTCTTTAATACACCTGGTCGCATCGATACCGTTCATACCAGGCATATTGACATCCATCACGACCACATCCGGTTTCAATTGCCTCACAGCGTCTATGGCCTCCAGGCCGTTACTCGCCTCCCCGACTACCTCCAGGTGATCGTCGCCATCGACAATACTCCGCAAGGCATGTCGCACCAATCTATTATCCTCAACCAAGAGGACACGAATCAGCGATCGTTCGTGGTGCTGCTGAGAATCTGAACTACTCGACGATAGATTGGGTGAGCCGAGCGTCGGCGGTTGATCGGAAAACATCAGGTAGACCTCTTTCGATTCGGATACTCGGAGTCCAGTCAGCAATAGCTCGTCAGAATGTAATTCATGTTGACCTCACCGCAGACCGACGCTCCGATACAGGACACTTGAATATACTTTAATGGTGTGATGCCAATTGGCAACTAGGGGCTACCCTAGGAGATTAATTGCCAGGCAATTACCAGGCGGATGGCGGTGATTACGCTAAGAGGTATGGGGCTGGCCTAACATAACTAGGCATTTTCCGAGCTGCGCCCACGTTCTGAAGAGTGTAGAAATACAGATATGTAGTTCACCCCTAACTGAGGAGGCTTTATGGTTTCGATTGCCAAAGTCGTTGGAATGTTGTCGTGTGCTGCCCTGCTGTGCCTGGGCCTTTCCCATCCGGTGCAGGCTGATGAAGCAGCTGCGTTAGGCGGGGCAAAAGAGAGTCCCTGCGAACGAAATGACGGACAGGCTGGGTTCAAGGCCGAGCGGAGTCAGACGCAGGGGAATCACTCGATCCAGGATGAAGGGTTGCGCGTGGAAGACGCGAACCAATTTATGAAGGGGCATGATAGGCAGGAAGTGAGTTTGCAGACTGACCAGACTACGGAGAAATCTGACATCAACCAAGCAGACCGTAGTGAGGGGAACGTGAACGAGGGGAGTCAGGCGCCCGGAAATCAATCGGCTAAATTGATGGATCGTCGCAATGACCACTCGGAGGACTGTACGAAGAATTCATCCGAACGCCAGTAACCCAACCGAGGAAGGTCTGATCGCAATTCTAAAAGTCGCCACAAAGGAGAACCCATGCCGACCATTGAAAGATCTATTGATGTCAACGTGCCAGTGCAGACTGCCTACGATCAATGGAGGGAGTTTGAAAAAGTATCTCAGTTCAGGGAAGGCGTGAAGGATGGCGATCCCATCAATGCCAACCCCCTATATTGGAAAGCTGAAATCGCGAGCAAGGGGAAAGAGCGGGAGGGGGAATTCACCGAGCAGACGACGGGCCACCCCAGCGCCTCGCCTCATCAATCCGTCGGCCTCACGAGTGGAGTTGTGATCTTCCAACCGCTCTCGGATGCTATGTCAAAAGTGCTACTGCAATTACCCTACACCCCTGAGGGTGTCGTCCAAAATATGGGAGATGGTGATGGAGATGGAGAGAGAATGGGAGTGTTGTCGTCGCGCATGCAGGGGGAACTGGAACGATTTAAGACCTTTATCGAATCGCGGGGTCAAGAGTCAGGAGCTTTGCTCGATTACGTGCCATACCAGGCGTTTCCCTAATATTCTCTTCCGAGAGATGCAATTCCATTAATATGCTTCAGGAAACACCGACTGATTCGAAGCGTGTTGGTTACGACGCGCTTCACCCCAGGGGGCGCATCTCGGGGCGGACCGCCTTCAGCGTCTCAGGGATTGCTCATGTCTCGTCCTCTACGGCCTGCCGGACCAGAACCTCACGGAGCAGCGTTTCTAACTCCAAAGATCGGAGACGGAGGGATGTATGACGACCACTCAAGCGGCTGAATTAAGAGTAAAGTGGAAGTTACGAGCCGATCCACAAGAATGTGAACATCTGAATCTCGAATTGGAATGGAGCGGCATCGCTTCTACAGGTATTTATAATTGCATTATCTGTGGTGAATCTATTGCCACACCCATCCACGATTAACGCAGTACCACCCTTGCTCGCGATCAGAAAAAATCCAAAGCTTGAACGTCATGAGTTCAAAGAACGGGCGAGGAGTGGCAAGAGGTCCCGTTCTTCAGCCGTGAAGGATGCCCGGACCGTCTGCATTATATCTTCGAAGAACTCATCCCACGCCTGGTCGTCGTCCCCCTCAGATTGCTGCCAGGTCAGAATCATAGACTTAATTTCCTCATGTTCCAGCTCGGCGTCCCCGACGAGCGTCCGGCCCTGTACTCCCGATTTCCGGATCTCCTGGAAGAGGGGGCTCTCCAGCATCTCCAAGATGTAAGCCGCGTTGAGCGTGTCATGGCGAAGCGGCAATATGCCCAGAGCGTATGTTGCGTAGCTAAAGCTCATAAACGACCGTGAAGCGTGAAGGTCCACGACGCGAAGAATAATGAGCGTGACGTATGTGGACGCCTCAGAGATGTAAGGATCCGGCAAGGGAGATGGTTCTCTCCGCACGCTCTTCCAAGTTGAGCAATTCTGACCAGACTCGCCCCACCCAGAGGCATACCATAGAAGCAAGAGCGCGTGATCGGGGCAATCTGTGTGACCGTCAGTAGGATAGGCACGGGCGTTTAGGTTTTCTGAGTTGGAGTCAGGGGAGAGAGCTGTATTGTCGAATGGTATAGGGACGTCCGACCGATCACGAACAATGAGACTGAAGACGGACGGCACATGAATCGACGGGTCGAAATTGTTCTGTACCCCGGAGTTGGACGAGACACGCTGCATGAACGCACGGTCGCCGTGATGGACCGGCCATGATGCAGAATTTCGATATGACCTCCATTTTTTTCTTGTTGTTGGGTGCTGTCGCCGCCATCGCCGTCATCTATTCATTCGAGATCACTCGTGAATGGTTCAGACGAGGGACTCGTGCCACCAACGGCACGGTCCGCAGAGCAGTCGTGCCCAATTCGTCGCTCGATACGCACATCGCCACCCAATGGACTGAAGGCCGCCTTCGGTTGGACATGCTTCTGGCGCTGATCAAAAAACTGGGGGTCTCGTTGGAGCAGGAAGTGGAGACACTGCGTCAGCTCGATCATTCCGATCTCCGCTATGAACACGAAGCTGGTCGGATGGTCGAACCTACCCTGCGGCGCTTCACCTTCGACCGATATCTGCGGGATGAGTGTCGCATGCTGATCCCCCTTCTGCAGTTCTGTGCCCAGGATCTTGCGAAATCTCAAGGCATCGATATGACACACAAATTAAGCGTCCTCGCCGAGATCGAGGCTGCCATCAAGTCGGCTGATCGCGGCTCATACGCGGAGTGGTAGGTTCACAGCGTCCGCCTCCATTGGAATCTGCGCGATATTCGAGCAGCGGTTGCGCAGCTGTACAAACTCGTCCAACCTGAGCACTTTTGAGCAGCGTACCATCCTTCCACAGGGCTACCCTTTAATCATAACGTGTCATCTGGTCTTCGCGGGAATTTGCGAGCCTGTCTCAGGACGACAAGGTGAAAATCCAGCAGCTCTGCAGCGAGCAAGTAGCCATCACCCTGGGTGACTAGATGTCTCACATGAAGGGAGTGATCAGCCATGAAGCAGAAAGAAGCCTATACTGCGCCGGTCCTCGTGAAGTATGAGACCATACGGGATATCACTGCCGCCACGTCTGCGGGGCAACAGTGTGTGCCGTGGTATTGGTTTGGATCTCAGCAGGACTGGACGCAGCCATAATCGTACATCGCATGTATCCAATAACTCTCCGCCACGGTCAGCGATAGTTCAGGGAATCTTCTGGGCGGTATTTCTCGGCGCGCGGTAAATGTTCCTCGGCACTAGTCATGGGAGGTACGGTCATGAACATCAAGCTTGCGTTCGTCTTGTTCCCATTCCTGTTTCTTGGCGCTCCAGTCTATGCACAAAGTCTGTGCGAAGACTGTCTCGCGGCAGCTCAGGGTGAGCTGAAAAAGTGCCTTGAGAATGCCATCAGCCAGGAAGATAAAAAGTCTTGTGCGGAGAAACAGGAAGCACGAGCGAAAGTCTGCGACAACGGTGCGTGCGAGACTGAAAGAGGCCAGAGTAAAAAGGGAAATGAGGTCCTCCCAGAGAAGAAATAGCGGTAGTGAGATGAAAAGATGAGGTGTGCTCACCGCATACTCCGTTCTCGAGAGATGTCACCGTTGGCACGGGGTGTCTAGCGGATTGCGGCCAGGTGGTCTGATGTTGCGAGTCCTCTGTGAGGAGGGTTGCGTGATGAATGCGGCATCGGGACCTGAGCCGTAAGATTCCAGTAGCTGAACAGGAGGTCTTGCGATGAAACGCCATGTCGCGTTCGCGGTGTGCTTCTCGATGTTCCTGGTCGCTCCGCTCTACGCAGGTGAAGTAGGTTCCTGCGAAACATGTCGAACGGCGGTTCAACAGGAGCTGGCGAAGTGCATCGAGAGCGTTATTAGCCAAGAAGATAAACAGTCCTGTATGGAGAAAAAGGATCCTCGAATGAAGGCCTGCGAAAAGGGAGTCTGCAAGAGTAGTACGGGGAAATGACCATGTATGCACTCACGAGCGATTCGCAATCTGTGGAGGCAACGAGGACATGCTCTTTTCCCGGGCGACTCGTCGGCGCGGGAGGCTTATTGGAGAGATTGCTCTGTCTGCTGGTCGTCATGTGACAGTGGGACATGATTGCTAGACCCCTCTTGCCCTCCCCAAAAGAAACATCCGGTGGAGAGTTGCCTCTCCACCGGATGTTAGCAGACAAACGCTCGATTGAGTTACTCTGTCTTGGCTTTCAGTTGTTTCGCGGTGCCTTTGATCCGCTCCCCAGCGGCTTTCGTTTTCCCCTTCGCCCGTTCCATCGTGCCCTTCACCTGATTCCCTTGCGCCTCTTCCGCTAAGGCCTTTACTTCCCCTTTGGCATTCTCAGCCTTCGCATTCGCTTCTCCCTTCATTTCCTCCATCTTGGCTTTCACCTCATCGGCTTGAGCAAACCGCTGTACGCCAACGAACACGAACAGAAACGCCATTGCGACAATCGTGAATGTTCTCATCGGAGCCTCCTGTTAAGAGAATTGATAATTGTGTTCCCGGGTGATTCTGTTCAACATCATCAACTGGGATCTAGATTATGCCTACTGAGACCGATCGCAGCCTGGTCACTATTGATCAGTTTTAAAGAATTCAGATGGGATGGCTCATGTAACCAAATCAACCAGAAGACCGAAAAGACCACATGAACGAGACAGGCTGCCAGCCTCATCAATTTTTCGAAACTGAGCAATTCAGCTCAGTATGCCATATGGCTATCCGGTAGAGTTACTCTTGATCAAGGCTTCCTCCTGCTGATTCTGTTCCGACAACCAGGAAGTGACAATGGCTCTCGTATTGGGTCTTGTCAGACGCGGGGAAGCGTTCCTGCCGCGCTACATGCGAAACAGCAAGGCGCACAGGATCACAGCGGGCCTGTGAACATCCAGAGTGTAAAGGACATTGCTGGTTTTGAAAAAGAAAGACAGGTCGCTTTTTTAACGTGTCTGCGTGTCTGTATGGAAGAGGAGAAATTATGAAAACCGTAAATATAAAAGTCCGTTTGATGCAGGTGGCTGCCTGTGTTCCGTTCGTCCTCCTTGCTGTAGCCTGCTCCCACACCCTTCCTGAGTATGCAACCAATCCTCCTGCCCCGCCGCAGGCTCGTCCTGCCCCATCGGCCGCGCCACTGCCCGCGTCCCAATCACCGGAATCGGTGGTTCCAGTAACGCTGACCGGGGATCTGACACCCATCCAGAGTGTCGTGAAGAATGCGATCCCCAACCAATTCGATGAGAAACGCCATCCACTGGGGGCCGACTTTCAGTGGAGATTTGTTCCTGATGGCGACCCCCAAGTTTCAATCCAGGGCGGACAGGTCACCTTCCATGCGGCGTACAAAGGTGATATCGAGGGGAGAGTCAGCAAGCGCGGCTGCCGGCTGGACCCAGTCTACCCCGTTCTCAATGGGACCGCTGACCTCGGGCTGCGTCAGGAAGGGGACAGCCTCGTCGTGGGACTCGTGAATCCGCAGATCACCGTCGGGCTCAAACCGGAGAGCGATACCCAATGCAATATGTTTAATATCCCGCTCAAGGATCAGTTGGCGGAGCTTCTTGACCGCGAGGGGCTCAAACGACAGATCACTCAGGCGGTTGATCAGGCGGGACTCAAAATCCGCCTCCAGCCGATCTGGTTGAGTCTGCAAGGCCCCATGGCCATTTCCATCGTAACGATGAACACGCAACTGTGTGTGTACGGAAATGCCTCGGAGATGGCAGTCGGGACACTAGAAGGGAGCCAACAGCAGGCCGTCCTGGTTGTGGTGGCTAAGGAGCATCCCACCACTGACTACCAAAACGTGTGCCAGAATGCGGCCGTTTCTCCTGCCCGGATGACCCGGGGTTCGGCGGCACCGGGAGAGCAGGTGTTCAAGATTCTTGCGAAGATACCGGCGCCCTATTCCAGCCTGACGGCGACACTTCAAGAAAAACTGTTTCATGTGGAGGTGTCCCTCAAAACGTTGTTCGGGGATAAGATCGTGATCGAGAAAGCCTCTGCCTCTGATGCGAATGGGAAGGTCTTGATCGCGATCCAAACAAGCGGAGATCTGAAAGGGACCATCTACTACTCCGGGACTCCACAACTGGCGGCAGGAGGGGCGTTGATGACGGTGCCCGATCTCCAGATGGATACTGCCTCCAA
This sequence comes from Nitrospira sp., assembly GCA_043745235.1. GTDB lineage: Bacteria > Nitrospirota > Nitrospiria > Nitrospirales > Nitrospiraceae > Palsa-1315. The sequence continues at coordinate 6,774 of JAYTTD010000197.1, read as the reverse complement.
AAAGATGCTGGATTCCGTGAAGGTGGGGTATTGGCAGCTCGTCGATAATGAGGTGAGACCGAAGGTGCAAGCGGCAACCAAGATCGATCTCTCCGAACGTCTGGTCACCATGAGAGCGGCCATGAGTGGGCAGCACAAGACAGGGGAACTGACGACCGAGATGAAAATACTTCGACAGCAGGCCGAGCGAGCCTACTCTACTCCGGAGGCGTTGGTGGCCGATATCTTGTTTGAAGGGACGGCCAGCGCTACGGGACGTCTCTCTGTGGAGAGTGGGCCCGTTCAGGCGGGGACTTCCGACGGTGGCGCCAAACTGGCCGTTGGGTCTGGTCTGTGAGCCACTGATTTTTTCGACGCTGTTAGTGCCTCGGGGCGGAGTCGGAGTCTCCGCCCCGAGGCGACAGGATCATTTCCCAACAGAACAGTGCAACACCACGTCGACGGGATACCAGAGCGATGAGTTTCGCTTATGCCGAGAGAGGTGAACCTTGTAGTCTCTAGATCAAACGTATTGAACGGAGATTGTTTGAACGGAGATTGTAATGGGAGATACGTGTAATTTTCCGCCGGTTCAAAAAGAACGAAATCAGGATACTCTACTTTGGTCCATCGCTGTGTGAGGGGAGGGTGAGGAAGGCGCCGGACCGCGACGCGAACGCGAAATGGTTTCTCTATTTCCCCTTAGTCCTCCCGAGTAGGTCCAGATTTATGCCTGTCCCCATATCAAGTCCCTTGAATATCGAAATTGGCGAGGGAGAGGGGATGAACACGTCTATTAAAGATGGACCGGGGTGAGAAAGTTCCCTATTGTGTGCGTCGGTGGTTCGGCCGGTGGCCTTGACGCCTATATTCGGCTTTTGAAACATCTTCCGGCTGATATGGGTGTAGCGATTGCCATCGTGAATCACATCACAAATATGCCTACCCACCTCCATGAAGTTCTTCCTCGCTTCACAACTATGCCGGTTGATCTCATCACGGAAAAATTGTTAATCGAACCTAACCCGTGTATTTATCATCCCTGAAAATCGTGATTTACACGTCCGTGATGGAGAGTTTCGTCTAACGCCGATATCAAAGCCTCGAGGCTGGCCTGATGTCATCACAGTTTTCTTACGTTCACTGACTCGTTACTGGGACGGTAAGCGTATTGCCGTTATTGTCTCTGGCTATGATGGTGACGGGGCAGCCGCATTGTGCGACATCAAAGAAATAGGCGGTATTACCATCGCGCAGAAGCTTAGTACGGCGAGTCAGCCAGATATGCCGGAGAGCGCTATTGCCAGTGAATGCATCGACTTTGTCCTATCGCCTGAGGATATCGCAAAAGAAATTGTGCGAATCGCGCTCGCTGAAGTCTGAGTGACAGGGACTCCTGGCCGCGCACCGCGTGAATCAAATTGTGGGTTCACTAATGGGCTGACTTCCATCAGCCGCAAAACCTGCTTGAACGGCTGGGGCACATCATTGAGATGGGGCAACCGGTGGCGAATGAGACGACGCACTAACCCCCTGTAGGATTTTCATCGTCGTCGTATGTTTCCTCATACACATGCCAATCCAACACTCCAAGTGCGTACTCGCCTAACTGCATGATTTTTCCACTCCTGACGATCTGCACCCGCTCGGCATGAGGGTTGAGTATGTACTCCTACGTACAGACAAACGACAGCGAAGGAGATACCCCATGGACGGTGCTGGATTTTTCTTTCCCAACCAGACATTCCGGTGAAGATGGTCGACCCCCGACGGTGCGCTCGAAAAGTGGCATGTATTCCCACAACCGTCGCAGACCAGTGCAGGTTCGCTAACGGACTGGTGACGAATATCTCCGAGGCGGGGTGTGAGCTGCGACTGGACACGTCCTTTTCCCCCAGCCATAACCTCACCCTGATGCTCTATCCCTACGAGGGGATCGCCGCGCTACAGATTACCTTGGCGGAGATCAGATGGGTCAAGAGGGAATGGGCTGGCGTCGAATTTGTGAGCCTGTCTCAGGAGGACAAGGCGAACCTCCAGCGGCTCTGTAGTGAGTTGGTCACCCTCGCTATGGATGACTCGATGCCGACGATGCTGGCCTCCGGCGTGTATATCGAGGAGGTCGATCCCGGCATTCCGGTGATGCCAGAACTCACCAGAGTGAGCTCAGGCAATGCGATCGCGCAATGGTGTAGAGAAGAACTCCATTGGCTAGTGTTCGAGGAGAATGTGCCTAGGACATGGGGCCAGGTGGTGCAACATCTTCGTGGGTTTCTCTTCACGCAGTGGGCGAAAGATATCCTGAAAGGGGCGAGGGCAAAAGAAGCCTTTTTTGTGAAATGCGACCTGACCACGATGACCCCTGAGGATCTTCGTGAGGGAACGCTGACCTGTTTGGTTGGTGTGGCTCCCATGAAGCCGGCTGAATTCATCCACTACCGAATCCGCATCCGACTGAAATCCCAATAGTGGTCCCCTCGCCATCGCGTGACAAGCCTGCGGGCATGAGGGGCCATGGAGATCGTCTGGGCCCTTGTGCTGCAGGTCATTCTCGCTAGCTCCGCCTTCGGGGCGGAGTTTTCTGTCCCGTCACCCACGTCCTCAACGGTTGTAAGCTCCCCCGAATTTGAGACGGTTCAAAAGGAGTACTTTCTGGCGCAACGGCCGGAAGTTCTCCTTTGAAACTGTCTCCTCGACGGAGGAGCTTGCGCAAAGGAGGCCTTAAAGCTGCCTAAGGTGCCGGCGAGAACGCAGCTGTTGGTGGAACTGACGCGCTGTGCGCGTGAACCGTTGCGCCGTGCGTTCTGTCAGTCGACTGGGTTCTGGTGTACGGGATCGGGAAAGACGGCCTTGCATTCCAGGCAGAGGAGTTCGCCTGTTCTCGTACCCTGTGCAGTTAGGACGTCTTCGATGACGCGGCTGTGGATGCACGGTTTCTTTAGAGCGGGGTGGAGTCTGGTATTCATAGGCAGGGTCGACGGAGTGACTCGTATCATGATGCGTCCTTTCGATGCAGTCATCCATGTGTCGGGGGGTATCCTCCTGATGGAGCACTGAGCATGCCTCACCCACCATGGCCGGTTTCACAGGCAGTAGATGGATCTCTCTATTCCGCTAACTATTCCCATGATGCTCGATATAGAACTTCGCCGCGTCAATCCCATGGTGGATTGCCTGTTGGCCATGGCCATGCGCGAGGTAGGCGTGGTGCGCCGCCTTTTCATGTTGATTCACATCATAGTGCCTCGAAGCTTCCTTATGATGGTGAGCGGCTTTTTCGTGCAGCTCTGCGGCTTTCTTATGATGGTCTGCGGCGTGTTTTGACATGGGTTCCTTCTGTGCATTGTTCCGTGCAGTATGTGTAGAAGACGGTGTGGGGGCTGGTCAAAATCGCTCAGCTTTGAACATATCATCTGGCAGCCAGCAAGGCGCTGTCCCGGCGCGAAGATTCAGCCGGAAGACGGGCACCAAGTTGTGGAGGACGCTCGTGAAAAGGGAGTTGCAGATTCGCAGTCTCTATATATAAATAACCGGCGGCATTTACAGCGGAAGTATTCACTCTGTGGCTAATGTGTGGATGACAGGAATAGGCAATGCCAGCCTTTCCCGAGCATCAGAAAAATACAATACACAAAGTCGTGAAACGAAAAACATTACTGAGCCGCGACATTACGAAGCGAGGACGACATTGAGGAGAGATCTGTCCACACGCAAGCCTGCGTCATAGGTAATGAAGCCGAGCTTCTTGAATCTATTCATAAAGAAGCTCACGCGGGACCGCGTGGTCCCGACCATTTCGGCCAGCGTTTCCTGACTGATCTTGGGAATGACCTGAGCTGGCTGACCGTCTTTCCCCACATGAGCCAGCAACAGCAGCGTCCGCGCCAGCCGCTTCTCGGCAGAATGAAAGAGTTGATCGATCAAGTCTTCTTGGATGCGAAGGCTGCGCGTCAAGAGATGGGCCATGAACAGCTCGGAGAACGCCGGCTCGTGGTGGAGTACCCGGCTCATGGTGGTTCTGTCGATGCGCACGATCGTGGAGCAGTCCAGGGCAGTGGCGGTCGCCATGCAGACCGGCTGCCCGGCGAGACAGGCTTCACCGAAAAAATCCCCGCTCCCCAACATCGCGACGACGGCTTCTTTGCCTTGCAGGGAGATGACCGTGAGCTTGACCCGGCCCGCCAGGATATAGAACACGGCAGTGGCCGCATCCCCTTGCGCAAAGAGGGCCTGGTGTTTCTGGCATTGCAGCGTCGTTTTGCCGTCGCCGGCTCGTGTGAGAAAGGTCTTGGGGTCGAAGGGCGTGGCACGTGTGCCTGCCATTGACAGCGCGCCCAGTGGTCTCAATGTCGCGCTGTGCGGTTGTGCTGCGAGTGAATGAGCGGTGGCCATGATGGAACTCCTTTCGGAAGAGAAAACTCGGGAAAAAAGTGCACTGGCGTCTTCACGCAATGCGCAGGTGATCGATCGTGTATCGATCAAGCCGCGACAACAAGCATGGCTTCAGGATTAAACAAGGAGCGGTTTCGCAGAATCACCTCGTCAACCATATCGCCGCACTGGAGGCAACGGAGAACCCAAAAGGTGCTTTGCCCGCTATCGCTTTCGAGATCGATACACATCTCATGGGCCATGTACCCGCTGCACCGCCAACAGCGTTGCCGAGAGGGCTTCTTTAGCTGTGGGGGTCTCTCCGCTGCTCGGGAAAGCATGCTGTTCATTATGGAGCTCCTCTGTTCCATTGGTGTCCATGAGATTGGCGATTACGCTGTGCACAAACGTAATCTACGCTCGCCAGCGTGGTTGTCGCTCTGGGATTTTCCCTAGTTTGAAGGACAGTGTGCGCCGGCCCACTTGGTCTCCAAGAAGACGGGGCACGCCACAGCGTGGACCGACACGAGTGGCTTCCTTTGCGTAGACCACAACATATTCAGGTTCCACAACGTGTTGGAAGCCGAGGGCGAGCGAGAGCTAGGGACTTTCCTAGTGAGGCGGGATGAGAGAACAGCCGTAGAATCAGTCAGTAAGTAGGGAGCGGGTAGGATGAGAGGAAGGTCAGACTCAATTTCATCGTGGGGAATTATGAATAGAATGTCGGATGAAGTAAGAATCTCGATTTGTTGCGTCTGTGATCAGGTCAGGGACAATCGACAGAGCAATGAACGGCCCACTCTCGATGGCTTCGAGCAGTGGACGTCATTGAGATCTTTTCTCCAACTCAATGGCCTTGGGCCAGATAAGTACAAACTGTCTGAGACCTATTGCCCGCGATGCTTAGACCAACTTGCCAAGACCGGAAATGGGCTCTGTAAATTGTGAGCAGCAGCCCCTACGGCGAGACTCAGAGTGCGGATCGTGAGCGCCATCGGGTCAGCGTGTGAGTGCGACCTGGATGCCCTTGTCATCCTGGGGAGCCCGGCCAGTCATGGGCGCAGACAAGAGCCAAGGCTTCTCCCACGAAATCGTGTTTCTCCTCTAAGCAGAACTCTCCCAGCCATTCGACCCCATGCTCGGCGATCAGCAATTCCATCGGTTTCGAGAGAAAACACCCACCGGTGTCGCTTGTCTACAATTTGAATAGCGGTGCCACATCTAATATGAATCGGCATATATTGAGTGTCCGACAGCGCTGGGAGGGAGGGCGGTTTCAAGGGAAAGGTGTGGTGATGCCTATTCAAATAGGTACGCAAATTTCGTTCGACTAGGGATTCTCCTAGGGGGGGACGGCTATTTAAGATATATGCTGCTCTGCATAGCCTACATGAGGGACTGGCCGCCAATCACCGTATCTGGATTCATGCGGATATGTGACGGCTGGATCATAGCGATTATTCAGACCCATCAAGAGGGGATGATCATGTGGGGGCCATGCCGTCTATCTGTGAAACTGAACGAGGTGTATCGGTCGCGCCGGCCCTGGCAGGCCTGCTCGGCTTTTTTTCTCCTCGACCTGCTGGCTGCCCTCGGAATTCCCGTGTGGATGGGGTATGTCTTTCTGTCCTGTACGTGTCCCATTTCTCAAGTAAACCCGCCCTCTCCTTTCCCTTCCTTGCGCTCACAGGCATCGAATTGATCGTTGCCGAATATTTGCTTTCGCCATCCCATCAAACGTATTCTTCAAACCTTCTCCTGAAACAAGGAACGACATGAACGAAACAACGACCCTCCCCTCCCGCAAGAAGTCATCGTCCGCGGCCATGCTGGGCAATGGCAAGTCCGCCAGGCAGAAAGCGGGGCACGTGTCCGCGAGGGATTCCGCTGAGGTTCGTTCGCGGCTGTTTCTCGCGGCGATGGTCGCGTTTCGCGATGGCGATTTCTCGGTGCGGTTGCCGACGGTGTGGGCGGACACGGATGGGCGGACTGCGGAGGCGTTCAATCAGACCATCGCGCAAAAGCAGCGCGTGTGCGCGGAAGTCACGCGGCTGAGCGTGATCGTGGGTAAAGAAGGGCGGCTCAGACAACGCATGTCTCTGCCGGGGGCGGTCGGCAAATGGGCGGAGGAGACGGATTCCATCAATATGCTCATCGACGATCTGGTGTGGCCGACGACGGAAATCGCGCGGACTATCGGCGCCGTAGCCAAGGGAGACCTCGGGCAGTCAATGGAGCTGGAGATGGACGGGCGGGCGCTCAAGGGCGAGTTTCTGCGCTCCGCGAAGCTGGTGAATACGATGATCGAGCAGCTCTCGGTCTTCACGTCGGAAGTGACGCGTGTGGCGCGCGAGGTCGGCACCGAAGGCAAGCTCGGCGGCCAGGCCAACGTCCCCGGCGCGGCGGGCACCTGGAAGGATCTCA
>JAYTTD010000196.1:0-3057 GCA_043745235.1 Nitrospira sp. | reverse complement strand
CGGTCCTGAATGCCGGCTTCTCGGGCGAGCGCGTTGTAATGCGCTAAATCGCCTTTGCCCACGGCCAGGAGGTGAACACAGGGATCATTTGCTAGACCGAGCGCCCGAATCACGGTCGCCAGCCCTTTGCGGCGGTACTCGCCGACGAACAGAGCCACGACCGCCTCTTCGGGAATTTGGAACCGCCGACGAATCTCGCGGCGGAAGCGCCTGTTCTCGGGTGTGAATCGAACGGGGTCCACGGCATTATGGATGACGCTAATCTTTTGGGGGTCGCTCCCATAATAACGCTGAAGATCTTGGCTGGTGCGGAGCGAATTGGCGCTGATGCCGAGCGTCTGCGGCGAAGTCATCGCACGCTTCTCAAAATACCCTGTCAGGCGCCACATGAACTGGTGATAAGCAGTGACGCCTTCAGAGGCACCTGGCTCACTACGGAGGGCTGCGCCCCAGGCATACTGGCAATATTGGGCGGTGACGATGTTCTGCTGGGCCGTGATGCCGCCGATGGTATGAACGATGTCGAAGTCGCGCAGCCGGACCTGACGACTGGCGTTCGCGTAGAATTGAAGGAACAATGCAAGGACGGGCTTCTTCACGGTCTTGACGGGATGGACCGTCAGCCGGTCAAACGGCACATCGGCAACTTCGGATGCGAAGAGGTGAACGTCATTCTCCTGGCAAAGCACCGTTGCCAACTCCGCGCAGTAGCGCTCCATGCCGCCCCGGAAGTGGATATTGTTCGCCACTAAAGCAATTTTCAGGCGACTCATATTGGTTCCACCTTCACCTGCAATAAGGCCCGATTAGAAGGTGCGAAAACCCGCAACAATACCCCTCCTAGGAGCCAAAATAGGACAGACCCTGGTGGGCCCAGGAGAATGGGAGCGACAAAGAAGTTGGCAAACACAACGAATAGCACTGCTAAAATACCTGCTGCCAAAAACCGATCATCAGGCTGCTGCAAACGCACCATACTGTGATAGCCGCGGAGAATGAGCATGAGGGCAATAGCAGTGATCAAAACACCGCCGATAATTCCTGTCTCGAACATCATGTCACCGAGGTAGGCCTCACTGAACACGGCGAAATCTAGGTTACTTTTACCTGAACCAAGCCGTCCCGCCGCTGCGCCGATGCGGCCTAGCCCAACGCCCATTGGTGAATGCACAGCGATGAATACTGCATCATCGAAAAACGTGCGTCGGTCTTGATGCAGTGCATCTACCGGATCAGCAAACGTTGAGGAGAACCGATCCGTCACCCCTCCGCCGGAGAGATTCGCAGAGTAGGTCAAGGCAATCATGCCTAGAACTAGGCAGACAAGCATCCCCACCAATACACGCGCTCGTAAACGACCGCCGACTACCACACCAAGAAAGATGACACCAGTAACAGCCATTACCAGTGCGGATCGAATACTGTTAATCAGTATGATGACGACGAAGGCCATGAGGATTCCAAGGAAGACAGATTTCGAGCGCTGAGAGAAACCGTTCTTCTCAGACAACATTGCCAGCGCGAACGTCAAAGGGAAAATAAGACCCACGAACGTTGCAGTTCCACCGCCAAAACCCGTCGTTCCCGGTGGCTTGAATGTAGCGAGTTCGCCAATTTTTACCCCGGCGTGCTGTGCGTTCATCTGCTGCGAAATGACCTGTTTTGTTCCGGGGAAATGCGCCCAAGTCCAGGCTTGCCCCTCAACGTATTGCACGAAAGAAAGAATCCCTATCACGAGAGTTGCGAGCGTGAGGAACAAGAACAGGGCACGGACCTGACTGCGGCGCCGGAAGACGTCGTAAGCGACGAACAGCAGCGGGATCGCTGAAAGATGCATCTTCAAGCCGCCGATGCTTTGTATCAAACCCAGCGAGTAGGGATTCGCGACTTGGAGCAAGCAGTTGATTACGAACAGTGCGATCAACAAACTCCCAGGTGGATACCGAATAGGGTCTTGAGCCCGACTCTGCAACCTTTGGCAGCCCCAGCCGACAACGATAATCCCTAAGACGATGTCTCGGGCGACGATGGAGACGGGGTCCGAGTTGAGGAGGCCCCGAAGTGTTCCGTCTATCCAGCACCAGGCAATATAGACATATACCGCTCGCTCTGTGTCGCGGAACGCCGTCCATAGGACAAGAGGAACCAGTACCAGCAGCATCGGCCCAGCGGCCATACTGCCAAGCAGGGGAACTAACGCCAGCAAAAATGCCATGAGCGCAGGAAGGACAAGAACAAACCAGGTCCTCTGCTGATCCTTGTCCTGTGACACCAGTAGAGAAGCCGCGCGAGGGAAATTTTGTGAGGCATCAGTAAGCATAGCTAATTATTGTTAAATGCATTCCTCATGCGAAGACTATAACATCTACGCGGTTTCGTACACAGAAGGCAGTAACAGTTCTCGGACCGTAGTAATAAACTTCTGTGCGTAGCGCTGGGTGGAGAACTCCAGTGCCCGCTGCCGTGCTGCCACTCCCATCTGATGCGCGAAGACTGGGTCGTTCAGGTAGCGTAGCACGGCTTTTGCGAGCGCGGGCGCATCGCCGTAGGGGGACAACAGGCCGTCCACGCCGTCCGTGATGATCTCGGTCGGCCCGGCGGCGTTCCCCGCGACGACGGGTTTGCCCAGTGCCATGGCCTCGATGACGACGATACCGAACGGCTCATGGTCGGAGGCGTGGACGATGACGTCCATCGCCTGCATCCATTCGGGGACATTGCTTTGGAGGCCGGCCAGCGTCACCTTGTCTTCCAGCCCCAGCGCACAAATGCGCTCGCGCAGTCGGGCAGGGTAATCTGGCTCCTGGGCATGGGTGCCGCCGACGACAACGCAGTGGGTGTCTGGCGCGGCCCGCAGTATCTCCGGCATGGCTTCCAGAAGGACATGCATTCCCTTCCAGCGCTGCAAACGGCCCACAATGCCCATGACTGGCCCCTCCGACGGCAGGCCAAGGCGTTGTTTAGCCTCCGATGGCGAGGGCAGCACTTCCGGCTCGAATCGCTCTAATTCGACGCCTGGGTAGACGACGCGGAGCGGGCGCTTGGGCGCGATCCGGG
>JAYTTD010000195.1:0-3098 GCA_043745235.1 Nitrospira sp. | reverse complement strand
TCAAGGGCTGCGGCTAGCTTGTCACCCGATCGACTGACGTACAAGGCAGGACGTACGATTTCGATCCGTGCATCCAGCGACACCAATTTCGCGGGTTTATCCACCATGATCCCATCAACCGATACTCCTCCCGCCAAGACGGTTCTCGCTGCTGCCTCCCGGCTGGGGACCAAACCCTGAGCGGCAAGCACGCAGTCCAACCGTTCTTTGTGAGCACGAGGGAGAGAAGCCATAACGACTAGGGAAACCACGCATCAGGGTATGGACTGAAATTGAGGCCTATCCTAGGGAAGCTAGGAGGAAGATTCATCGGCTGTGTCGTCTGAGGAGTAGGCGTGGAGTCGTTTCTTGCCGTTCTTATCTTGCACAAGCACTTCCACTTTATGCTCGGCTTCTTCTAAAATCTTGAGGCAATTCTTTGAGAGGCGAATGCCTTCTTCAAAGATCTTGAGCGACTCGTCTAGAGGAAGATCGCTTTTTTCCAACTCACCAACAATGGCTTCCAACCGTGCCATTGCCTGTTCAAATTTCACCGCTGCCACAACACGCCTCGTTATTTATTGATAGAGGTCCATTATACTGGACCGCACCGCGATTTCAAACAGTGGAATCGTCACACACACGCATGACCATGCAACTCAATCGCCCACGTGCCAATTGAGCCTCTAACTCCTGTCCAACCTCCACATCGCTCGCTCGATGGAGAATCTGACCAGCCGGAACAGTTTGGAGAATACTGTAACCACGTCCAAGAATCGCCAAGGGACTCAAGGTATTGAGCTGCGCCAGCATCGCGTGGATCCGGTGGCGATGCTGCGCCAATATAACACCCATCTGCCCTTCAAGACGCTTCGAGAATTGCGGGACTGTCGCCAGACCCTGCTTGATCGTGAGAATAGGGTTAAGACCAGACAGATCGCGCTGCGCCTCGTGAACCTGTTCACGCGCGAACGTAAGCAGCTGTTGGACCAGTTCGCGCAATCGATCGACCGTATCATCGGTCCGTTGTGCCGCTTCCTGGAGGTGAAAGCGTACATCCGTCACCCCTCGAATCCCGGCATCAAGCCGCTGCCGCTCGAAGGCACAATGCCGAAGCATTACCTGCCCAGTCCGGACCGTCAGCTCCCGCAATCGCTCTACGATGTCGGTCAACACCGGAACCACCGCCTCCGCTGCCGCCGAGGGCGTTGGCGCCCGGAGGTCTGCGGCGAAGTCAGCGAGTGTTACATCGATTTCATGCCCGACAGCCGACACCACTGGCACATGGGATGCGGCAATAGCACGCACCACATTCTCTTCGTTGAAACTCCAGAGATCCTCCAGCGATCCTCCACCTCGTCCAACAATGATGACATCGACAGACCCCCAGTCGTTCAAATTAGCCAACGCCTGAGCAATTTGACGCCCGGCACCCTCCCCTTGGACGTGAACCGGAGCGATGAGAATATGAAGCGTCGGCCAGCGTCGCCGAAGGACAGCCAGGATATCTCGAATGGCTGCGCCGGTCAGTGAAGTCACCACACCCACAGTCCGAGGAAATACTGGGATCGGTTTCTTTCTGTCTTGATCGAACAACCCCTCTGATGCCAATCGTTCTTTCAACTGTTCAAATGCCAGCTGCAGTGCGCCGACTCCCTTCGGCTCTACCGTATCAAGCACGATCTGATATTCCCCGCGCGGCTCGTAGACCGTAAGCCTTCCTCGCACGATGACTTGTAGCCCTTCTTGCAAGGCAAAGCGCAGCCGAACTGCACTGGACCGGAACAACACCGCGCGAATTTGGCTCGTTCTGTCCTTGAGCGTGCAATAGACGTGTCCCGACCCGGGGGCGCGAAGATTCGAGAGTTCGCCCTCTAACCAGAAGTCGGGAAATTGTTCTTCGATGGAGACGCGAAGCAGCCCCGTCAACTCCGAAACCGTGAACACCCGTTTCGGAGCAGCAGAGAAAGAGCGGGAATCGGCAAAACCAGGAAGGTTCGTGGCGAGTCTCCTTTAGTCGATGATGCGAATTCGTTCGATCGACAATGCTTTGCCAAGACGTGCATCAAGTTCAAGCACCACCGCGCAAAAGACGGAGGGACCTGAGGCCACTTCGAAGCGCCGTGGCATCCCGGTCAGAAACTTTTCTATCGCCAGCTCTTTTTTCACCCCGATGACGGAATGAAGCGGACCGGTCATCCCGATATCCGTCAGATACGCAGTACCTTTCGGGAGGATCTGATCATCGGCCGTTTGCACATGCGTATGGGTACCGACTACAGCAACAACCTCTCCGTCCAGATAGTGCCCCATCGCCATTTTCTCTGATGTGGCCTCCGCATGCATGTCGACAATCACGGCCGCTGTTCGCTTTTTCAGTGCGGCCAATTCTTTTTTTGCCACCTGGAATGGACAGTCCAATGTCGGCATGTAGGCTCGCCCCATCAGCTGAAGAACGCCGAGCTGCTCCCCGCCGGCCGACTCGACCACCACACTTCCGTGACCCGGTACACCACTCGGATAATTGGCCGGACGAAGGAGTCGTGGCTCCCGGGGAAAGTAGTCGAGAATTTCCTTCTTATCCCAGGCATGATTCCCAGTCGTAATCACCGCGAGACCGAGCTCAAATAGCTCTTCTGCCAACTCCGGCGTAATGCCAAACCCACCAGCCGCATTCTCGCCATTCCCGATCACGATGTCGATTTGCCGCTGAGCCACCAGCCTTGGAACAGCCCTGGCCAATGCTCGACGCCCAGGCTCTCCAAAGATATCGCCGATGAAAAGAACTTTCACTTGGCATACTCCACATACCGGCTCTCTCGAATCACCGTCACTCTAATCGTCCCTGGGTACGTCAGTTCCTGCTCAATTTTCTTCGCCAGATCCCGGGACAGTTGGAACGACTCGGCATCCGTGATATCTTCCTGTCGAACAATGACGCGAATTTCTCGGCCTGCTTGAATGGCATACGCCTTCTGCACCCCTTTGATCGTCGTAGCAAGGGACTCCAGTTTCTCCAGCCGCTTGACATAGGTTTCCAAGGCTTCCCGTCTTGCTCCAGGCCTGGCCGCAGACAACGCTTCAGCCGCAGCGACCAACACCGATTCCGGGCAGATCGG
>JAYTTD010000194.1:0-39081 GCA_043745235.1 Nitrospira sp. | reverse complement strand
GGAATGAAGGTGGCCTGATTGATCAAGAGGGTGATCTTGTGGCGATCGGCGAGTTCGCAATACCGATCGATCGGCACGCCACTGTAGTGATCGTGGTTCCCCAACGTGACGAAGACCGGCGCGATTTCCCTCAAGCCGGCGAGAAATCGAAACACATGCGGCAGTCCCTCCGGCACATTGAGCAGGTCCCCAGTGACAAAGATCCAGTCGGGGCGAAGTGTGCCGATGGCGGCGACGATGAGATCATGCCGTGGCTGATAGCGATCAAGGTGCAGATCGCTCAGATGAACGGCCCGCCGGCCAGCCAGGGGGCCGTGTACATAGGTGAGCTTGGAAATTTCGTGTGTAGATAGTCCAATCTCCAAGTGGGGAACGAGACGAAAGAGCCGATAGAGGGGTTCGCTCAGACAATATCCGATGAAGGAACGGGCTTCATCGGGCCAGGATCTTGTGCGTCGTGTCATCCCATCACCCGATTCAGCTCGACGCGGTCGGAGGGGGTTACGCGGTAGCCGCGCTCATAGAGATCGCTCATGCCTTGCATCAAGGCGTCCATGTTGCGTCTGTGGTACCAACTGTCGAACCGTTCCGTGAGTGCCGCGACCTGCTGCGTGGTCGGATCCTCATCATGGTACGAGAGTGAGAGGGAGCGGAACAAGTCTTGAATTTCGGCAGGGCCGTAGATCGCATCATCATTTCGGTCGGCGACCAAGGCGAATTCGTAGAAGGTGAGACTGACGGAGAGCAATGCCTGTGTCTTGGCAAGATCGTCTCGCGCATCGTCCATCCCGTGTGGATAATTGCGAAAACAATCCGCTTCGGGCTGGGATGAGGGCGTAGCGTCCCAGCTGATTCCCTGCGCGGCTGGGAGAGGCGTCTTGTTCGCCTTATAAAACCATGAGACACAGTGGTTCGCTTGCGCAAAAGCCTGTTTGTCTTTGTGGATCTGTCGACCGATGTGCTGGGTGAACTGTTGAAAGATTTCGTTCTCTCCACCCGACGAGTCCATTGGAAACAGCGCACAGATCAGCACGGAGAGGAGGACTCCTGTCGTTATCAAGTAGGAGTGAGGCCGTTGGACTATCAGCGGATGATAGATCGTGTGGCAGGAGGCTGGGCGAAAAGACATGGAGAAAGTATATCATGCGAGTCGACGTATCCCTCATCGAGATTGACTGAGTGATGAGGGCATCACATGCGAATGACGAAGGGACCTAGCGTACCATGACCATGCCCTTTTTGACAGCCACGTTGCCGGGCATCGGCGGACAGATGCGGGCAATCCCGGAAGATTTTCAGGTCGAAGAACGACCGCTCTATCTTCCTTGCGGAGAGGGAGAGCATCTCTATATCAAAATCAGAAAACGCCTGCTCTCAACTCCGGATCTCGTCCTACGGCTCTCTTCGATCTTGGGGGTGAAAGCGCAAGCGATCGGCGTGGCGGGCCTTAAAGACGCCAGGGCCGTGACCACGCAGATGGTCTCGCTTCTCGGCGTTACGACTGACCGGCTGGATCGACTGAAAGTGGACGAGCAGCTCTTGTCTGTGGAGGTGCTGGGTCGGCATCGTAATCGCTTGCGCCCTGGACATCATGCAGGCAATCACTTTCGGTTGGTGATTCGAGATATCGCCACGCATGCCCGCGAGACGGTGCCCCTAGTCACAGACATGCTGGTGCGACGAGGCGTACCGAACTATTTCGGCCCGCAACGGCAAGGACGGAGTGGACAGAACTACCTGATCGGAGCCGAATTACTGGTAGACCCTGCCCGTCGAAACAGGCTGAGTCGGTCCAAGCGCATGTGGTACCTCAACGCCTATCAATCGCACTTCTTTAATGACATGTTGGCCAGACGGCTGGATCGACTTGACCGTATCCTAGTTGGAGACTGGGCCATGAAAATGGAAAACGGCGCCTGCTTTCCAGTCGAGGATGCCATGAAGGAACAGCCACGGGCGGATCGATTCGAGATTAGTCCCACTGGCATCCTATTCGGGTCGCGCGTGTCATGGGCTAGCGGAGAACCGGGCGAAATCGAACGGGCCGTGGTCGCTGAGAGTGGGGCCACGCCGGAGAGCCTTACCGAGGCCGCGAAGGCCTGTGGGTTTCGCGGTGAACGGCGCTCGTTCCGAACCCCCCTTGCCGATTTGGAGTGGGCAGTGGAGGGCACAGTGCTCACGCTCTCCTTTTCACTTCCTCCCGGCGCCTATGCGACCAGTGTTCTACGCGAGCTCATGAAGACCGACGTGCAGGCTGCTGAAAATGCCCGCTAGCTTCGTTCTCGGGTCGAAGAAATCCTCAACGTAGCCGAGAGGCTACGCCTCCGGTTTCTTCTCGCCTGCGGCCTCGCTAGCGGAGCATTTTGAGCAGCCTGCAGGGATTAACGCATAGTCAGGATCAGATCTGCGGCGGGTGAAACTGGTGGTAGAATCTGAGCAGCGCCTATCAGAGTTGGAGTGTGATCCATGATGCATGACCAAGAAACCGTCCTCCTCCAAGGTCATATCATCGATTCATTGATCCTGGCGAAGGTCCTGGACACGATTCTGATGATGGGCGGAACGTTTGATTTCCAGGACGTGCAGATCGGCAAGACCCGCGAGGAGCCGTCGCGCGCCAAAATCACCGTGCGGGCCTCCTCTGCGAAGCTGCTCAGCGAGATTCTCCATGCCATTCAACCCCACGGCGCGTCGGTCGAGAGTGAACGGGATTGCCGGCTGAGTGCGGCGCCGGCGGACGGCATCTTTCCCGACGAGTTCTACGCAACCACTCATTTATCCACCCAGGTACGGGTGCATGACCAGTGGGTGGAGGTGGAGCGGATCGAGATGGACCTGGGAATTCTCGTGGACCCCGTGGGCCTGACTGCCTGTACTATCCCAATGGGAGAGGTGACACGGGGAGATCTGATTGTGACCGGTCGTGAGGGTGTGCGGGTGATCCCACTGCAACGGCCCCGTGACCGTGATGTGTTCAGTTTTATGGAATCGCAGGTCTCGTCCGAGCGTCCCCACGGGCATATTATCGGCGATATCGCCAAGCGCCTTGTGCAATTGCGAATAGGGTTCCGGGAGGGAAAAGCGGATAGCAAAGTGTTGCTGGCGGGAGGCCCGGCGATTGTGCACGCCGGAGGACGCGAGGCGTTGACATGGCTCATCGATGAAGAGTTCATCCATGTGTTGTTCTGCGGGAATGCGCTGCCCGCTCATGATATGGAAGTCGATCTCTACGGCACGTCCCTCGGCTATAGACATGCGGCAGGTCGTGTCGTGCCGCATGGGCATGAACACCATCTACGAACCATCAATCGGATCAGGGCTATCGGCAGCATTGAGGCAGCGGTCAAGTCGGGAGTCGTCAAGACTGGAATTATGGCGGCCTGCGTCAGGCGTGGTGTCCACGTCGTCATGGCCGGCACGATCCGCGATGACGGCCCGTTGCCCGGCGTGATCACGGATTCGGTAGAAGCCCAGGCAACCATGCGTAGGGCAATCCCCGGTATTGGACTGGCGATGCTCGTCGCCTCGACACTGCACGCAGTGGCGACGGGCAATTTGTTGCCAGCCTCGATTCCATCCGTCTGTGTCGACGTCAATCCAGCCGTCCCGACGAAACTCGCGGATCGAGGAAGTTTTCAAGCTGTCGGGCTGGTCATGGACGCCGCGTCGTTTCTGCGCGACCTGGCGCGTGAGCTGGGGTGGAAGCTATGAGTCGTCTGCTGGTCTGCCCGCCTGACTACTTCTCTATCGAATACGAAATTAATCCGTGGATGCGACGATCGAACGCCGTCAATTCAGATGAAGCTGTCCGCCAGTGGCACCACCTCATGCAGGTGCTCGAACAGGACGTGGGCGCGGTTTTGGAACGGATGCAGCCGGTGCCGGGACTGCCCGACCTGGTGTTCACGGCGAATGCTGGTATCGTCGTGGGAGGCAAGGCGGTGCTGAGTCGGTTTCGCTATCCGGAGCGGCGGCGAGAAGAGGCGTATTTTGAAGACTGGTTTCGCGGGCAAGGGTACGAAGTCGTCACGCTGGATCCAGGCAGTTTCTTCGAGGGAGCCGGGGACCTCTTGGGATTTCCCGACACTTGGTTCGGTGGTTATCGACAACGTTCGGATATCAGCGTGTTCCCGACGCTCAGCGACTGGTTTCACCAAGAGATCATTCCACTCGAACTGATCGACAACCGATTTTATCACCTCGACACCTGCTTGTGCCCCTTGAGCGGCGGTGAGCTCCTCTATTTCCCTCCCGCCTTCGATCACTATGGGCAAGAAGCTCTTGCCGAACGGATCGCTTCTTCCAGACGTCTCGTGGTGCCGGAAGCTGAGGCGCTCAGGTTTGCCTGCAATGCCGTTTGTGTCGGGAAACATATCGTGCTGCCTGCAGGCTGTCCTGACACAGAATCCCTCTTGACCTCACGCGGCTATCTTCCTCATCCAGTCCCGCTCGATGAATTCATGAAATCGGGCGGCTCGGCGAAGTGTCTCACGCTGGCGCTCGACTGAGAAGGGTCATTGGTCAGTAGTCACTGGTCAATGGCTGAGGACGGTCCGCCGTCTTTTCACCTACCAATGACTATTGACCCGCTAGGGTTTTTGTCGGAAAAGAAAAGCCCCGTAGAGGCCTGCGATGGCGATGGTGACGAGTTCGATCGTCAGCAGCAGTCGGCTCACGATGGCGTCAAGTGTCGGTGGAGAGAGGATGAAATGCATGCCGAGAAATTCGGGAGCCTGTGCCGGCGGGGTTTCCCAGGGTGGGAAGAGGGTCGCGAGGGACAACATCGCCACCATGCCGTACAGAGCTTCGTAGTTCAGTCGACCCGCTGGTGATGTGACTTGTGCAGGTGGTGGCGGGGCTGGTTCAAGGGATTCTGCATGAAGGCGTTGGCCGCAGTGCGAGCAGTAACGGCTAATCTCCGGGAGTTCATGTCGGCAGGATGGACAGGTTTTCATAGGCGGTTCCGTGTCTAAGCTACACGGAACCGCGTTGGTTTGCTAGATGGGGGTGGGAACGAACTAGTTGACGATCAGAAGTTGTAGCTCAAACCAAATGCCACGTGGTACATGTTGTACGTGCCGTTGAATCCGAATAGGTTAAAGTTGCTACCCGGAGGAGTTTCATCAAAGTGAAAGCGGACGTGGTTATACTTGCCTTCAGCAAATACTGTGAAATGTCTGGTGATGTAGTATCTGAGGCCAGCCTGTGCGTTCAATCCAATGTTTGTGCTCGATTGTGTGTTGTCAGAGGTAAGAGAAGGATCGCTTATCCGAGCGAAGAAAATTCCAGGCCCTACGGCTATGTAGGGTTGCAGCCTTGTCTTATGGTAGCGCAATGTAAGATTTAGTGGCGCGAGTGTGAGCACGCGGAAATTCACGCCGGGAAGTTCGATAGATCCGACTGGGCCAGATGGTCCACTAAAAGTGATGGATTGCTGCTTAATATGCGGCGTTGTATTGTAAACCTCTGCCTCTATTCCAAGCCATGGTACGGATTTGAAGTAATGACCTACCTTAGCTCCGTATAGGATCGACGTTTTTAAGGACTGGTCGGTAATCGTCCAGCCTGATGGGAAAAATCCGGTTAGGTCATTGTCAGTGAGCCCTTTGCCTACAGATGGCAGCGTCGCGCCGAACTGCCCTGCCACGTAGGTTTCTGCATACGCCTGAGGCGCGAAGAGAACAATCGGCGCCAGAAGCGTCAGTAGACTTGTCATCACGAAACGCCTTGCCAATCGTGCTGTTTTCATTGCCATCTCCCTCACTTCCCCCTGTAACGATGCCAGCTTTCATACTAATCGTCCGGTGCGTCCGGACGAAGGAAATTGTGAAATCGTACGTGATACGTGAAGGGAGCAAGGCATGTGCCACTCCGCTCTCCCGACGCTGTTTGGTCGAGCTCTGGAGCCTAGCTGAACTTGACAAATTTCAAAGACCGTCTCTCATTCATTGACAGGTGAAAGAACCGCTTCCTATAATCCGCGTAGTTCATACACCCTGTTGATATCACCCCTTCCGTCATATCACTTCTTAACCATGTCGTAACTACTCAGGTGGATAGACTGAAGGTCGAAGGCTTTTAGAGGACAATCATGCGTGATCACACAAAGCTTCGGGCATTTGAGATGGCTGACGAGGTAGCACGGTCGGTCTATCAGATAACTGCAGAGCTTCCGAGAGAAAAGCGGTATGGTCTTGAATGGCTTGATCCGAGCGTTGCGTGATGATTGATAGACTTCAGCCCTCAGTCTTCAGCCTAAATACCTGAGTCGTTACACCATGTCATCCATCCATCGCATAGGAGTGATCGGAGCCGGAGCCTGGGGCACGGCTCTGGCGAAACATCTGGCGGAGAAAGGTCTCGACACTCGTCTCTGGGCCTATGAACGAGAGGTGGTGGATGCGATCAATGGGCAACACGAGAATCCGGTCTTTCTGCCTGGTGTCGCGCTCCCTCCATCGCTCGTCGCCACCGGATTGTTGACGGACCTCATCGAACGGAGCGAGGGGCTGCTCTTTGCGGTGCCGTCCCACGTCGCACGTCCTGTGCTGCTTGAGCTCGTCCGGTCCCTGTCCACTCCTATTCCGTTCATCAGCGCGACGAAGGGCATTGAAGAAGACACGTTGAATCTGATGACGCAGGTCATGACGGACGTTCTTCCTCCTGCCATGCAACAGGACCTCATGGTGTTGTCCGGTCCGAGCTTCGCGACAGAAGTCAGCGCAGGGAAACCGGCGGTGCTCTGTTTGGCCGGGAGCAACGAGGGACTGGTTAAGACATTCCAGGCCGCGTTGATGACGCCGGCCTTTCGCGTGTACGCTGACAGCGATGTGTTGGGTGTCCAGCTCGGCGGCGCGCTCAAGAACGTGATGGCGCTTGCGGCTGGCGTCGTAGACGGATTGGATCTTGGCTATAATGTGCGGGCCGCGTTGATTACGAGAGGATTAGCCGAAATGGTACGGTTGGGCGTTGCGATGGGCGCGGATGCGCGAACGTTCTACGGGCTGTCCGGCGTCGGCGACTTGGTGTTGACCTGTACGGGGGGCCTGAGTCGGAACCATACGGTTGGCGTGCGACTGGGGAAGGGTGAGCGGCTGGAGACGATCCTCGGCAGCATGCAGGCCGTGGCCGAAGGCGTGCGGACGGCGAAGGCGGCGTTCGGACTCGCGCGACGTCATCGTGTCGACATGCCGATCGTGCAAGAGATCAATGCGGTGTTGTTCGAGGGTAAGTCCTGCCGCAAGGCGGTGACAGATCTGATGGAGCGCGACGCAAAACCGGAGAAAGGGCAGGCATGAATCCTGAGGCACTTGAACGATTGCTGACTAAGGTGCGAACGGGCAGGCTGTCTGTGCCTGCGGCTATCGGGCAGCTCCGCACGTTGCCGTATGAAGATCTCGAATTCGCCTCGGTCGATCACCACCGGTCGTTGCGGCAGGGATTCCCCGAGGTCATTTTCTGTGAGGGGAAGACGTCGGTCCAGATTCGCGCCATTGCGAAGGCGTTGTTGAAACATCATCGCCCGTTGTTGGCGACGCGCGCGACTCGCCAGGTGGGCATGCTCATCAAACGGCTCGATCGTCGAGCGGTCTATCATGACGAGGCGCGCATTGTGTCGATCCGCGACCCCAAGCGTCCACTACTCGGACATGTCTTGGTGATTACAGCCGGCACCTCGGATATTCCTGTCGCGGAAGAAGCGAGAGTGACGGCGGAGGTGATGGGGAGTCGGGTCGAGACGCTCTATGACGTGGGCGTGGCCGGCATTCATCGGTTGCTGGAGCGCCAGAACCGGCTGATGCAAGCGAGGGTGGTCGTGGTGGTTGCAGGGATGGACGGAGCCTTGCCAAGCGTGGTCGGCGGGTTGGCCCCCTGTCCGGTCGTGGCCGTGCCGACAAGTCGGGGTTACGGCGCAAGTTTCGGTGGACTCGCTGCCTTGTTGACGATGCTGAACTCCTGCGCGGCGGGGGTCGGCGTGATGAATATCGATAACGGATTTGGAGCCGGCTGTCTTGCGCACCGGATCAATTCGTTAGGCGTGAAACGTGAGGCGTGAGGAGTTCGCTGTTTCTCCGTTTTAGGTCGCCTGACACCTCACCCCGTACCCCTCACGGTGTGTTATTTCACTTCCACGGTGCCCCGTTTTGGCCAGGCCACCATCTGTGTCCTGGGACCTTTCTCGCCGTTGGCCAGCAACTTGGCGCGCACTTCGAATTGATAGAGCCCTGCGCCAGACGGGGCTTTCTTCTGGTCTAACCCATCCCACGTCAGGAGGACAGAGACTTGTGGAGGGGCGGCGCCGTTGGTTGAGGCGGCGTGAGGTTCCAGCGCGGTACGCGTGGTCAAAAATCGGAGAGAATTTTTCGACGGCGACGTAATGAATGAGGAGACTTCCAGCAGGGTTGCGCCGTTCAGCTCCTTAGGCAGCTTGACTAAGGCAGAAAACTCTAACGAGCCGGACGAGACGGTATAGGGATTGGGGAATACTTTGAGCTCGAGAATCTTGAGCTCCGGTTCGTGGCGTGGGGCCCGGTGGGGCTTCGATTTTGCCGAGGCGGCAAGCGGGGTCCAGAGCAGTAGGGCGGCGCAGAGCAGCACCCCGGCGAGCCGACCACTCCACGATCCAAAGAATGTCGAGCAGGGTATGACCAAGGGCCGGCAGATCGTCATAGGGCTTACGTGCATAACCAGTGTGTTGTGAGGAAGCGCCCAGTCGGTGGCGAGTGCAGTGGGGATAACACAGCGTTGGTAGGCTGTCAATGTTCCGAGCCGGCGAGACGGGCGGGACTGGCGAGAAAAGCGCGACTGGCGTGACATGAGGGTTGAAGGCTGAAGGTCGGGGCTCGGAGTTCCGAACACTTCAGCCTTCAGCCTGCTAGACTTCTGAGCTGATTGCCGTTCGCTCGTGCCTTGGGTAAGATGGGCGCAGTTTGAACAGTGCAGAGAAAGGACGCACATGGGCGCGCATCTCCATTTCGATTGTTATTCTGGCATCAGCGGCGACATGATTCTCGGCGCGCTTGTGGATGTGGGCGTCCCGTTTTCCGACTTGGTAAGCGGGCTGAAACGACTCCAGTTTTCGGGGTTTACGCTACGGAAGCGGCGGGTGCGTCGAGGGGCAATCCATGCGACGAAAGTGGACGTCGTGATTACGACAGGATTGCGCAAGCCTCTTTCGCTTCATCGGATCCACGCCATTCTCTCCGCGAGTCGAATTCCCGACAAGATCAAGCAGCAAAGCCGATCGGTGTTCGATCGATTGGCCGAAGCGGAAGGGCATGCCCATCGTGTGGCGAAGGATCACGTCCATTTCCATGAAGTAGGGGTTCTGGATTCATTTGTCGATATCGTCGGCGGCTTGATTTGCTGCGATCTGTTGGGCGTGACGCGTGTCACGGCCTCGCCCGTGAATGTTGGAGCGGGGACGCTGCAATCGGCTCACGGAATTCTTCCGGTGCCTGGTCCGGCGGTCGCCATTCTGGCGAAAGGGATTCCGATTTACAGTGCCGGTCCTCCCCGTGAGCTCACCACGCCGACCGGCATGGCGCTGTTGCGCACGCTGACATCAGAGTTCGGCTCCATGCCGGTGATGACGCCGACGGCGATCGGCTATGGAGCGGGCGATGCCGATCCCGACGGCTGGCCGAATGCCTTACGTGTGTTGCTTGCGCGGCCGTCATCCCGAGGAGCGTGTGAACGGGATACTGTGGTGCAGGTTGAGACGAATCTCGACGATGTGAACCCGCAAACATATGAGTATGTGATGGAACAGTTATTCTTGCGTGGGGCGCTCGATGTGACGCTTGCGCCGGTCATCATGAAACGTGGGCGACCCGGCATCGTGTTGACTTGTCTTGCGGCTCCGGCGCAGCTGGATCGGATTCTCGATGTTGTGTTTCAGGAAACGACGGCATTGGGAGTTCGGGTTCGTGAGGTGACGCGGCAGATCCTCCCCCGGCGGTTTGTCCGTGTGAAGGTGCGCGGAGGAGTTGTCCGGATGAAGATCGCCGATGTGAACGAGACGACGGCCAAAGCGGCTCCGGAATATCTCGATTGCAAGCGGATTGCCGAGCGAACGGGCCGTCCCCTCAAAGATGTGATAGAAGAAGCGCGCGGTGCCTATCGGCGCGCGCAAGGCAAAAGTAAAAATGAAAAATTAAATACGTGAAGAACATCGAGTACACTTTTCCGTTTTTCATTTTTCATTTTCCACTCGCAGAACGCGCGTGACGGTCCTCCTTTACAGCCTCCTGTTCCTTGTCTCCGTCGCGGTGACGTTGGGAGCCTGCACACTCTTCACAAACGCCATTGAGTGGGTGGGCAAGCGGTTCAATCTGTCCGAAGGCGCGATCGGCGGTGTGTTGGCCGCCATTGGCACCACACTGCCTGAAACCTCGATCCCCGTCATCGCCATTTTCTTCGGGGCCAGCCGTGCTGAAGCGGAGGTGGGGTTGGGCGCGATCCTCGGCGCTCCCTTCATGCTGAGCACGCTGGTCATTCCTATTTTGGCCATCTTACTGATGGTCTACGCAGGGCTGGGAAAACGAACGGCCGCCTTCCGATTGAACTATCGCGATGTGAAGGGCGATCTCTTCTTCTTTGTGGTGGCCTACAGCGCTGCGCTGGCCTGCGTCTTTGTCCCATCTCGACTGGTACATGCCATGGCCGCCGTCGGGTTGATCAGCTTCTACCTCTATTACGTCAAGCTGAAATTCAGTGAGGTTGCTGAGGAGGAGGAGGGTGGGGGTGGACTTGAGCCGCTGTTCTTTGCCAGAAAGGCTGCCGTCCCGTCGTTTGGACTCATCGGTCTTCAAGGAGTCCTTGGCTTGGCCGGCCTCGCGTTCGGCGCGCATCTCTTCGTAGTCGCTGCTGAAACGATTGCGGGAGCCCTGTCGATTTCTCCATTGATGCTGGCCCTCCTCGTCGCGCCTTTGGCGACCGAGTTACCCGAGATGTCGAATAGTTTTCTCTGGCTCTACCGAAAGAAAGATCGCTTGGCGGTAGGGAATGTCACCGGCGCGATGGTCTTTCAGGGTACCATCCCGGTTTCGATCGGGCTTCTGGGTACGGACTGGGCGCTGGCACCTTCGGCATTGATCACCATGGTGCTCGCTGTGGCGGCGGCCACCTTCTTATTGGCGCAGACTGTGTGGGGCGGTCTTTGGCGACCCTGGTTGCTGAGCGGCAGTGCTCTCCTTTATATAGGGTATGCGGTGTACTTGTATGGTTGGTGAGCAGGTGAGAGGGTGTATCTGGTTTCTTTAGTTTATTTGGTTTGTTTCGTTCATTTGGTTGGTTTGGTTTAAACGAGGAGCGAGTCAGTGAAGACCCAACGAGAAAAATCAAAAAAACAAAATAAACCAAACAAACCCGGGCGCGAGACGCGCCCCCTTCTCGGAATCACGATGGGCGATCCGGCGGGGATCGGCCCGGAGGTGGTTGCGAAGGCCTTGGCTGGAACAACAGTGCGACGACTCTGCCGTCCGCTAGTCATCGGCTCGTTTCCGGTGATGCAGCAGATGGTCAAGAGTTTGAAGCTCAAGCTGCACGTGATCCGAGTGGAGGGGCACGAGGCGGTATCTCCACGGAGGAATGATCTCGCTGTGTTGGACCCGCTCGATCATCCCCTTGGGCGGTTCCCGCGCGGAGTCGCGGCGTCTGAGACTGGAGCGGCGTCCGTGTTGTTCATCAAGAAGGCCGTGGAGCTTGCGCAGCTTGGTTGTATCGACGGCATCGTCACCGCGCCGATCAACAAAGAAGCGATCAACATGGCCGGCTGTCATTTTCCCGGCCATACAGAACTGCTGGCAGACCTGACCAAGACGCAGGAATCCGGCATGATGATTATCGGCGGACCGCTCCGAATCATGTTTGTGACGACCCACGTCGCGATCAAAGATTTGCCGTCGCTCCTTACCCAGGCCAAGATCGAAAAAGCCATCAGACTGGCCCATCTGGCGTTGAGGGATCTGTTCGGAATTAAGAAACCCAGAGTTGGTGTTGCCGCGTTGAACCCCCATGCTGGAGAGCATGGATTGTTCGGGGACGAAGAGGCACGGGTCATTCTCCCGGCGGCTCGTGCGGCGCAGGCCCAAGGCATTCGTGCCAGCGATCCCCTGCCGGCCGATACGCTGTTTGGTAAGGCGGCGAGGGGTGATTACGACGGTGTGGTGGCTCTATATCACGACCAGGGGCTCATTCCGTTAAAGCTTGTCGCGTTCGGTACCTGCGTGAATTTGACGGTGGGGTTGCCGATCATTCGCACCTCGGTCGATCATGGGACGGCGTTTGATATCGTGGGCAAGGGCATCGCAGACCCTGGCAGTTTGATCGAGGCGATCACGCTGGCCGCCACGTTAGTTGCGCGGCGTCGGTGAAGGGTCTCTCTGGTTCATCTGGTCTCTCTGGTTTATTTGGTTTGTCTCGTGTATTTGGTTTGAAGAGGCCTCCAGCAAATGAAGTTGTAACCAGAGAAACCAAATAAACCAGATGAACCAAATAAACTAGAGAACAGGAGCCTAATTGATGACCAACCAATCTGACGCGGCGCGTGACAGGATTCAGGAGCAGTTGAAGGAACTGGACCAGATTTTTCAGGACACCATGGAGACGCTCAATACCGCTTCTGGAGCTGAACGAGTGGCGAAGTGGAAAGCCAAAACCGTCGCGCTCATCACGGAGTCCCTGGGCCAGAAAGAAGGGCAGAAGTTTGCCGCCCTACAGCCGGGGCCTTCTTTTACCAACGACCTGGTAGAAGAGTTTACCGATCTCATCGACTACTTTCGAACCCCGCTGGCTGCTCTGGCGAAACAACTGGCGCAAGCCGCGCCTCGTTCTTCCGGCGGGAATTGACCGGTGTCGATTCCCGATCTTCCTCCGCCTATCAAACGGCTCGGCCAAAACTTTCTGATCGATCCCAACATCGTGCGCAAAATCGTCGCGTTGGCGGAGCTGGGCCCCAGCGACCACGTGTTGGAAATCGGTCCAGGCCGCGGCATCCTGACAGAGGCGCTGTCCCATGTGGCCGGTCGTGTGACGGCGATAGAAGTGGATCCACGGCTCCACGCCTACCTTGAAACCAGGCAGGTGGAATTTCCGAATGTGGATCTGATCTGTGAGGACGCACTGGCCTATCTGGTCGAGAGCCTGCCGATGGGTACAGTCGTCGTGGCCAATCTGCCCTACTATATCTCGACGCCGCTGCTCTTCAGATTGCTCGATCAACGCGATCGCTTTCCCCGCATGGTCCTCATGCTTCAAAACGAAGTGGTCGATCGTCTGGTGGCGAAACCCGATGGATCAGACTACGGCGTACTTTCGGTCATGGCACAGTATGCCGCAGAGATGACGAAAGCCTTCCGCGTTTCAGCACAGTGCTTCAGGCCAAGGCCGGAAGTCGGTTCCGCAGTGGTGTTATTGCGGGCCAAAGAGCGGAGAGCACTGAGCCACGAGGAAGAACCGAAGTTCGCCGCACTGGTGAAAGCGTCCTTCGCCCATCGCCGCAAGACCCTCATCAACTCGCTCAAGGATGAAGGATATGATCAGAAGTCAGTGACAGAGGCGTTGGACTCACTTAATCTCGCGCTAACCGCTCGCGCAGAAATCCTGTCAGTCGCACAGTTCATTGAGTTGACCCGGCTGATCCAGGCCTCCAGGTAAAAGAGGAAAAATAATGTCATGGGAAGTTTTGGCGGGACGCTCGCAGCCTGTTTCAGATGATCGTGGCGAGTTGTTTAACTTCTATTCCTGCAGACTCTTTCCCTCCATTGAACCATTTTCATAGACGACCGGCCTCATCATCGGTACCATTAGAAATGCCACTTGCCAACCTGTAGACAGAAAAACGATGGGTCAGTTCATCACAGTTTTAGCCGTCCTCCTGATCGGGATTATGGCTTCGCCCTTGAGCGATAAGGCGGCTGCAGCTGATCTATCCGTGCGACCGCCTGAAGCATTACAGCAGGAATGGAATGACATGATGCTCGCGGGTCGCTTTGGCCGGATAGATAATGGCCAAGTCACAAGAGTGGAGCCTGATGATTTCCTCTCGGATCCCAGCACGTCCCACCCGAACCCTGGGTGGGTGCATGGAGCACCGATGACCATTTGGGGAATCGCTGTTTATGATCTCAGAGAACGCCGCTTTCTGATGAGCCAGGGTGGGTGGGCGTTAAAAGGGGGACTCCTTCGCCGAATCCACATTGGCGATGACAGGATCGAACTGTATGGCAAAACGATTCAGCGACACGAACCCTATTTGTTTCTTTTCCCTCATTGGTATATCAACAACGAATCATGGTCTTTTGGCCACGAGTTCTTCCTGCTGCTACGATCGAAACATCACGATGGGGCACTGATTCTTCGAAAGTGGGTCGTGGCAGACTCATATGATGGGAATGGCGGCGGTCTTGGAAGTTCCGGGCCTCGTTTGTTTCTTGAGTATGACCAATTATCGCAAAAAGTAACGGTGAAAGTGATGAATGGTCATTACGCAGGCCTCTTCATCGAACGAGTGGATGTGACCGATGCGCTCGCCAAGTAACTACACGCCGCACCTGAGAATCTGTGGGGTTCTGTGTGCCATGGCAATGTGTTTACTCGGCGCGGCTAGTGCGGATATTGCACCTCACACATTGGAGACCCTCTTGAGCCTCATAACTATTCCAACTGAGGGTGACACGGTACCTAATGCTCATGTGGCGGAACATCACGGGCATGCCCTCTTTGAACAGGCGGAGGGGTGGGTGAATCAAGCCATGCGGACGAAAGAGTCAATCAGGGCTGAGATGGAAACGAAGGCCTCAATTTGTATTGCGCTCCTTCGACGTGTGCAGACTGGTTCTGGTCGTACATTGGAGTTGTATGCGAGGCAGTGGGGCTGCGGAGGATTGAAGCCTTCCTACGAGTTCTTCCTGTTTCTTCGTCCTCAGCCGCATGCGAAAGCTACGATATTGGGTCAATGGAAAATGAAAGCCGACGGCCCTGGCAAATTCTTCCAGAGAGCTTTCCTAGATTACGACACTGGATCAGGTGTAGCGTTGGTGCAAGTCACAGATGGGCTCGATTGGGTTCTTGTCAAAGAAACTGTCTCTGTGCCCGGACAAGCCACACCTTAATATTGTTCAGGGTCGTCCCTCACCGCGCACGTCGAGCGACCCCGCGCTTCTATCTTTTCACGTGAGGGCGGACTAGATGGTCTCCCTCTGCGCGTGTCCAGCGAGGGGCTTCGAGACCGCGCGTTGCACAAGCACAGGAGACCGTCTGGTCTGCCCTCGCATGTTCCCTCCAAGCTCGCTCGTTATTTCTTCAGGGATGGGGGCTGATTGATCTTCCACTGCGCGCGTCCAACGAGGGGAGTCCGCGACCGCGCGTTGCGCGAGCAAAGAAGATCATCAGCCTCCATCCCCTCCATTCGTTTGAAATGATCGATTCCCTGTGCTAGCATTGCGATCATGGCTGTCACTACTTCGGCCAAGCGGGGCGAGGCCCGCGCCGCCGCTTCCCCCCCGTCACACATCAAACGAGAAGTGATCGGAGTCGTCCTGATCGCGTTGGCGCTCTTGACACTTCTGAGTATGGTGTCCTTTGTGTCGGGGGAACTTAAGGCCGCGACCTCTGCGGCACCTCCAGCTAAAAACCTCATCGGCGCGGTCGGCGCGTTCTTCGCCTCGACCCTATTCTGGTCGATCGGTGCGGCCAGCTACTTGTTCCCGATACTCCTTGGTCTCATGGGAGTCCGTTGCTTTACTCAGGGCGATCTGTCGATCCGTCTGCGGAACGCCGGGGCTTCGCTGGCGGCATTGTTGTTTCTCAGCGGCTTTCTCCACCTCGAAATCACGGGGGTGCCGACCGTCTCTAGCGGTCTTATTTATCGAGGGATGGCGGGAGGTGTCTTCGGGCGCGTGCTGGCCGAAAGCTTACGCGCCTATTTTGCGAGCACCGGCGCGCATATTCTGATCATGGCGGGATTGCTGGTGTCACTGCTCTTCACGACATCTATGTCTCTGGCGAAGATGGCTCAGCGGATTCCCGGTTTGGGCAATTGGATGTTCAACAGGGCCCGTGCCTTAATTCCTGACCGACCGGTGGAAGAGTCTGCTCCTGAGTCTTCACAGAAGGCCAAACGGAAATCGTCGAAATCTATTCGTGCGGTGATCGAGGAGGCGCTTCCTGAGGCGGCTGCGGAGCCGGAATTGGATTGGCCGGTCATTCAGCCATCACGACAACCGACTCCCGAACAGGCTGAGCCGATCGAATCGGAGTTGGACCAACCGATCGTTGCAGCCCAAGCGAAGGCGGGGGACTATATCTTGCCGGATCCGGCCATGCTCTTGAGTGAACCGTCAGGCCCGCTCGGGCGTGTCACAGAAGAAGAAATCAAGGCGCAATCCGATGTGCTGACCCGAGCCTTGCTCAGTTTTGGCATCGCAGGGAGGGTCACGGAGGTTCGTCCTGGACCAGTTGTGACGATGTACGAGTTCGAGCCTGCGCCGGGAACCAAAGTCGCGCGCATTGTGAATCTTGCCGATGACCTGGCGTTGGCGCTGAAGGCAGTCAGTCTCCGGATCGTTGCGCCGATTCCGGGAAAATCGGTGGTCGGGATCGAGGTGCCGAATCTCTATCGTGAGACTGTGTCGATGAAGGAAGTGATGACGAGCGAGGCGTTTTCACGCGCCAGATCGAAGCTCAGCTTGGCCTTGGGGAAGGACATTTTCGGAGCCCCCGTGATCGCCGATCTGAAAACAATGCCGCACTTGCTGGTCGCCGGCGCCACAGGGGCAGGGAAAAGCGTCAGTCTGAATACGATGCTTCTGAGCCTGTTGTTCTCGGCTCGACCTGATGAGGTGAAGCTACTCCTGATCGATCCAAAAATGCTCGAATTTCAAACGTACGACGGCATTCCTCATCTGTTGCGGCCGGTCATCACCGATCCCAAGTCGGCGTCGCGTGGGCTCGGTTGGGTTGTGGCTGAAATGGAGCGGCGCTACAAATTGCTCGCTGAGGCAGGGGTGCGAAACATCGATGCCTATAATCGAAAGGTCGCCGGCGCTCAGGGTGTGCTGGAGGCTGAATCGGCGGCCAAGTTGGACCAGCCGGAATTGCCCATCCAGTTTTTGCCTGAAGAGGAGCGGCTCTCTGCCGGAGAGACCACGATTTCGGATGGCAGCCCTGGATCATTCGTGCCGCCGCCGACTCCGCCGGAGCCCTTGCCCTATATCGTGGTGATGATCGATGAATTGGCGGATTTGATGATGGTGGCGCCGAAAGAAGTGGAAGACAAGATTGCGCGCTTGGCGCAGATGGCTCGCGCATCGGGCATCCATCTCGTGCTGGCGACGCAGCGTCCGTCGGTCGATGTGCTGACCGGTTTGATCAAGGCGAACTTCCCGGCCCGCATTGCGTTTCAAGTGTCGTCGAAGACCGATTCACGCACCATTCTGGATGCGAACGGCGCGGAAGCGCTCCTCGGTCGCGGGGACATGCTCTACATGGCTTCGGGGACCGGGCGTGTCATGCGGCTACACGGGTCGTTTGTGTCGGATGACGATGTCCGCCGCGTGGTCGAGTTCGTGAAGGATCAAGCCAGGCCCACCTACAATCAGGAGTTGCTGGTTGCCTTGAAACAGGAAGGGGCGAAAGAGGACGAGTCGTTGGGCGAAGTCTACGAGCAGGCGAAAGAGCTGGTCCTGACAACTGGGCAGGCTTCTGCGTCGTTGATTCAGCGTCGGCTGCGGGTGGGCTATCCTCGGGCCGCCCGGATGATCGAGCAAATGGAGGTCGATGGCCTCGTGGGCGCGGCTGGTCGCGATGGGCGAAGAGAGGTCGTTGGGCGGCGTGGGCCGGTGGGTGCAGGGGAGGAAGCATGAAGCGGGATGGGGTCGTTCAGGCGCTCTCTGCGTTCGCGCACCGCGCACACTCAGGGTGGATGCGCGCAGTAGAGAGCACCGCAGTGACCCCATCTGGTTTGGCGAGGGTGGGACTTGCATTCGTGTGTACGTGGGCTCTCGTACCAGTGCCGTTTCTCGGCGCTGACGAGAGCGATGAGAAAGCGTTGGGGGAAGTGCGAGAGGTGGTTAAGCAGCTCCAGACGCGGTATGAGAAAACGAAAGATCTCCAGGCGGACTTCACCCAGAAGACCATGATCGAGGGGTTCGAGCGGCCCATCACGTCCTCGGGGAAGGTCTATATCAAAAAGCCTGGACGGTTACGCTGGAACTATCTCGACCCGTCGGTCGAGGACATCTATGTCAATCGGGATGATATCAAGGTGTATGTGCCGGAGCACAAACAAGTGTTGGTCGGGAAGCTCACACAAATGGCGGCGTCTAAGGCTCCCTTGGAGCTCTTGCAAGGGGCGGCTAAGCTGGAGGAATCGTTCGACATTGAGCCGACGCCGGGGAAGGGACGTGGCGTCGGTGGCATCCGGTTACTCACCCTCCTGCCTAAAACGCGTGAAGGTGAGGCGGGGAGATCGTTACAACGGATCGTGTTGGAAGTGTTTCCCAAGACCTACTTTATTCGGACCATCTCGCTCTACGAAGTCGGCGGCAATGTCGCGAGCTTTGAATTTTCGTCGCTCCAACCCAACATGGGTCTCAGCGACACACTCTTCGATCTGAAATTGCCGGCAGATGTGGAAGTGGTAAAGGCTCCGGTGTTGAGCCAGCCATAATGATGGATGTCGATGGTCATGAGTCAATAGTCAGTGGGGCGAATTCCGACCATGCAATTGACCAGTGACCGTTGACCAATGACTCGTAACTAGAGAATTGGAGATTCAATACCGGTGGCAAGTCTGACAATCAGCAGCGTGACGGAAGCCGTCGAGCAGGCGGTAAACGGCCTGGATTTCGAGCGCCTGCACAGGGAGTATTGGGAGCAGAACGAGTTTTTATTTATTCCACAGTTTCTTCCTCGGTCGGCGGTGGAAGAGTATCTCGTTCCTCAGGCGCAAGGGGTAAAGAGTGAGCTGAACCGTAACTATATTCCCGGCCACAAGAAGGGCGGGAGCGTGAGCTATTACACGGTGCAGGAGAAGGCTCCGCGCTTTCTCGACCTGTATCGATCCGGAGCCTTCATCGAATTCTTGAGCCGTCTGGTGCAAGCCAAGCTCAGTCTATGCCCTGAGAACGACCCCCATTCCTGTGCGCTCTACTACTATACGGAACCGGGGGACCATATCGGGTTTCACTATGACACGTCCTATTACAAGGGGGCTCGCTATACCATTCTGATGGGGCTGGTCGACAAGTCTACGCAATGCAAACTGGTCTGCGAGCTGTTCAAGGACGATCCTGTGAAATCTCCCAGGCATCTTGAGTTGATCACACAACCGGGGGATCTGGTCATTTTCAATGGAGATAAGCTCTGGCATTCAGTGACTCCCCTCGGCGAGGGGGAAGAGCGAATCGCCCTCACGATGGAATACGTTACGAACCCGGACATGGGAACCTTCAAGCGACTGTATTCCAACCTCAAAGATTCCATCGCGTACTTCGGCCTCCGCACGGTCTTCAAGCAGGCCATCACAGGTTCCAATCGACGCTCCTAGCAGGATGCTGAAAATGGCCCCCAGCATCGTTCTCGGCTCGTCGAAATCCTCAACGTACCCCTGAGGGTACGCCTCCGGCTTCGACTCGCCTGCGGCCTTGCTGGGATGCCATTTTGAGCATCCTGCCCGCGACACCTCTGTTGTCCCTAATATGCAGGCCCGTGCAATTCCAGCATGCCCAGAGAGTTTTTCCGTAGCCAGTTAGGCGCTTCACGAACGACAAGGTTTCGAGTTGACACTCTATTTAACTTGTGTATATTGTTATCGTATACATAAAAGGTAGCAGATGGAACAGCTGTCAGGCCTGGAAGGTTTTGATTGGGACGAAGCGAACCGTGCAAAAAACTGGGAGAAACACCGGGTTACCCCGTGGGAATGTGAACAGGCATTCTTCAATATGCCGTTGGTCGTTGCCGACGATCTGACCCATTCAATGGGTGAGCCGCGATACTATGTGCTCGGACAGACTGACGCAGAACGCCGCCTATTTATCGTGTTTACGGTTCGCAAGCGTCGGATTCGCGTCATTTCCGCCAGAGATATGAGCCCGAAGGAACGGAGAGCCTATCATGAGGAAACTCAAAAAAAGACCGACGTTTAAGAGTGACAAGCAGGAAGACGCCTTTTGGGCCTCACACGATTCAACGGAGTACATCGACTATTCCAAGAGCCAGCGCATGGTGTTCCCTCGCTTGAAACCATCCACCGAGACCATCTCCCTCCGTCTGCCAAAATCCCTGCTGGGTCAACTCAAGACCCTAGCAAACAAACGCGACGTCCCGTATCAGTCGCTGCTTAAACTTTTTGTGCTCGAGCGAGTCCAGGCGGAACTCCACGACAAAATCGCCAAGGCCTCGTAGGAACGCATGAGGCACGAGGCCAGGAGGCATGCAGCGTATCGTCTGAAGCGCTGCTGATTCCCAATGAGATATGAACGACGAGCAATGAGGAACGGGCTTCAGGCGCCACGTTTGATTGCGGCGGCGGTTCAGGCCGAAACGGTTTCGGCACCCCTTCTATTCCTCATCCGCTGAGGTGTAAGGTCAAGCAATGACCCCAGTGCAGCGCGCTTCGACGTTCTGCTGGGCTGAAGCGGGTTTTCTGAAGTCTGCTTGGAATCTCTCATCCCGCCAATCCGTCAATCGCTGGTCCTAATCGAGCGCACCGCATTGGACGGATGAGCCGAACAAGAGAGACGCTTTCGCGAGTTTCGACATCGGCCTGAGTAGAAAAGGCTGGACGATTGTTTGATGACGTGGTAATGAGAGATTCTCACCAAGGGTTTTCATGTACCAAAGTTCCTGAAACGAAGATCTGTAAGGAACGTAACCGTAAGACTTTTTGCATGGCCGAAAGACTGACACGAGAGATCAATTGAATTCATAAAACGGAAATGACTATAGATTACGAAAAGATCGCACAGGACAACATTGGCAGGTATGGTAGCGAGGTCAATAATTACGGGCCGATACTTCTTGCACACCTCTACAGTGACAAAACACACTTTATTTTTGAGCTGCTACAGAACGCAGAGGATGCACTTAGCAAGCGAGCGCACCGCCAACAGTCAATACGTAGAGAAGTATTATTCCATATCTTTAAGGACCGTCTTGAATTCAGTCACTATGGAGTGCCGTTCAGCGAAGATGATGTTCGTGGGATCTGCGGGCTGGTGCAAAGCACTAAGAAAGAAGATGCAACCGCTATCGGAAAGTTCGGTATAGGATTCAAGTCGGTCTATGCCTACACCTTGAGCCCAGAAGTCCACTCAGGGGATGAGCATTTCGTAATTGAATCTTTCGTTCGACCAAGCCCAAGGCCTGCGAGAAAAGTATCAGCAGGCCAAACTCTCTTTTGCCTACCCTTCGACAATCCAAAGGTCAAAGCTGAAGAAGCCTTCGAAGAAATCTCTACTCGTCTCCAGGGGCTCGGGGCTCGCAGCCTTATGTTCTTGTCACAGATCGTGACGGTCGAATGGAAAATAGAGGGTCGTGGCACCGGTGCCTATTCAAGGCAGAATAGAAGGCGTGATGGAGCCACAACCTATATCACATTGTCCTCCAGAGATGGCAGATCACGGTCAGAGGAAGAATGGATTTGCTTTGAGCAACCCATTTCTTTTCCAAGAACTGATGTGAAGGGAAAGGTACAGGCGGCTTTCTCATTACAGACGGAAACAAAGGGCGGGCATAAGGCAGTGCGGCCTATCACAGGATCGATGCTTTACGCTTTTTTTCCTACGGAGAAAGAAACTCATTTAGGGATGCTGATTCAGGGCCCCTATCGCACCACTCCGAGCAGAGACAATATCCCAAAAGATGATGCTTGGAATAAGCAACTTGTGAAATTGACCGCCGGGCTGATCGAGAGCTCATTAGAGAAGCTTAGAAACCTTGATTTGCTTTCTGTGGGCGCGTTGGAATCGATGCCCTTGAACAGTCGAGTCTTCTCCACAGAACACTTTTTGCGTCCACTCTTTGATAGAGTCAGAAATGCTTTAACGAAGAAACCGCTCTTGCCCAGGTACGGTGGCGGATTTGTAGCCGGCGTTTCTGCGAAGCTTGCCAGAGGAAGAGGCCTCCGCGAGTTACTTAACACCATACAACTTCAGACGCTTTTGGGGACGACAAAGAAACTTGAGTGGGTGAGTGACGAGATATCCGAAGATAAGACGCCACAGCTTCAAGATTACCTAATTCACGATGTTGGTATTGAAGAATTCACACCGCAGAATTTCGCCTCACGGGTTAGCGACAAATTCTTTCGTCTGCAGCCCGATAAGTGGACTGCCAACTTCTATGAGTTTCTTTCAGATCAGCCAAATCTATGGAGAACTGGCGGACCGATGAGGGCAAAACCTTTTATTCGCACACACACCAATCGGCAGCTAGCTCCCTTCGATAGTAACGGGCGTCCGCAGGTATATCTGCCAGCTAAAGGATTCACGGGCTATGAAACAGTAAAGAATGCGATCTGTCTCAACAAAGCCGCTTTAGACTTTCTTAAAGAACTTGGCTTAACTGAACCCGATTTAGTTGATGATGTCGTACACCATGTTCTACCAAAATATTCGGGAAAAGAAAGACAGGTTTCGGATAACGACTACTCCAGCGATATTGCCAGGCTGCTGAGTGCATTCAAGACTGACTCCGAGATGCAACGCGCGAAGCTGGTTACAGCGCTACGCAATTCCAGTTTTGTGATAGCAGTTGATGCAGCGGATGGCACCAAGTGTTGGTCGACACCCGAAGAAGTGTATTTAGCATCACAGCGATTAAAGGAGTTGTTTCAGGGTGTGTCCGGCATTCTTCTCGTAGACGATTCGTATAGTTGTTTGCGCGGCGAAGATATTCGCGAGCTACTTGAAGCGGCTGGTTCAGAGCGATACTTGAAACCGGTTCCAGTGGATCGTGAATTCACATACGATGAATTGTATGATATGCGCAAAGAAGCGGGTGCAGCAAAATCTTCCGGCGGAGAGTCAATAAAGGATTACACACTTCGGGGAATTGACGAGTTGCTGAGCATGCTTCCGAGACTTCCTCAGGAGCAATATATCAAGAAAAGTGGGTTGCTCTGGGAAGCACTAAATGAGTTTGAAGAGCGAAAAGGCCCACGCGGGTTTGCCGGGACCTATCTCTGGAATTACCACAACCAGCATAGATGTAATTTCCCTGCCGCGTTCGTGTTCCAGCTTAATGAAGCAGCCTGGGTGCCGGACAAGAGCGGTGCTCTCCAGCCGCCCCACCTTATTGTTTTTGACAGTCTCGATCCACCGTGGAAACCAAACGCCACCCTCTTTATGAAAATCCGGTTCAAGCAGCCAGCCATCGAGGTGCTCGCGCGAGAAGTCGGTATCGAGCCTGGTGTTCTCGATTTCCTCAAAAAGAAAGGAATCACAAGCGTTGTGGAATTG
This sequence comes from Nitrospira sp., assembly GCA_043745235.1. GTDB lineage: Bacteria > Nitrospirota > Nitrospiria > Nitrospirales > Nitrospiraceae > Palsa-1315. The sequence continues at coordinate 15,613 of JAYTTD010000194.1, read as the reverse complement.
ATGGCGCGCTTGGGTGTTGAGGAAAAACCGGAACAGCCTGTTCCCCGAGATGTAGATGATGCGATGAAGAATATTCTGGGCGACGCGCTGAGATTGATACCTCCCATATCAGACCCAATGGGTTCAGAAGCACAAGGGTCTGATGGTGGCAGTGGGCGTGGCAGAAGCGGATCTGGTCACGGGACGGGAACGTTTGGCGAAGGGGCTACGCTAAAAGGTTCAACAGGTGACAGCACGACGGGTGGGAGATCTGGATCCACAGACGCGAACAAACGCACATCCGGTAGTGATGGAGGCCGACGGTTCATCTCCTATGTCGGTACGCACCCAGACGACGACGAGCCGGACCCAGATGGGCTGAATCAATCAGCCAGGATGGCATTGGAAGAGCAAGCCATTACTCATATCCTTTCGCGTGAACCTGAGCTTGCTCGGACACCCACCAATAACCCTGGTTTTGATCTTTTTGAGTCAGACGCAGATGGAAATCCAGTTCGATGGGTTGAGCAAGGCTATGACTGGAAGTCTGATGAATAGGTCTGTTGGTCTCTCACGGACACAGTTCGAATACGCGGGACAGCATGGGGATTCCTACTGGCTGTATGTCGTTGAACACGCGGGAGATGACAGTGTGCGGATAGTCCGGATTCAGGATCCAGTAGGTAAGGCGCGAACATTTACCTTTGATCATGGATGGGTCGCTATTGCCAAGATAGATACTACACGAGAGAATTCAGAGGAATGGACTCCCTGATGATGCTCGCCCTCATCTCGTCTCATGTCCTTGCAGCGAAAAAGCGCGGGTGAAGCAGGATGGGGCTCAGACCCAGTTCTCAATGCGTAGCCCAGGGACGCGCCGAAATTCTCTCGCATTGTTGGTCACGAGACGTACCGCGAGGCTGAGTGCGTGAGCGGCAATTAAGAGGTCCATCGATCCGATCGGCGTCCCCTTCTGTTCAAGCATTGCGCGGAGCCGGCCGTAGGCGGCTGCGGCGTCTCGATCAAACGATGCCACTTCGAGTGGAGAGAGAAACTGAACGAGGGCGGCACGATTCTTCACGGCATGCCGGCTCTTACTCACGCCGTAATCGAGTTCTGCTACTGTGATGCTGGAGATTCCGATGTCGCCGACCGGATGGGAGAGGAACCGTTCGAGTACAGAGGGAGGCTGTTGCTTGATGAGGTAGATGCAGATATCGGTATCCAGCATCAGCTTCATACGAAAGGCCGCTTCCGCTTTTGGATAGCGGGTTGCCGCCGCCCCTGCTCCATGAAGTCCGCCGTAAACTTTTTCAGACTGTCCGCCAGTGGAGCCCACGAGATTTTTTTGGGGCGAATGACGAGAGTGTTGCCGCGTTGCTGAATCTCGACCTCGTCGCCGTCCAGCTGGAACTCCCGCGGGATTCGGACAGCCTGACTATTCCCGCTCATAAAGAGCCGTGTTTTTTTTGTGGCCATGACAAGATCCTCATCCGAGTCCCATTTGTATATACACGATGATATACGGGTCTGCAGAATGAGTCAATGGATCGCCCGGCGATCGCTGTCCTCTCGTCGAATCACCTGCTTATCCTGCGACCTCCCCGTGCGTTTTGTTCCCACGTTATTGCGCGCTTCGTTGATTTCATGGTTGCTGCCGTCTATAGTTTGCAGGAGTGGTGCGGGTCCAGCTGGTTGATCTGGTTTGTTTAGTTCATCGAGTTGGTCTGGTTCAACCAAACAAACAAGACAAACCAAACAAACCAAATGAACAAGGCAAGTCGACCAGCCATGAATCGCCTCTTCCTGCATAGTGCCATTGTGCTGTTTGCTCTTTGTCCTGCCGTGGTTTTTCCTCTTACCCTGGTCTCGTCGGCGGCTGAGCAACCGGATGCCGCGCAGCGTCAGTACGAGCGAAGCACCGCGCTATTGCGAAAAGGTGACCTTGCCGCAGCATTCGAGGCTGTCAGGAAGGCCATCGAGTTGAATCCCTCCTCCGCTGAAGCGCACCATCTGCTCGGCATGATCTTGTTCAAAGAAAAAAAGCCGGCGCAGGCTGTCGATGCCTTCACCTATGCGCTCAAGCTGAAGCCGGCCTACCCCGATGCCTTGAACGATCTGGCCGAGGTCTACCTGATTCAAGGAAAATCGGCCGAAGCGGAGCAGGCTCTTAGGCGGGCGGTTGAGATCGATCCGAGTCATGCCGATTCGTACTTCGACTTAGCCAAGCTGTACGAACAACGTCGTGATTTTTCCGCGGCCACCCGGGCCTATCAAACCTTGTTGGCCGCCCATCCGAGCCACCGTGACGCTCTGTACAAGCTTGCATTATTGTATGAGGCGCAGGGAGATAGTCGCGGGGCGCGAGAGACGGTGGGTCGGCTGCTCAAGCTCGATCCCAAGTATGCCGATGCCTGGTATCTCGACGGGCGGATGGCGGAGAAAAACAACCTCCTCGTAGAAGCTGTCAATTCCTACAGGCAGGCCATTGCGGTGAAGCCTGCGCTAGTGGACGCGCACTATAACCTTGCGTTTATTCACCGGAGCCAAGGTCGGCCAGTGGACGCGGAACGGGAATTTCTCGAGGTTTTGCGATACCGCCCAGAGTATGCTGAAGCGCATATGAACCTCGGTGTGATCTACACCGATCTGAACAGGCTTGAAGAGGCGGAGCATTCCTACCAGCGAGCTGTCGCACTCAAGCCGGACAATGCTGAAGCGCATTACAACTTGGGCGTCTTCTATGAGCTGCATCGGAAAGACCTGCCGAAAGCACTGGCCCAATATCACAGGTACCTTGATCTCGGTGGGCGCGACGATCGTGTTGCGCGGATCGTCGGGTCGTCGGGACGGTGAACAAGCGAGACGCGCGGGAAGGGCGAGACTCGTGAGAAATGTTACCGCAGAAAGCAGAATCGCAGGCTAGGCTAGTCTCGCTTGTCGCGCAAGTCCCGCCTCTCTCGCTTACCAATAGGGCCAAGGTCTCCAATAAGGGCTCCAGTAGGGCCCCCAATAGGGGCCTGGTCCCATATAGGGGCGGATACGGGGGGCTAGGTCTTCCGATCCGGGCCAAGCTTGCACACGCTTGATGTCGATGACGGGATAGGTATAGTCCGTTTCATCCAATGGCAATACGATAGAACCGGAGACCTCGCCGGTCACGGTGACTCTGGTTCCAGGCGGGACGGTCGCAGGATCGAGGAATTCCCGGTAGATGGCGATGAAGCGGCCTTGCGATTGGGTCAAGTCGTATCCGGGACGTGTCGATCGATCGAGCGGCAACTGTAACACCTCGATCCTCGTGCCATCTCTCTGTCGCCGGGCTGCCAATACCTTCCCGCCGAAAACCACCGCCTGACCTTTCAAGGAGTCTGGTGCGGCCTTGACTTGGAGGAACGTGAGTACCTGTGCGTTCGAGCCGTCTCCCGCCTCTTGCATCGAGGCACAGCCTGCGAGCGTGACGAGCAAGGCGATTGCGGAGAGCAGCGTCCGTGCCAACATGGCCAGAGTCTAACACAAAGAGTTAGGAGTAAGTTTTTGGCACATTCGATATAATGCGCAATCGGTGTTGATCCAAACAAAGGAGTGGATATGATGAACAGACAGTGTGCAGGGTGGGCCTCGTCGGTCTGTGCGGTTGTATGGAGTGTCGTCATCCTATGGGGTTCGCTCGCCACCGCCGCACCACCAGAGTTGAAGGGTAAGTTCGAAGTCCTGAAGGGTGAGGTGTCTACGCACACACCCGGCAAGGTGAAGTTGATTGAGTTCGCCGACTTCTACTGCCCGCATTGTCACCGGTTCGATGGGGAAGGACTGGTACTGTTACAGAAAGAGTTCGGGAACAAGCTTGAGGCCACGATGGTAGGGTTCCCGGTCATTTCCGGGAAGCTCCCGACCCCGTTCGATATGTATGAGCAAGCGAAGATGATGGGAAAGGGGAATGAGATGAAAGCTGTCCTCTTTCGCACCATCCATACAGATAAGATCACAGGAGTGTTGGATCGCTCGTTACGGGAAGTCCTGATCAAGGAAGTCGGACTCGATCCGAAAGTGTTTGAAGACGGAATGGCCAGCGGGAAGCCAGCCAAGATATTCGAAGAAGGGCGCAAGTGGGGCGAGCGTATCAAGGTTCAGTCGACTCCGACCGTGCTCATCGACGGGAATATCAAAGCGGAATCTATCGATCCGGAGAATCTCAAGCTGATCATCCAGAGCATTCTGGATGCAGATGCCAAGAAGTGATGGGTGATGAGCGATCAGTAAGGGGTAAGGGGTGAAGGGTTAGGGGAAGGGAGAGGTGAAGAAGAGGCAGTAAGCGACGAGGATGAAAAGCGTAAGCCGAGGAGTTTGCAGACTCCTCGGCATTTCGTTCTTACACCCACCCCTTACTCCTCACCCTTTACCCCTCACGAGCATCTATTATGGCGATCGATCCAATCTGTGGCATGACGGTCGATCCGGCTACAGCAGCCGGAAGTCACGAGTATCGAGGCCAACGCTACTATTTTTGCGGCCTGTCCTGCCTGGAACGATTCAAGGCCGATCCGGAGCGGGCATTGCAGCCACAGCTGGTGAGTTCCCCTAAGCCGTCCACAAGAAAACCCCTTCCGATGATGCAGTCTGCCCCGGCCGTGATGGGCCCTGCGGCCATCGATCCCGTGTGCGGGATGACGGTGCAGCCGGCCACGGCAGCGGGTTCCTATGAATATCAAGGGAAGACCTACTACTTCTGTGCGACGAGTTGCCTGACCAAGTTCCGCACTGACCCAATCCATTATCTGACTCCCCCTGAGCAGCGCGTTTCTCGCGCCATGCCGGTTCCATCCAGTGGAGTAGTTGAGTACATCTGTCCGATGGACCCGGAGGTGCTCGAGACCCAACCAGGAGCCTGCCGAATTTGCGGGATGGCACTGGAGCCCAAAGTCATCTCGCTCGAAGATGAACGGAATCCCGAGCTCGAGGATATGACCAGGAGGTTTTGGATCTGTCTGGGGCCTTCTCTCTTAATCATGCTTTTGGCGATGGCCGAGATGATTCCCGGCTTGTCCCTTCCACAGGCCCTCACCGGCTCAATGAAGAACTGGGTGCAATGGCTGCTGGCGACGCCGGTGGTGCTCTGGGGCGGCTGGCCGTTTTTCAAGCGAGGGTGGAGCTCGGTGGTGAACCGAGCTCCCAACATGTTCACACTCATTGCCATAGGAACGGGAGCGGCCTATGGCTACAGCACTGTTGCCGCTGTCGCGCCGACACTGTTTCCCCATTCATTCCGAATGCATGATGGCTCGATCGCGGTCTATTTTGAGGCGGCGGCCGTCATTACGGTGCTCGTCCTGCTCGGCCAGGTCTTGGAACTGAAGGCGCGAAGTCAGACGAGCTCCGCGATTCGTTCCTTGCTTCGTCTTGTCCCAAAGACAGCCAGGCTGATCAAGCAGGGCGGACAAGAAGAAGATGTCCCGGTCGCGCATATTCAGGTGGGCCATCGATTGCGCGTCAGGCCAGGAGAGCGAGTGCCGGTCGATGGGATGGTCCAAGAAGGCACGACTTCTGTGGATGAATCTATGATCACGGGTGAGTCGATCCCGGTCGAAAAAACAGTCGGGGTACGGGTGACTGGGGGAACTATCAATGGCACCGGCGGGATCGTGATGGTCGCTGAACGAGTCGGGCGAGACACGATGCTTGCTCGGATTGTGCAGATGGTCGGTGAGGCGCAACGGAGTCGGGCGCCGATCCAGCGTCTCGCCGATGTAACCGCGGCCTATTTTGTCCCGTTGGTTGTGGCTGTCGCGCTGATCACGGCAGTGGCCTGGGCGATCTGGGGTCCAGAGCCGGCGCTGGCCTATGCGCTGGTCAATGCCGTGGCAGTTTTGATTATTGCCTGTCCCTGCGCGTTGGGATTGGCGACGCCGATGTCGATCATGGTTGGGACCGGTCGTGGGGCGATGGTCGGTGTCTTGGTGAAGAAGGCTGAAGCGTTGGAGGTGTTTGGCAAGGTGAATACGCTCGTGATTGATAAGACCGGGACCCTCACGGAGGGCAAGCCGAAACTGCTGTCGGTGCATGTTGTGCCGCCCTGGTCCGATGCCGATCTGTTGCGCCTTGCCGCGAGTCTTGAACGGAGCAGCGAACATCCGCTGGCTGCAGCGGTGGTGGCGGGAGCGGAAGGGCGAGGGATCGCATGCGCCCCGGTTGAGCAGTTTCGTTCAGTGACGGGGAAGGGTGTGACCGGTACGGTCACTGGTCGTCGCGTCGCCATCGGGACGGCTGCGTTTTTGCGAAACGACGTCGGGGTATCCAGCCAAAGCCTCACGCAGTTGGACGACGAAGCGACCTCGCTTCGTCGTGAAGGGCAGACGATCCTGTTTGTCGCCATCGATGAGCTGACGGCCGGTGTACTTGGCGTGGCAGATCCGGTCAAAGCTTCCACTCGTGACGCGTTGCAGGAACTCAAGGCCGAAGGCATTCGCGTTGTCATGGTGACGGGAGATCATCGCGATACGGCTGAAGCCGTGGCCCGGCAACTCGGCATTGACGAGGTCATGGCCGGTGTCTTGCCGGACCAAAAGGGACACATCGTTGCCAGCCTCAAGTCGCAAGGCCGCGTGGTGGCGATGGCCGGCGACGGTATTAACGATGCCCCAGCTCTTGCGTTGGCCGATGTCGGGATCGCCATGGGAACGGGGACGGACACGGCTATTGAGAGCGCGGGGATTACGCTGGTGAAAGGGGATCTGCGCGGGCTGCTCCGTGCACGGAGGCTGAGTCAAGCCACGATGCGGAATATTCGGCAAAATCTCTTGTTCGCCTTTCTCTATAATGTGATCGGGGTGCCGATTGCAGCCGGCGTGCTCTATCCGGCCTGGGGAATATTGTTGAGTCCCATAATCGCCAGTGCCGCCATGACGTTTAGTTCCGTGTCCGTCATCTCCAATGCCCTCCGCCTGCGTCATGTGGAATTGTAAGTGCGCCTTCGACGCACGCATGCTAGGCTACAGGCGTTTAACGTCAATCGAACAGAGCCGGTTTTCAGAAAGGACCACGGCGTGTTTCGACCTAATATAATTTTGAGAATCGTGATCGGGCTCTGTGTGGGGGGCTCGATCGCCGGTGGAACAGTTCTGGCCGGGAGTCTCGTGATTCCTGTGGTGGGCGGGGGTGAACTCCAAGCGCAGGTCAAGGCGACCGCAACCAAAGTGATTCCCTCTGTCGTCAGCATTGCCTCCACGGTGATGGTCCGCGATCAAGGGTTCAGCGATGACGCGCTGCCGTTCGGGTTATTCAAGGATGCCCCGGCGCGGCGGCAATACGGTCAGGGCTCCGGTGTCATTGTGTCCTCGGATGGGTACATTCTGACGAACAACCATGTCATTGCCGATGCGGTCGATGTAGATGTGATTCTTGCCGACCGGCGGCAATACACAGGGCGAGTGGTGGCCACCGATCCGAAGACCGACGTGGCCGTGGTGAAAATTCAGGCGACCAATCTGCCGACAGTGACCTGGGGAGATTCGAGCGGCCTTGCCGTCGGCGAATTTGTGCTCGCGATTGGGAACCCGCTTGGTTTGAGTCGCAGTGTGACGTTCGGCATTGTCAGTGCCGTCGGTCGCGCCGATGTCGGCGTCGCCGACTTCGAGGATTTCATTCAAACCGACGCCCCCATCAATCCGGGTAGTTCCGGCGGGGCCTTGGTGACCATCAATGGAGAGTTGGTGGGGATCAATACCGCCATCGCCAGTTCCACAGGCGGGAATGTCGGTGTGGGCTTCGCCATTCCGAGCAATATGGCGCGGGCTGCGATGCAAAGCTTGCTCAAGACCGGTCGTGTCGTCCGTGGGTTCCTCGGCGCCTCGACGCAAGATGTCACGCCGTTGTTGGGCAAGGTCTTTCGTCTTCCCGATGTGAAAGGCGCGATCGTGACTGATGTGCAGACGAAAGGGTCCGCCGAAAAAGCCGGACTCAAGCGCGGCGATGTGGTCGTGCGATTTGACGGGCGCGACGTGATGGACAGCGGACATCTCCGGAACCTCGTGGCCGCGTCCACGATCGGGAGTAAGCACAGGCTGGATCTCATGCGTGAGAGTAAGCCCTACCAAGCTGAACTGGTTGTGCAGGAAGCGCCGCGTGAACGGACCAAAAAGAGCCAGGATGCATCGGCCTCAGCTGTCACGGCTCATCCCCTCGCCGGCGTCGTCTTCGACGATGTGACTGCGCCGTTGGCTCGACAGATGGATCTGACTGTCACCAGCGGGGTGGTGGTGACCGACATTGAAGACGGCAGTCTGGCCGAAGCGTCAGGTCTGCAGCCCGGCGACGTCGTGCTCGAACTCAATCGACAGTCTATTCACAACTTCGCCATGTTTCAGCGACTGGCCGATCCGATCAAGCCATCCGATCTTGCCCTTCTGCTGGTCAATCGGCAGGGGAATGCCCTCTACATTCCGATTCAAGGCGAGTGAGGGGGCAGGCAACCATCCTTCTTGCTCGCAGAACGCGCACGATGAAACGGTGCTCGTCCGATGCGCGCAGTGAAGGACGGTTTGCCTGTCCCCTCTAGTGAAGGTTAAGAAGCAGAATCTCCTCGCTGGATGTGCGCAGTCCGAGATCTCCCGCGCCCTCTGCCAGGAAGAGAGAGGGGGTAAGTTTTGAAAACCCTACAGCCCCAGAGACTATAGGTCCTGATCTCGTCTCATCGTTTAGTTCTTAATCACTTACAGCAGAGTCAGAGGCAGGGGAGGAACCGGTCGAAACTGATCGGACACAATAGTTCTGTCACAGTTTACCCACAGGACACTGTAAATTATCTTATGGGTTTAGTATGTCCTCATATGCTTGAAGAATAGATCAAATAGGTACGGATGGGATCACATGCTTTTACGAGAGGGAGACCCAATATGAGCGACGTCGAGATCCGTGGGCAGGTGCTCGCTACGGTGCAGCAATACCTTGGTGCGGACGTCAATGAGTCTGGGGCAGTCCTTTATAATGGCTGGTCATCTCTACGACCAGGGCTGTTGTATCTCATGGGCTTCAATCCAGGCGGAGACCCAACCGAGATTCGGCAGACAGTTCTTAAATCGGTCCAAGAATTGGAACAGAACTACTGCGCCTATGATGAGTGTTGGAAAAAGAATCATCCCGCCGATTGTGCCCTTAAAGAGTGCAAAGGTGCATCAAATCACCAGAGAAGGGTACGTGCGTTGCTCGATACCCTTAATCTTGGTCTAAGCATCAAAGATGTGTGCGCCACCAACGCGGTCTTTCTAAGGAGTAAGGATCAAGGCACCCTGAAGGGGTCGCGTGAACTCTGGGAAAAGTGTTGGCCTGTGCATCAACGGCTCCTATCTATCGTGCAACCGAATCTGATTCTATGCTTGGGAAACGGCGATGGGTTGAGCGCCTTCTCCCTCCTCCGATCAGAATTCATTGGCAACCCAACGTATCAGCCCTGTGGCCCAAATGGCTTTCGAGACGGAAAATGGTTTGAAGGTAGGGTGGTCGTGAACCAGAATGGGCCGAAGGAGCATGAGTGTAAGGTAATTGGCATCCCGCATCCAAGTCGATATGTGCTTACTCAAAGCTTACAGGAATATCTGCGACAATTAGGCAACAAATCGGATAGAGCAGCTCAATGACGAAGCAAAGACAGGGAGAGCGAATTGCACATTCGCAGCGTTAACGTAAGTTCAAAATATCAAAGGAGAAGTATTGAGTTTGTGGCTAGTGTGTGGCTATCTCGTTTTCCAGCACTCCCACGGTGGTATTAAATGCGGGTCAGTCTACAGCCCACGTTCAGCCTTTCGCGCCCTCGCTTCTAGTTTCTCTAACGTGGCATTCCCTGGCACATACTTCTGAGACCACCAGCACTAGCCCTCTTTGATCTGTGCGTGATTGACGCGGCCTTCCCATCCGCCCAACCCCGGCGCGCCAAGTCTCGCCGTTCCGCAGGCAAGGCCGCAGTTCCGAGGCTAACCCCTCGTCTCATGTTTCACGGCTCCTCTGAGCGATGAAGAACGCCGCTGGTGGGCTTTTTCAGCATTCTGCTAGAGGGGGAGCAGCTTGAGATTGAGTGCTCGTTCGATGAGCCAGGCGAATGCAAGAGCGGCGATGCTGAGAGAACCGGTCACGAGTACTAGCCGCTGGTAGGTCCAGGAGTTCCTCAAGTAGTAAGCGAGCGGCAGAAAGATCGCGACGATTGCGAGCTGTCCCGCCTCCACTCCCAGGTTGAAACTCACCAAGCTCAGCGCCAGAGACCCCTTCGGCAGACCGAGGTCGCTCAGGACCGTGGCGAAGCCAAAGCCGTGAATCAGGCCGAAGAGAAAGGCCACCAGCCAACGGCGTTGGACAAGGGCCGGATAGAGATTGGAGATGCCCGCAAAAACGACTGATGCGGCGATTGCGGACTCCACCAGCCGTGATGGCAGCGCGACCAAGCCCACAGTCGCAAGGCCGAGGGTGATCGAGTGGGCGAGGGTAAAGGCGGTCACGATCGAGAGTACCTCCCAGAAGGCCGACAAAAATCTTGGGGTCGGTTCCCACCGGTCCTCGACTCTCCGTAAGACGGAAGGCAGGAGCAATGCGACTAAGAACAGCACATGGTCGTAGCCCAGCCAGATATGCCAGATACCCTCATGGAGGTATTGTCGAACCTGCCGCCAGCTCGAAGTCTCTCCGATCGTGAACTGTTGCATCGGCATTTCTTGGCTGAAGATGGCGGTCGTGGTGAGTTGCCCATGGGTCAGGCGGAGTAGTCCTTTGTGTTGGGCGTCCAGATCGAACAGCAGTCGATAGTTGGCCTGAAGGGTGTCGATGGCAGCTGGACAGTTTGTCGTAAAGAGCAGGACGGCATATGCACCGTCTGTGTGGTTGTCGATCAAATGGCGAGGGGCCTGCGTGGGGCAACGTGTCTCGCCTGAAGTGATGGTGAGGCGCGAGAGTGCGTAAGCGGCAATTTCGTCGTGCTTGGCTCGGACCTCTCCCCAGGTGATTGCGCCATCGCCGTCGATATCCAATCCAATTGCATAGTCCAGATCGCGTAGTGCGATATCCCATTGCCCTTCGACCTGTGAGTCTTTTACTGCGAGTGAGAGATAGCTGTCGCTGGGCTTGTGAGCCCAGGCCGGGGTAGTCAGAAAAAGAAGCACGATGGTGAGGATGATGCGCATCAGGATTTTTCTTCAGGAAACTGTGCAGCCAGTCGTTGGAGGCGAATGTATTCCGCATGATTGGTGTTGAGCCACGCAATGACCGGTTTGGCTGCGTTCCGGCTACCGACGGCCAGCGCGCTTTCGAGCAGGAGCCGCGCGTCCCAGGGTTCTTTTTGGATTTCCCAATTGGCTTGCGCCAGGGTCAGCGCGGTCTTCGGATCGTGAAGCAGCTCAAGGGTGAATCGCGCCTCCTCTCGCATGTGCACGCGGGTGCCTCGTTCACGGCTAGCGGCAAAGCGAGCTGCGAGCTCGACCGTATGGTTTGTGGCCGCGGGCAGATCAAGATTCTGCTCGGCCAACGTGAGGCGCAAGAGCAGTCCGTCAGCTCTGGTCTCATGTTGCAAGAGCGTGATGACCTCAGGCGCTCGTCCTTGATCGAGAAGAAAGTCGGCATAGGCGCCTAAGAGATAGTAATCCTTGATGCCGGTCGCACGCGTCTCTGCAAAGAATGTCTCGGCCGCCTTCGCGTCACCCATGCGAACTGAGGTTTCTGCCAGGATGGTCAGGACCCAGAGTCGTTCGCGTGGCGAGAGCCCTGGCCTGTTTAGTGAGGCGGTCAACGATTCACGGCTTGCAGCCGCTTGACCGGTCAGGCTTGCAATGTCGTTCACACAGGTGAGTGCGATGTGCCGGCCGGTCAGGCGAAACAGCGGCTGGCATGCGCGCCGAGCCTCTTCGTATCGTCCTTGGACCTGATAGATCGACGCTTTGGTGAGCCAGGCCTGGGCGTTCATCGGTTGCATCCTCAGGACTGCATCGAGATCGGCGAGGGCGAGATCGAACTCATGGGCATTTTGGCGGATCGTTGCTCTCAATAAGAGTGTGGAAGGTGGCGGTGTTGCTTGATTCAACCAAGGAGTCAATACGGCTTGCGCTTGGCCAAGAAACCGTGGATCTCCATCTGACCGAGCCTGCTCAATGAGCCTAGTCGCAAGTGCAACGGCCACATCTGGGTTATGTTGGTCGCGTAGGAGATTCGCACGCAGGGATCTGATCTCGCGGGCCGCGGGGTCGGAAGCACTTCTGCTGAGGCGTTCGAGGACTTGTGTATCCTGTTGGGGGAGGAACGGTTCCCCGAACGTCACAGAAGGGGCGCTCAATGCGAGCCATCCCGTCGCTATCAGCCAGCTCAGTGTTCGAAGTCCGTCCATGGGCAGTCCTCTAGCAGGCTGCGGGAAAACTCTGCGGGGACGCTGGAATTTCACTGGCCTGCACGTCTGGGATAACAGGAGAACACGCCACGCAGGATGCTCAAAAAGGCCGCCCAGCAAGGCCGCAGCGAGCGAAGAGGCGAGGCGTACGCTTCGGTATGTTGAGCCTCTGAGCGAAGCGAGAACGCCGCTGGTGGACTTTTTGAGCATCCTGTTAGTCACGCGAATAGGTGATAGGAATACGCATCACAATCTGGGAACGGTCCAAGGTATGATCGAGCGCCATAGGGAACGCGCGTTGTACAAGCGTCATCGCTTCCTGGTCGATCCGCTCCAACCCGGAACTCTTGACGACTTCAGCTTCCATCAAGTCTCCTGTGCCGGAGACCACAGCTCGAACGAGGACCTTGAGTCGGTTGGAGTCTTCGAGGGATGGCCGCGAGGAACGTTTCAGTTCTTCCAGTCGACGAGATACGGCCCGTTGCAACCAACTGTAATCTGCTTGCGACGTGGAAGATTGGTCTGAGGTTGCCGGGGCTGGTACAGGTAATGAGTCCTGGGGCTGTGTTGGTAGCCTTGCCACATCCGCCATTGATGAGACTGGGGCAGATGGTAGTTCCTGCTCTACTGAGGCCATGGGACTCGCTGATAGTTCACTTCGGACGGGTGTTGCGACACTGTTTGTCTTCGGCTGCTCATCAAGCAGAGTTTCTTGGGTGACCGGTGTCGTCTCCGTGGTGGAGTACATCTGTGGAGAAATTTCCGGCTGTGGCTGCACAATGGGAGTTGGCGGTGCGGTGGCCAACAATGGCTTGGTATCGTTGGATACTTTAGCGATGTGAGAACGGTCATTTTTTGCTTGTTCGGGAGGCGTGGATATATCTGTTGACGGAGATATCGAACTGTGGGCGTCGGTTTCGTTCGATCGAAGGAACTCTTTCGTGAACGAAGCATTGCTGTCCGGTTCGAGAGGATTAGTCTGTTGCGGCGACTCGACAAGCATCACATTCCACTGAAAGGGTTCTAGGTGAGTCGCGGTAGGAAGATGAGGGAACATTGCCACAATCGCGCCCAAGAGGACTCCATGGAAGACGAGCGAGAAGCCCCATCCTTCGATCTGGCGCCGTTGAGCGATTCCGGACTGCATCTCTGCTCTCTTGGTTATTGCGCGAACAGCTGGGTGAGCTGTCTTTGAATAGGGGGTGTCGCGTTCATGCGCGACACCCCCATGGCATCAGCTAGTTGATGGACTCTCCTGGATCGATGTGTCGGCGGTCCCGTCCATCGTGTGGCGTGGGGAGAAAGGGGAAGGCCGTTGCAATACCGTTGGACGTCTTGCTGCCTCCCACCGACCCGATGTTGAAGTTCACCCCGTCTCCAAGGTTCGGAACGGACGGATTAGTCAAGATGCCGGCCACGACGCGGAGTACCACGTCAGTGGTATCGTCGTTGGGTCGGCGACCGTTCGGGAATCCTGCCTTGTCCGGAGTGGCATTCCCATTCTCATCGTGGGCGAAAGGCCCCAGGCGTTTCTGATTCGTTGGTGGCGTTGGTGGCACGTTCAAGTCCACCCGTACAAAGTCCGCCAAGGTCTCGTTTGTCTTTCCTCCTCCGCACAGTGGTGGGCCTGGGCTATAGCGTAGTAGCGCGTTGATGAGATCTTCTCGGTTCGTCGTCGGAAAATTGGTTCCGAACACCACGTTCAATGCTGTGGTAACTGCGGGGTTGCAATAGAACTGGGTAAAGTCAGCCTCCTCTTCCGCGTCGGTGGCGTTCCATTTGTCTTTTGTGTTTGTCGGAATAATCAATTCGTTCACCAACGGATTACCCATCCGGGCTACCTGGACGAACCGGGATGAATGGTCCCGGTCGCCGTTCTTCTTGATCACCGTGACTTTGGGACGGCTGGTCGACGCGTAGGCGCCGATGAGCTTGTTGCCATTCGGGCTCATCAGTTCGCCGATCGGGATTTCCAATGCGATGGTGTTGACGTTGAACCCGCTAAACGTATCGCGCGCGGCACCGAGCAAGAGCCCGTCGTTCGCGTCATCGGTGGGTGAGAGGATCGGAGACACATGGAGGTTGAGTGTGTCGAAGGTCCCTGCGAGGTCGATATAGAAGGTCTCGTCACGTTGACCGGCAAACACTCGCCCGCCGTTCTTCAAGGGGAAGATCCCTTTGCCTGCCAGCTCTTCGTAGTTCGGTGTCGTCCGCGTTCCGATGTTCGACGGCACGGCGTACATCGTGCCGGTGCCCAGGTCGCGTGACTGCTTCTCATAGCGCATTTCCGTCACGGTGTAGCTCTGCCGAACGAGCAAGCCTTCAGATCCTGCGCCGGTGAGTGCCGTGATCGGTGGTAGCGCCACATAGGCCAATGGGAACACATTTCCAGGCTGCCGGATCTCGGTTTTGAACCGAATCTGATAGGTAATGTTTGCTGCGACGTTGTTCTTGTTGTTGTCGACGTGAATCTCGTAGAGCACATCGTCGGCGAAGTTGAAATAATTGGGGCCTGATCCCGGCTCCTGGCCTGGGATCACGTTCATGATCAGGATGGCTTTGTCGGGATCCTGCCAGCTCCTGAACATGTAAAAGTCTGTGATGTCCGCTGCTGGGTCGTTTGCGATCAGCGGCGCTTCGCGATGACTGGCGGCAAAGACCGGCGCACTGAGCAGCAGCGCCAGTACCGCCAGCGTGAGTGTTCGAATCTGCGTCAACATGGTCGCCTCCTTGTGAACAAGACCGCCATCAAGGCGGCTGGTGGTTAAATGTCCGGTCTTTGCGCTGGAGCAGGCTCCGTATTGGCTTGGTTCACCTGGCTGGCCTCAGGCGCTGTCAGCGCATCCGATTGGGGGGCTCGCTGGTCCTCGGCCGCCGTTGCCGCCGGTGCATTGGACACGATGGGAGGGTTATCGCCCCCGCTCCCGCTGCAGCCTGGCAGGATGCCGGCAGCGAGCGCGAAACTCAGAGCCGAAAGTACGTGAGATTTCATATTGGCATCTCCTCAATGAAAAATTCGTTATGCGATTGATCTGTAAAGATTGCTGCTGACGATGAGACCGGCCTGGCCTGGCCTGGTCCGCAGCGATCTTTATGGTTCGTTGCTGTATGCATCGATTCCCGGGAAGCGAATGTAAGGAGCCTCATCCAATACGATCATAAACTTACCATACATATTTAGGCTCTTCTCCCTGGCGAGTGGGTAGTTTCGGCATGATTTCATATCTGCGGGAGCATGCAGGTGAGAACCTTTAGGCGTAGATAGTCCTCGTCGTGTAG
>JAYTTD010000193.1:0-3123 GCA_043745235.1 Nitrospira sp. | reverse complement strand
ACCAGAATCCCCGCATCTTCACGTGGACCGCGTCCGTGGAGAGCATTTTGACCAAAGTCTCCAAATGTAAAGAAGCGTTGGACTCACTACACTAGCTTGTCCCGTCACTCACAGATATTGGCGATCCAGGAGAGGAACGGACCGTGATAGACAAGCAGCACATCCTCGATGAAATCCAATGGGTAGCCAGAGCCAATGACGGCAAGGCTCCAGGAGGACAGAAGTTTGAGAGGGAAACGGGTATCAAAGAGTCCGACTGGTGTCCGGATTACTGGCTGCGGTGGAGTGAGGCGCTGCAAGCAGCTGGGCTCGCTCCGAACAAGCTAAGCACCGCTTATGACAAGAATGTACTCCTGGAGAGTTACATCAACCTGATCCAGGAGCTTGGCCACTTCCCGATTCATCGTGAATTACTTCGCAAACACAAATGGGACGAAGCTTTCCCAAGTCACCAAGCCTTTAATCGCCTAGGAAGCAAGAGTGAGCGTGCCACAGCGATCATTGAGTATTGCCAATCCCGTAGCGGTCTCAATCATGTCATCGATATTTGTTCCAAGGTTGTTAGTACCAACGACCGATCTGCAAAGACCGGGGGAGAGTTGCCCGATAAGTATGTCCTGGGTTTTGTGTATCTGATGAAATATGGGCATCACTACAAGATAGGTAAGACAAATGCCGTTGGGCGACGAGAGTGCGAATTGGCTATTCAGCTTCCAGAGAAGGCGAACACCGTCCATGTGATCAAGACCGATGATCCGGTTGGGATTGAGGCCTATTGGCACAAGCGGTTTGAAGCGAAACGCGGTAATGGCGAATGGTTTGACCTGACAATCGAGGATATCAAAGCGTTCAAGCGCCGCAAGTTCATGTAAATCTGTACCACGTGCCAGTTTCGGCCCCTCCCTAGTATCCCCTTGATCTGTGGGGTATCATGAGCATCTGTGTAGTTGTCTCCAGGATGTTCAGAAAGGCCTCTCAGCAAGGCCGCAGCGAGCGAAATGCCGAGGCGTACTTTCCAGTACGTTGAGGCGTTGAGCGATGCGAGAACGCAGCTGGCGGTCATTTTCAACAACCTGAACAAAGGGGGCGACCGGCATCGACGGGGATACTGAAGTCAGCGGAGCATGTCGAGCTTTCGGGGTCTCGTAAATCCTCCGGGAAAACGTAACCGTCAATCAAGAACTGGCACTCGCAGCTTAAGACGCTGCGACGTTCCTCCACCTGAGGCCCGCGGGGGTGTGCGGAGCGCGATTACAGCGGGCTGGTACGAAGCTGGTGCTCAGCGGCTGAGGACGAGGCGATACTGGGCTAGCGGCCAGTCTAAGCCAGCCGATGGGCGTGGGTGGCTGCGAAACTAAAACGATCGGCCACATATGTAGATCCGTTGTGTGGACAGTCTTTGAACTCGGGTTCAACTCCCGCCGCCACACCGGTTCCTAGCCTGCATTACTCAAGACGTTTCTGCTGCAAGTGCGGATACGAGGCTGTGACGGGCGGTCTCGCTGTTCAACCTTTCGACATACTGTACGAGTATGCCCCCGGGCTTCACGTCTGCACGCTTTCGCGACAAGCCTTGATGAATAATGCGGGTAGTGATTAAGGCCAGCGGACACGTACTTCGCGCATCCTTGTTCTGTGTCCTTCGGTTGAGCCGGCATTTAGTCTTCATCGTGTCGCAATTGCCGCTGACGGACAGAGTCTTCTGCCATAGGTGTAACTTCATGCGTGCGCCCGCCGTCCAGCGCCACAAGGCTCTCTTGGTCTACGCCTCTTTTGACCGCATGCTCTTGCCTACGCATATCTCGGTTCGGAAGATCGAAAGAGGATATGAATCAGCTCTCTATGCTAGATTTGTTCGCATCATTTTCGGTACCCTGCATAGACTAAGATGTTTCCTCGATCTTCTGATAGCTGGGAGTGTGCGTGGCCATGATGTGGATTCGGCAGATTGCCACGGTTGTGCTGATCGGTATCGCGTCACTCTACTCAGTCGACAATAGGATGGCCTTTGCGACAGAGGCTACTCCCACTGAACCTGCGCAGGCGCTGACTCCTACAGCGCCGCATGCTCCTGCCTCGACATCGGCACCATCAAAACCACATGTGCTGGATGGTGAGTCAAAGACTCCGGCAAGGGCTCCAGCTCCGCCCTCTTCTTCCGGTAGTATGGGAAAAGATCCGGTGCTATCGAAACCTCCCACAAAGTCTCAGCCTCCAGCCAATGGATCGCGTGGATCAAAACCAGGTGGCATGACGCAGCTCCCTGTTACGATCACCGGCGCCGATGGGGCGCCCATGGTCTTGATTCCGGCCGGGGAGTTCACGATGGGTAGCGAGAAGGGCGATGATGATGAGCAACCGATCCACCGCGTGTTTCTCGATACCTTCTACCTCGATAAATTTGAGGTGACTAACGGACGATTCGCCAAGTTCGTCGAGGCCATTCACAGTGAACCGCCCTGGGGGTTTAAGGAGAAGGAGACGCCGGTGCTGCAGGCCGACCAGCCCGTGCGCTGGGTCAACTGGATGGACGCGGTCGGCTACTGTCTCTGGGCCGGGAAACGGTTACCGACCGAAGCCGAATGGGAAAAATCTGCGCGGGGTACGGATGGCCGAGTCTATCCGTGGGGCAATGAGCCGCCGACACCGGCGCAGGCGGTGTTCGGTTTGAAGGAAGGCGACGAGGCGGTCTCGCCGGTCGGCCATCGAGAAAAGGGGCAAAGCCCTTATGGGGTTCACGATCTGGCGGGCAATCTCTACGAGTGGACGAGAGATTGGTACGACGAGCAATTCTACACGACGAATCCAGCAGTTAATCCACGCGGACCGGATGAGGGGAGCACGAAAGTGCAGCGGGGCGGCTCGTATACCAATACCCCGTACCGACTGCGCTCATCCTTCCGCACCAAGGGTGATCCGACTGAGCATGACCCCCACGTCGGGTTCCGCTGCGCCCACGATGTGCCGCCCACGCCGTAGGGGTGCCGGGGGGGTTCTCGAGCCGCGGCCTAGCATTTCTTCGGACTGCCGGCGATGAAGGGATAGACCACGCCGGCGAGGGCGCCGCCGAGGATCGGCGCCACCCAGAAGAGCCAGAGTTGGGCGAGGGCCCACCCCTCGGCG
>JAYTTD010000192.1:0-11829 GCA_043745235.1 Nitrospira sp. | reverse complement strand
GTTCGTCCTGGAGAATCCCACAGGCCGCACGCATGCCTTCGTCGCCTACACGAAGTCCCTTGATGTCCTCGATTTGATGTTGGCCCGGATGATGGGGGCGACAGCCGACGGGCTGCATGATCGCCTGATGGAATTCAGCCGAGCCGTCACGGGCGCGACATTCTTCGTGCCTTCCCTGGAGACGTTATCGTCTTTCAAGCAATGACGGCATTACGAACGGAGGAGAGCACAATGGCGACATTTATTATTTCCGGTAGCCGAGGCACAGACGATCCCACGATGGCCACGCTGCCCTTCATGGCAGCGAAGGTCGCGAAGGAGCAAGGGCACGAGGTCGTGCTCTGGCTCTGGAATGAAGCCGTGACGCTCGGACGCAAAGGAGCCGCCGAGCACGTGACGGGGGTGAACCTGACGCCGCTGAAAGATCTGCTGGCAGCTGTGCAAGCCGCGAATATTCCCATCTGGGTCTGCGGGGCCTGCGCCGTGGCGCGGCAGATCGGCGCAGGCGATCTCGTTCCTGGCGCGACGATCAAGGGCATGCCGGACTACATCAAAGCTGTTGCGGAACGAGAACGCAACGTGGCCTTCTGATTCAGGATCGATGGAAGGACTCTCTGTATGGCAGCCGATGGCGAATCGATCGGGAAATCAAAAGGCCGAGCAGGTCGAAGGGATGAGGCGGGCATCGATGAGTCCGTCGAAAAGGATAGGCGTCTTGATGTCACTGGGCTGGAGACCATCCCAACGATGGTGCCACGGGAAGGGGATGGTTACCCACTATCGCGCAGTGGGTCTGTCGGACAAGAGCCCCGACGTATCGGCGAACCGGGCTACGCCTTGACCGAGGATGATCTCCGAAGAATCAATACGCGAAAGGGCTTCATTCAGCTGCTTGAGAACAAAGCCGTCGATATCGAGGAGGTGCGGAAGACACTGCTGTATGAGCAAGAACTGAGGCAGCTACAAGTTGAATTGGTCAGGCTTCAACAATGGGTGCAGAGGAACGGGGAACGGATTGCGGTTCTGGTCGAAGGGCGCGATGCGGCTGGGAAGGGCGGTACGATCCGTCGGTTCACCGAGCATCTGAATCCTCGCGCCATGCGGGTGGTCGCGCTGCCCAAACCGTCGGATGAAGAACGAGGCCAGTGGTATTTTCAGCGCTATATCCGTCAATTGCCCAACAAAGGCGAGATCGTGTTCTTTGACCGCAGCTGGTACAACCGCGCAGTGGTCGAACCGGTGATGGGATTCTGCAACAAGAAGGACCACCAGCGGTTTCTGCAGCAGGTTCCGGAATTCGAACATATGCTCTATGAAGATGGCGTGACCATCATCAAGTTCTGGTTCTCGATCTCGAAGGAGGAGCAGGCGAAGCGATTCGAAGCGCGTCGGCAGAATCCACTCAAGCAATGGAAGCTGAGCCCGGTCGATGAGAAGGCGCAAGAGCTGTGGGACTCTTATACCCGCCATAAAGAGGAGATGTTCAGTAAGACGCATACGACGTTCAGCCCCTGGATCATCGTCAAAGCGAACGATAAGCAGGCCGCGCGTCTGGAAAGCTTGCGCTATGTGTTAAATCTGTTGCCTTACAAGGGAAAGGAAGAAGCGCAGATTCGGCTGACACCCGACCCCAACGTGATCACCCGATTCCACCGCAAGATGGTGGAATTGGATTTGTGACAGGCTAGAGAAAGACACGATGCATCCGATGAAAGGAGCACTGCGATGAAGCCAAGCATGCTTCAGTTGCTAGCTATAGTTGTGTTTCTTGCCGTCCCCGCCTGGGCCGCCGAACGGCATATGATGCAGTCGGTGGTGCCGGCCGATAAACTGGCCGAAGCGCGCGGACTCACGAGTCCGTTGCCGAGTTCTCCGGAGATCGTCCAGCAGGGCAAAGCGCTCTATCACGGCAAAGGTGCTTGCTTCAACTGTCATGGGAAAGACGGAGACGGCAATGGGCCTGTGGCGGCCCAATTGAATCCATCGCCCCGCAATTTCCAGCACCCTGGTTTCTGGCGCCATCGCACGGAAGGCGAAGTCTTCTGGGTGATCAAGAACGGATCGGTTGGCACCAGCATGGTTGGGTTTGGCGGGCAACTGACGGACGAAGAAATGTGGAGCCTCATCCAGTATGTGCGCAGCTTCGCCGGCGAGCATGGACCTGGCATGATGGGGCATGGAGTAGGCATGGGGCCCATGATGGGGCCAGGTGGCGGGATGGGTGGCATGGGCGGGATGGGCGGTTGCGAAGGTACAGGCTGCCCTCAATCCGACTCAAATCAATAGCCATTCATCTATTATTGTTTCACTGGTTCTCTAGAGGTGCGCACCTCACGCGCCTGGCGGGTTGTTGCCTTTTGCCACAGCGCTCTTTTATCCGAGATCTAGAATGCCTCATGGCCAGGTCTCCTTCCTTCATACGTTTCCTTAAGGCCGTGTCAAATCACAGTAATAAATGATTCTCTGATTCTGTTATTCTGGCACGGTCTTCGCGTTTCAACCTGAACAAACCGCGCGTATCTAAGGAGGTATCGTTATGGACAATCAAGATTCGAAATGTTCGTCATCAGCCGTTGCGCTGGCATTTTTAGGAGGGGCCGTGGCTGGAGTGGTGGCAGGTTTTCTTCTCGCTCCGAGGTCGGGTGAAGACACCCGCCGGGCGTTGAAGGGGTATGCCAGGAGAACCGAGGAAGATGTCCTGGAGAAGGTGAAGGAGGCGCGAGCCGCCCTTGATGAGACCATCGAGCGTGGCAAGCATTTTGTTGCAGAGAAAGCAGCGGATGTTGAAGCGGTGGCCAAGGCCGGACGAGAGACCCTGAAGGGAAAAGTGGATACATGCTGTAACTGAGAACCTGCCGTGACAGTTGCTGAGAGCGCATAAGAATGGCGGATGAGTGGGGTGCTAGCTTTAGCCGTTTGATTCGATGGAGAGAAGTTCAAGATGTCTTTGTAAATTCTCCAACCCTTCCGATTCGTATGTTGAGGAGAAGGAATGAATAGATCGATGAGTGCCGCTGTGCTTCTTGCCACCCTGATTCTGTCTCAGCCTGTGTGGGCGCATACTGATGAATCGCTGGATGCGATGTCGTCGCCACATGGCGGGCAAGTCCGTGCGGCAGGTCCCTATCATCTGGAACTTGTTGCCAAGAATGGAGAGCTTGTACTTCACGTGACCGATCATGCGGGTCAAGAGGTTAACACTATCGGTGGAGAGGGGAAGGCGAATATTCAACAGGGGAAGACTGGGAAGAAAATAACAGTCAAGCTGGAGCCGTCACAACATAATATGTTGACGGGTAGCGGCGAGTTTCAGATCGATCCAAAGACCGTGATCGTGGTATTTGTCAAATTGCCGGAACAGGATGCGTATGCTGCCCGATTTACTCCGCTGAAACCAAAGTCTGTCGGGGTGGGAAAGAAAGCGGGTGCTGATCATCACCATGATGATCAGCGTACACATCATTGAGATATAGGCCGTTATCGTTACCGTCTCATGATCATGCTTAGCAGCACGAGTGTCTCCGTCATCTTGACCGACACTTCACAGGTAAGCGACTCAGATGTTCCTATGATAAGGACATTCCTGTTCTTTGTTGGGGGGCAGACGCTATCAGCTATATGCCATAGGTCATTCGCGCGCATACACAAGGAGGCATCATGAGTGAGCAGAAGACGATTACCGCGTTTTTTGAGCAGGATCATGATCGGCTGGATGAGTTGTTCAAGACCTTCCAACAGTTGAAACGGTCTGATGCTGGCAAAGCCAAGGACGCGTTTAAAGAATTCAAGTTCGGTTTGCAGCGCCATATTGTGTGGGAAGAGGATCTTCTCTTTCCTATCTGGGAAGAGAAAACTGGCATGTCCGAAAGCGGGCCGACGCCCGTTATGCGAAACGAGCATCGCCAGATCGGGCAGCAACTTGAAGCCATTCATCAGAAGGTGGAGGATCAGAATCCCGACAGCGATCGAGAAGAACAGGCGCTGTTGGACCTGCTCGGCTCCCACAATAGGAAGGAAGAACGGGCGCTTTATCCCGCCATCGATCAGGTGACCAGTGCGGAAGAGCGCGAAACCGTGTTTCAAAACATGAAGAACATCCCGGAGGAGCGATATAAGCTCTGTTGCGGACAGCACTGACGGAGATCGATTGGAAGGGTGATGTGATGCATGACTCGATCCTCAAGACACTCAGGGGATTCTCTCTTGCTGGCTTCCTTTTCATGGGCTGCTTGGCGATTCAGTTCACAGACATGACTGCGATGAATGCCTGGGCCGGTACCCCACCGTCACTCAAGAGCACAAAGATGACAGGCGATGCAGAGCGGGGTAGAGCGGTTTTCAACGGGAAGGGCGTGTGCCACTACTGCCATGGTATTGATGGAAATAAAGACCAACGACCGCAACTCGCAGCCGACACTACCGCCCTCATCGCGCAACTCAATCCTCCAGCGGCCGATCTGAGAAATGAGAAGATATTAACTTTAAAGACTGACAGGCAGCGCGCGCGTGCAATCCTGGACGGCCATCCCGGCACAGGCATGTTTCCGGATACCACCATGACCGATCAGGATCTTATCGACACCTTGGCCTACCTCACCTTGCTCAGAGGAGAGCGCTCACCAAAGAACAAATAGGAGCGGGTTAGATTCATTGGCAAACGGTTGTCTGTAACTCCACGCACTATCTCGGTTACGTTGAGGTTCTGTTTCGGCTGCCTCCATTCTCTTCGCTGCCTTTGAATCCTTCCGCTATTCGCCTCTGCCAATAATCCTCAATATCTCTCGGTAAGAAACAGCGCCGGCTATGTCGGATCTGGAATCCGTTTGGTTGAAATGATCAACTCGTCGTACCAGGTGTAGGCCGTCGGATGGCGGGCTGACGGATCCTTGTTCGTGTTGTACGGGAGCAGCCAGAGCTTGCCGTACTTGGCGTCGGAGTTGCTGTTGGCGAGGTCGTAGCCCGTGCCGGTTCCAGGGACTTGCATGCCGAATAGAGTGGCAGGTTCCGGGCTGAGATTCACCACGAGTTTTGACGGCTGGTGTTCCCGGGCCACCCATAGCTGGATCGTACTGTCCCCGCGGTACAAACCATCGTTTTTGTACCAGGTGCCGACCTTGACGTGCAGCTGGAACGTCATCCATTCATTGGGATGGTACCGTTCACTGTCCTTTGTGAAGAGTTCCTCGGATTGTCCGTCTTTCCCGCTGCAGCTGTGGTACATCGCCGGAACGCCGAGATGGTAGGGATTGCTGACCACGATCTCCAGCTGCGTGCAGGAATAGGCTGTGGCTCCCGGTCGGTCTCCTTCCCCCACGATGAATTGTTTCCAGCCGCCACCTCCTGGAAATTCCGTCTTCAGAAACTCCGGGGAGAACCGCTGTCGCCATTGAATGTAGAACTCCTCTCCTTCGCCAAATTGAGCCGAGAGGTCATCTCTGAAATTCAACCAGAAACTGCCCGAGGAGTCGGATCCGGAATTCGAAGGAATCTCAAATCGCAGGGATTCGGAGCCTGAGGCCTTCACGTCGGTGACGACTCTGCCGAGTTTCTGCTTCTGCCCCCACGGCGGATCGATGTGAGAATCAATATCTTGAGCGGAGTCAAATCCGACGCATCGAATGACCCCCGGACCTTGACAGCGAGTCGGAAAGTCGGCCCCTGACCGGGATGGAGTGTGCTGGCGCATCCGAAAAGGCCAAGCAGTAGCGCGAACTTCATTAGGTGGGATACGGAACAGAGTTTCGTTCCATATCGCCGGAATCTGCGAAATGATAGAGGTGTCATTAGGTATCTCCTTTGATAGGGCAGCCTGACGTGTACAGGCATGTGTCGATATGTCTGGTCATGGTTTGTGCCGCGCTGAGTTCTGGTATCTACATTTTGCAGTTCTGCACTGCGGAAGCGCAAGGATCGGATTCAGGTCGAGTTAGCTGATCCCGTAAGTTCTTTGACGCGGCGAGAGGCACGCAGCCATACGTTATTGAGCTTGGACGTTACACCGGGCAGCCAACTTGTGCAGTCGGCGCGCGGCGGTTGGGTCTTGGCCGAGATGATGAAACACGATTCGAAGGCTCGGCCGGTCGCGCTGAAGGTCTTCGAGAAACCGTTTGGATTTTGTGGAATGGGAGCAGTCCTGTCGGGCAATATCTTCCGTCCGGTTGCTTACTCGCAGGCTCGATTGCCGCGCTCCCGAGAGGGCAGATCAGCGCGGTCAAGACGAGTGCCAGGACGAAGAGTTGGTGCATGCGACTTCGCCGTCACGCAGGACGTCAGCTGAGCGGGTCGAACGGCGCCATCATCCGCACATCCATCACTTGCTGGTCGGTCAGCTTGCCGCGGAACTCATGTATGGGGGCCAAGGCTGCTCCGTGCGGGATTGTGAGTAAGAGTTCCCGATCTGTTTGGAGCCCAAGGTGACGCACTGGAAATTCGCAGGGTGTACGATCAGGCACTGTCCATCCAGCCCGGCCCCATCTAGCTTCTCGCCGTGACAGCGTAGGCAATCCTTGTCATCCACCAACAGGCCGGCTTGAGGGCTCCCGTGCAGCGTTTGTGCGCTGCTCATGAGCTGCGTCCCATCAACAGTAATAATACGCTCGGTATCACTCGAACGTTCATAGCCCTCTGCCCTTTCATGCACGAATCGTTGAGGACGGTCGATGGCAAAAGTGCCGGGCGGTCAGCGCACCAGGAGCACGGAGCAGCTGGCCCGATGCACGATCCCATCCGACACGCTACCCAGCATGAAACGATTGAGCCCCTTCCGCCCGTGGGAGCTGACCACGATGAGGTCGTGGCCCTGTCCCACTTCACACACGGTCGTGGCAGGATCGCCCGGGCGGACTTCGGTAGACACCGTGAAGTGTGGACTGGTCAAGGCCTGGGCCGTGTCCTTCACGACCTGTTCGGCATCACGTTTACTTTGCTCAGACCAGCCTTGGAGCCCCACCATCAACTGTTCGCTGATATCGTGGAGTGGGGCGAGGACCGAGAGAATGGTGACAGTGACGGGGTTCTTGAAGGGGTGCGCTGTCAGCCATATTTGCAGACGGGTTGCGTCCTCGTGGCCTTGCACCGCCATGAGGACGCGGGTAACGGGTCGAGCTTTTCCTTTCACGATCAAGGTCGGCATCGTGGCATGGAGCAGGACGCGGTGCGATACGCTGCCGATAAACGCTTTCACCATCCGGCTGAGATCGCGTGTGCCCATTGCGATAAGGTCTGGTTTTTCCGCGGCAGCGCTGTCGAGAATAAAGGAGGCTGGGTCCTGGGCTTCGCACAACGCCCGGATGGAGGTAGTCTCAGCCGACAGCAGGGCGCGGCAACGTTCAACGATCTGGCGACGGGCATCCAGCAAGGTCTGACGGAATTCGACGGTCCCTTGCAGGTCGGCTGTCTGGGCCACGCCATGTACGAGCACGACCTCGCCCGGCTGATAGAGTAACCCGATTTGTTCCACGGCAGCTAAGGCTTCGTCCGACAAATTCACGCCAACTACGATTCTCATGGTCGTCTCCTTAAGATTCAGAATAGCGGGTGCGGTGCCGTGCCGAACGGTAAGACCCGTGGCGTGTCGCCGGCACTTCCGCGAATGCGCCAGACGCCTCCCTCAAGCGTCAGAAAATGTACTTCTTCGTACCAGCTGTCGATCGGCACCCGGAGGCCACTGGTCTTTGAGATGCCCGACAAGCTCCCCGTGCAGGTCACCTCGATGATGGCGTTGGAGCCCGATCCCACCTTGACGACCTTCGAAAAGAAATGCATTCCGCCCAGATCACGGTATTCCTTGAACAGGTCGCCCCAGATCTTACGAACATCCGCCTGCTTCAATCCATGATAGTTGTACTGGGTTGCATGGAGTTCCATGATGCCCTCGAGATTTTTTGCAGCGATGGCAGCGTCAGCCTTGTGAAACACATCCATGATCTGCTTGACGGTAGCCTGATCCACCTCCACGACCGCGCCCGTCTGAAGCAACGTGTCCGCATATCCTGTCGTTCCGGTCACCAGGCTGAGTGCCGCCACAGCGACACAGAGCCATCGACTGGGAGAGGACCACCTCGGTCGTGCCATGGCCATCGCCGGTGTGAGACCGGGAATAGGCCCTCCGTCGTCGACAGACCAGTGGTCACGACGTGTGACCATACTGATCTGCCCATGATGTGTCCTGACAGAATGGGTGGTCATATTCTTCTCCTCAACGGTTGGGACCAGGGTCAGCGGGTCCATGTGACTCGTACGAATTGTTCATCCCGGTCGTAATGCAACTCCAGCTCCCCGTGGTAGGCATGTTTCAGCGCCTCGCCGATTCGACGGGGCAGATGCGTATCGGTCGTCGAAATGACCAGGCCCTCAGGTCGTGATTCAATCCCCATGATCCGGGAGAGCGGGTGTTCCTTCTTCTCCTTCTCCTCTGTATTTTTGACGACGCCGATCAGTTGTTCATGCTGGGTATCTTTGAACGGTCCCTTGATCGTGACGAGGCCCTTGGGGTATGTATCGTGGATCCGGTGACAAGCCGGACAGAGTGTCTCGTGCGCGCCTGCCGGTTTCGCGTCCCAGGTCCACCGCCCTTTGTGAAAGACTGCCCCGCATGTGGGACAGACAGTGGGCTCTTTGAGCTTCCCCTGCAGTTTATAGGTGTCGTGTTCGTCCTCTTGATACGTTTGGTCTCTGCGAGCCCCCAACCCAGATGGGATCTTGGAATGTGTGGACATGTGACGGCCTATCCTCCTTGGCTGACCAGACTGCTTACGAGGGTGTGCGTTGGAACATCGCCTCCTCGGCCAGATTCAGATACTGAATCACGTCGCGATCCTCGACTTGTGTGAAGTCGGTGAAGAAATTTCCCACGGCGTAGAATGGGTCCGGTGTCATGAGAATCACCAACTCGTCTACATGTGATCGAACTTCACGAATCGTCGACGAGGGTCCGACCGGAATCACTCCCACCAGGCGATGGGGCTGCAAACTGCGAATGGCAAGTGCCGAGGTCAGGAACGTTGAGCCTGTGGCGATGCCGTCGTCAACCAAGAGCACGGTGCGGCCTGTGAGTTGCGGGAGCGGTCGTCCCTGCCGGTACAGGTCCTTGCGCCTGGCGATCTCTTTTTCTTGGACATGAATCAACCCCTCCAGTTCATGCCGGGATAAGCCAAACGAGCTGACCGCCTCTTGATTCAGATAGCGCGATCCCGTTTCGGCCACCGCTCCAATTGCATACTCGACATTGCCCGGCGCACCGATTTTGCGCGTAATAAACACATCGAGCGGGAGATGGAGGGCGAGGCTGAGTTGATAGCCCACTGCCACTCCACCGCGGGGAAGGGCCAGAATGAGACCCCGAGGGTCATCACGATACTGCAACAACGCAGCGACAAGCTGACGCCCTGCTTCTTCACGGTTCTTGAAAATCACTCACACTCCTTCCCCCAGCCGGGAACCGTACGATGGTGACGCTAGATGAGTCCACTCGTGACGCCGACGCCGATCAGAAACATGCCGAGCAGAACCAGCAGCGTAATTAGCCACCACAGATGACGTTGAGATCTTGTGGCCGCGCGATGCCCCTGCATGTCCCATGGAGCCTCAAAATCGTGAGGAGATCGGAACATTTGCCCCCACTCCTTGCCGTCGCCTTTAGGAGACCTTTACCTCGATCGATTTTGGCTTCGCCTTCTCCGACTTGGGCAGGTGCACTCTCAAGACTCCCTCTTTGTATTCCGCGCTGACCTTGCTGCCATCGGCATCTTCCGGCAGGGTGAAGCTCCGCATAAAGCTTCCGTAGGCTCGCTCGACCCGGTGGTACTTCTTCCCTTTTTCCTCTTTCTCATACTTCCGCTCGCCGGAGATACTCATCACGTCGTCCTGGACCGTCAGTTTGACGTCTTCTTTTTTCACTTCCGGTAGATCGGCCTTGATGAGGTATTCCTTGTCGTCCTCGGTAATATCGACGAGCGGAGACCATTCGGCGACGGTCATGGCTTCCTTCCCGGCTTCGGTCCGAACAGCGGGGCGACCCAAATAGGTCGAGAGGCGCTTCTCCATCTCCTCCAAATCTTTGAACGGATTCCAGCGCGTCGTCGGTTCCCAGCGGGTTACATTAGGCATGAACAACCTCCTTGTGATCAAACGGAATGCGTTGCTGAGCGAAGAGTCTTGCATCGTCGGTGCCACAGGATGGTGTCGCCAGAAGAGAGTGAAATGTGCGGCAGCAGACGGAGTTACAGGGCTACAGTATGGAGGAGCAGACCGCCCTATCTGACCAGTTGAGGAATTTCGGGTCAGTGACCAGTCAAGGGACTGTTGCCAAATACCTCAATGAAGGGATGGATATTGTGCTTTGCGAGAGGAGCGTACTGGTAGCGATACTGATGGGGGCGATGCCTATGTTTTCTTGGCTTCCCACTGTAGATACGGATCGGGAATGACGCCCCCACATTCTACACAACGCACCTTGCCGGCCTCGTGTTCCTCCTCCGTCACACAGTCGGAGATCAGACGACTGTGTGTGCAGGCGCAAGACGGGCTCATTGGGAGGGTCTGTGGTGTTTGTCCTGATTCTTCGAGATTCACGGTGCACCTCCGAGATGGCAAGCAGGTATTGCTAGCGGATGTGCGCTAGCGTAGTTCTTTGGTATCCTCAATGCAAGCCACAAAATATGGGAACGTGGGCGGTCCCCTGTAGATACTGATGCTGGAGGCCTATTACAAATAATTCCATGAGCGTATGACGTGCGAGACAATGGCAGTGGGGGAGATGCGTCGAGTTATGTACTGCGAAGGAATCGGGGCTTGTCTCTCACGGACACCATCTTGACCAGGTCCCTCAGAGACACGAGGCCTACGATCTTGTTTTCCTCCGTCACGGCGAGGTGGCGAATCCGTTCCTTGGCCATGAGCCGACTGGCTTCTCGAACGGTGCAGTTGATGTCAATCTGAATCAGGGGATAATTCATCACGGACCTGACGCTGGTGCTGCTGGCAGGGAGATGGGACGCGATCACTTTTCTCACCAGGTCGGTCTCTGTCACGATTCCGACCGTTTCTCCAGCCTCAATCACGAGGAGCGAGCCGATCTGTTTCTCCGCCATCGTCTGCGACGCCTCCAGCACCGTCCCCTCACTCGCAATGGTCTCTATTGGCTCTATCAACGTTCGCATGAGCACGCCGAGGGGCCGGTAGACGCCGTCGAGGTCACGGATGGGGCCCCCTTCCGAGTCGACGAAATAGCGCGCGAGATCTCGCATCGAAATGATCCCGACAATTTCATCCTTGTCCGAGACACAGAGATAGCGGACATGGTTCATTTCCATGAGATGACTCGCATCCAGCATCGGGCGATCCGGCGTGATCGTCAGCAGCGGACTGGTCATGATCTGATCCACCATGGAAAGAGAAGGATCCATTCCTTTGGCGAGCGCCTTCCGAATCAGGTCCGACTCAGTCACGATCCCCGACCTGTGGGACATACGACCCTGCGCGTCGGTCGACTCTACCAGCAGGGACCCAAGGCGTTTCTCTTTCATACGCTCGGCGGCCACCACGATCGTGGTCTCTCGTGGAACGACTTCCAGGTACCGGTGCATGAAATCTCCGACCGTGCTCCCTGACCATACAGTCATAGCCGTTCCCTTTCTTTGTGAGACAGCGCGACACTCTACCTTTGCGCTTCGGTCACCCCAGATGGACCAAGATTACTCATGAATGATGCCAGCGTATCATTTAATCACGGGGCGGTTTCAAGTTCCAAGTGCAACGGGTGAATGATGACGCAACTGTGTGAACACCTCCAGCGGCGTGGCGAAGTCGAGGCACTTGCGTGGGCGCGTA
>JAYTTD010000191.1:0-11864 GCA_043745235.1 Nitrospira sp. | reverse complement strand
GCGTTTTGCGCGGATGTCCGGACGTACTGCCAGAGCGGCCACCTGCAACTTTTCGATATCGGGATCGATCCGGCGGAAACCCAGCTCCGTGGTCAATTCCATCACCGTTTTGGGGGATAGCCGCAGTAGCTGACGAAGATCGCCTCTCGCCGATTCTGCTTCCTGCAGCGCATGGATCACCTGCGAGTGAAAGTCCACGACCTGCAAGCGAATCCGAATGAGATCGACTTCCGCGATGTACCCCTTGTTGAACCGAATGGTATTGATACCGAGGATACGGGAAAAACGTTCGCGATTCTCTTCCGCCAGCACCAGCCTGCGCTGAGCCAACTGAATCCGGTAATAGGTATCCTTGACGGTAAATCCGAGTTGCCGCACCGCATCTTCGAACGCCGCTTCTGCCGATTGCGTGCCGAACCCCGCGCTTTCGATTCGATAGCCCCGTTTCCCCGCTAACTCGAACAACTGAGCGATTTGTGAAAACAGCTGCCCGCTATTGGACAGGGTCCTTCCTTGCGTATAGGAGCTTTGCGTCCCGACCGACAAGTACGGATTCGGGAAGAGCCTCGCGGTGACTTCTTGTCCTTTTGTATACTCGATCCCGTACTTGGCGATGAGCACATCGAGGTTTTGACTGAGGAACAGTCCCAGCGCGTCGTTCACGCTGAGACGAAGTGCCTTCGATGCCACGGTGGCCTGGTCAGGAGCCGGAGATGGCGAGGCCGCGCTGGAAGGATATGCAGAAACGCTCAGAATGCTGAGAACGATAACGTAGCAGATGAGACGCAATCGTCGATCCACAAACACGGACAGTTCCCCGTGTGAACCACTATATGGGTGAGTGGGTGCGTACCGATCGCGCATTATCCTCTCAAGCAAGTCTGCAGTATACTGCGCATGTGTCAGGCGAAGCAAAGAATCTCTCTAAAGATAGGCGCATATGTGAGACCAGTGAAATCTCAGCGTGCCACAGAGTTTTTCTGCAGCCTGCTAGGGAGAGCGCTATGCGCGAGAGACCTCCTCCAAAATAATAAGACCTGACCAGACAAGACGGGAAACATGTGTTCGTTGACCAGCACCCGGAAACTAGGCCATAACGTCGTGCATTTGACTCCCACGAAACGTGCTCGCTGAGCAAGTCTCTCTCCATACTACCAGCGCCTCACTCTGTGGCTTGTATGCGAAATCGATTGTTTGTAGGACGGCGCTGACAGTCGGACTACTCAGATGCTGATGGCCTCGGGTTGTCCAAAGCACTAGTATACTGTGCGGAATGCGCATCACACGTCATACAAGGGTGTCTGGAGAAATACATTATGCATGATGAGCGACAGTCTCGCATGCGGAGGCGATAGGGTGTGGATACGCGTGATTTGAATGAACCTATCTGAGAACTGACATCATGCAGAGGCCTCATGAGAAATACATTTGGATCGGTTTAGGGGTTGCGTTTCTGCTGTTCCTCAGCATGGCGGTGGTCGTCTACCGAAGCACGACTGGATTCATGCAAACAGCGTCGGACATGGCCCGAAGCCATGAGATCCGATCGACGTTCGAACGCATCGGCGCCACGCTTGATGATGCCGAGACTAGCCATCACGCCTACATTGTTTCCGGAGATGTGCTTTTGTTGGAATGGTACAACAGATCGGTGAACCGGATACGGAACAGGATCAAAGAGGTCAGGGAGCTGACAGGGGATGCGCCTCGTCATCAGGAACGCCTCAACACACTTGAGAAGTTGATCACGAGTCGGCTTGACGTTGCCGAACAATCCTTCAATGTAGCCCGTTCTCAGGGGTTCGCGGCGGCACGTATGCTCATGCAGTCAGATCAAGGCAGTCGAGAGATAGAGGGGATTCGTCGGCTCCTCAAGGAGTTGATCGATGAGGAGGTTGGGGAGATAGCAGAACACTCAAAACGTAGCACGGCATTGGCCCAATCGACGATTATGTTTGTGGGCGGAGGAAGCCTCGTAGTCCTGGCCTTCGCACTTGGAGTGGGGGCGGTGTACAAGCTGGATCTTTCGAGGCGTCAACAGACCGAGAAGGCGCTGAAGGCGAGTGAAACGAAACAAGGTTTGATCATGCGGACATTGTCGGTCGCGTCCTATTCCGCTAGAGCGTCAGGGAATTTCGGGGCGCTCTGGGTGAGCGACAATGTTGACGTGATCAGCGGGTTCCCCAGCACCGCCTTTCTGGAGGATGCGGATCTCTGGGTTTCGCGTCTCCATTCAGTCGATCGTGAGCGGGTCCTGCTCGCATTCCAGCGACTCCCTGAGGTCGGCACAGTGAATACTGAATATCGATGGCAAATAGCCGATGGGACCTATCGCTGGTTCCTCGACAATGCGGTGCTTCAGAATAGTCCAGACGGTGTCGCGAGGGAAATTGTCGGCATCTGGATGGATATAACCCCGCAGAAGGAGATCGAGGGTAAGCTTAGACAGACCAACGAGCAGCTCACTGCACTCATCCATGCGTCGCCGGTCGGGATCGTCATTCTTGACGCTGTCGGCAACTGCCTGCTCTGGAATCCTGCGGCGGAGCGCATCTTCGGATGGCGGGAAGACGAAGTGCTGGGACGCCCCCTTCCCACCGTGGCTCCGGAGCAATCGGACGAGCACCGGTCATTGCGAGAACTCGTGATGAAAGACGAAGCCTTTACGGACCTGGAAGTTGTGCGATACAAGAAGGATGGGACGCCTGTCTACATCAGCTTGTCGACGGCACCCTTTCGAGGCCCAAGCGGCACTATTTGCGGAGTGCTCGGTCTCATGGCCGATATGACGCAACGCAAGCAAATTGGGCTTGAGCTCAGCCACTCCCGAGACCAGCTGCGGGCCTTGGCGACGCGACTGGTCTCGATACGGGAAGAAGAAGGGACGCGGATTGCCCGCGAGGTCCACGATGAATTGGGGCAGGCCATGACGAGCTTGAAGCTTGATCTGTCCTGGATGGCAAGACGGCTCTCTATTCCAGAGACGGTCGTGAGTCGTGAGCAACTGCTGGAGCGTGTCCAGGGAACGATGCAACTGCTTGAGGTCACGATCCAGACCGTGCGCGAGATTGCGACCGCGTTGCGGCCCGCTGTATTAGACGAGCTCGGCCTGGCCGCCGCGCTTGACTGGCAGACACGTGATTTTGAGAAGCGAACCGGGATACGATGCGAATGGTCGATGCCGCTGGCCCCCATTCCGATCGGGCCGGATCCGGCCACGGCGCTCTTTCGCATCTATCAGGAAATTCTCACCAACGTGGTGCGTCATGCCCAGGCCTCCAGCATCCGTGTCCATTTGGACGTTTCCGTTGACTGGCTCGTGTTCGAAGTGCGCGATAACGGGCGAGGTATGCAGGACGCTATCCTAGCCAACCAACATTCCTTGGGGCTGCTCGGGATGCGAGAACGTGCTGCGCAATGGGGGGGTGAGGTCTCGGTCCTTGGAGCTGAGGGAATGGGGACGACGGTGACGGTTCGCTTGCCGCTTTTGAGAGGAGTCGCATGATACGGATTCTCATCGCCGACGATCATCCATTTGTTCGCCGTGGGGTCAAACAGGTGCTGACCGATGAGTTTCCGGAAGCGGAGATTGGGGAGGCCTCCACTGCCCCAGAGCTGCTCGAGCTGGCAGGACAACATCCGTGGAATTTGGTCATATTAGACCTGACGATGCCGGGTAGGAGCGGGCTGGATGCCTTGCATGAGTTGAAGGCTGGCTGGCCCGACACTCCGGTACTCGTGCTGAGTATGCATCCGGAAGACCAATTCGCCATGCGGGTTCTTCGAGCCGGAGCCGATGGGTACCTGACCAAAGAGAGTATCCCGGAGGAGCTGGTGCAGGCTGTCAGGAAAATCATGGCGGGCGGAAAGTACATTCGCCCCTCAGTTGCCGACCTTCTGGCCACGCAGCTTCAGCAGGGTGATGCCAGTCAGCCCCTTCACGCCAGGTTGTCAGATCGTGAGTTCCAGGTCTTGGGCTTGATTGCCCATGGCAAAACCGTCACGCACATTGCCGAAGAGCTCTCTTTGAGCGTGAAAAGTGTCAGCACCTATCGAGCACGCATAATGGAGAAACTCCATCTCAATTCGACCGCGGACCTCACCCGGTATGCGCTCGAACATCGTTTGATCGTATAACCCCTTCTCGTTCTTCCTTCTTTGCTATTCTGTCCTTCCCCAGCCCTCCGCAGACACGTAGGAAACGTCCCACACCAACACTGCTGAACATCTGGCCTCGGAATTAGGCGCTGTCTGATCGTGTGCCATGCTGATGTCGTGTGTAATGCCGCTCTACGATCGGAAATGATCGGAGAATTCATGGGTAAATGGCTGAGAGGTGGAGAGGAGAACCGAGCATGAGTCGCCAACGCTGCGGAGGAGCCCTCGCCACAGAAATCATAGATGCGATGCGCGGGCTGGTTTGTGGATTGGTTGTCAGTGAATGCCGATTCTGCAAGTGCGGCGTGTCGAAGGTCCGGTGCAATCGAATCTACTGCGGGATGGAGTAGGCGTGCTCGCTGGGGAGTCACGTGAAACCACTTTATCGCTATCCCGGAGATGGAGGGATCAATGATTGGCGATAAGAAAAGTGTGCTGGTGGTTGACGACGATGAGCGTGCGGGGCAGGAGACTACCCTTGTATTGGAACAGGCCGGCTTCACCGTTGCCCAGGCCTGTGACGGTCTGGATGCCTTGAGCGAAATGCAGCAACATCACTTTGATGCCGTGGTGACCGGCTTCCACCTGCCTTACCTGAATGGGCTCGAACTCTTAGCGCAGAGTCGGGTCACCTGCCCCGATACTCCGGTCATCATTGTCTCGAAGCCACAATGGGATATTAGTGAAATGGCGACGGCAAATGGAGCCTTTGCCTGGATTCGTAAGTCATCGAGTCCCGGTGTGCTTGTGAGTATGTTGGTCTTGGCTGTAGGGCAGGGTGTGGAGTGGGACTTCACGCACGAAATTCAGCGGGTCTGTGCATAGCAACGAGGGGGAACAGAACATGGGCACAGGAAATACGGATGCAGATGAGGCTGTTCTACACATGGTTCAACGGTATGAGGTGCTTATGATGGAAGACCTCATCATTGGGCGACCAGATTTCTCTTGGGCACAATTGTTTCTCGCAATCGATCGGCTTAGCCGAAAGAATCTGATCACACTTCGTCGGATGGGCCTGAGCTATCAAATTCGCACGATGAACCATGCGGGGACCCTCGTCCCGATGCACCATCATGAACAACCGGTTGCTCATCATCGATGACGCGCCAGACGAACGCGATGGGATGTCCATAAGGACGAGCTAGCCGAATCGGTCACGGCCACCATTGCTCAGCACAAGGATACGAGCGACGAACGCCAGGAGGAGAACGATATGTCGTGTGAACGGTGTGGCGGATTCATGGTCATCGACACGTTTTGTGATCTCATGGAGGAAGAATCCCGCACGGGGATCGAGACGATACGGTGCCTGAACTGCGGAAACTTTGAGGACGCGATCATTCGTACCAACAGAGCGAGTTCTCGTGTGTCGAGCCATGTTGAGCCACACGCAGTGGGAACCGGAAAACTGAGCGTTCTTCAGTCACGCTCGTTGGAACGAGCCACACAAGCGGAAAGTGTCATTACGGAGTGCCCCCGCGGTCGTGCCCCTCGTCTTCCTGTAGGGGCTTCTTCTGTCAAAACACGGAGGCTCGAATCCGCATATAGTGAACAACTCACCCCGATCGTACAGACCTAAAAGAGGTGTGTATGAGTCGCACACAGTCGTCTCTGCGGAGAATGGTGTTAGCAGGTGGAGAGGGAGTGCGACTGAAAGAGTTCGTCCACGAACGTGTCGGCACTGATGGGCCCAAAGGAAGCGTATCCTCAAGCCCTGGTGTGAATTTTTCTGTCGCTGCAGGAGACACTCAGGCAATGCAAACATGTGAAAGGAGAAAAACATCATGAAGTCACAGACCTCGTCACAGAGAGCAGAGAAGCAGCCGCACGTTCCACCGGCAAACCAGCACGCCACAGCCGCGTCGAGCAACACGTCTGCGCGTCAATTGCGACTTTCGATCGAGGATCTCCAGGGGCGCATTACCACACGAGCCTATGAGTTATATGTTCAGCGGGGTTGCCGTGAAGGCTGTTCTTTGGAGGATTGGTTAGATGCCGAACGAGAAATTCTCAGTCGGAATATTTTCTCTCAGGCCCTCACGAAGCCGCTTCAGGACATGGAGTCATGATTCGTGTGGATAAGCACGTTTCCCCTATCCAATCAATTTGATGATAGTAGCGTAGTGGCTCGATGTCCCAATTCCAGGCCATCGCTAGGACGAATTTCCAGCGATGATCATGGGCCTGCGGATTGGTCCATAAGAGGTCAGCTGATCCATTGAATTGACAGGCTGCCATAAGAGCAGTAGGCTGATCGGACATGATCAAAAACACTGCCAGCGTGGGATTGGTCTTGGGCAGCCTCCTCATGACGCTCGGTTGCTCGACGGCACCAACTCCCGTAACGAACCATGATGCCGTGCGGCAACATGCCGACAAGGCATTTCAAGAGCTAACGGCGCAGGAGCATTCGCAGCAACAAGGCGACTTCCAATCTTCACCTCAAGCCTCGACGCCTGGAGGCGCCACATCCATGCCCGCACCGTCTCTTCAAAAGGGAGTACAAATTCCGTTCGCCGAGATTGGACCATCCGACGGCGAGCACATCCTCGCCACCGGGTATGGTGATCTCGCGAAGGGGCTCTACCTGTGCCAGCACTCGGCTGATCTGGCTGCGCGGGTGGAGTTGTCGAAGCTCGTCCGCGTCCAGGTCACAGAAAAATCGGTGGACCGGATCCGCGAGCGGACTGGGAAGGACGCCGAGCAAGATATCGAAGTCGTCCGTGAAGGCCTGGTGAACGAAGTCCTGACCGGCGTGCGGATCGTAAACCGTAACGTGGACAAAGAGGCGGGCACCTGTTCAAGCACCGCGGTGGTTCCGAAGAAGAACCTCAGCACCACTCCAGTTTCCAGCGGCGACGCGAACCTCAGTGCGCCACGGTAACGATCTGCTCGTGTAGCCCCACCGCGCCAGCGAAAGGTAGAGTCCGTGGTTTACCGAACAGCTGTTCCCTATGATTTTCCGGAACATACGACGGATAATAAGGAGGTATGTATGATGCGTTGCAGACTTCCCAGAAAGTGCCTTCGTTCCTGGTTGGTCGCCTGTCTGGCACTGACAGTGTGGATGGGAACTCCCTGGAATCTCGCAGCTGCCTTAGTTACGTCGGAAGAAGTGAACAGCGTACGGGTCTATAAGAAAATGGCGAACGCCACTGTGCTGATCGCCTCCACCTATGTCAGCGCCCATCACATCACGCAGGCATCGGGAAAAGGACTCGGGTCTGGTGTGCTGATCGATGAGCAGGGCTCGATTGTGACCAATGCACACGTCGTAGATGGGGCAGCCAAAATCATGGTGACGTTGCATGATGGGACTCGTCTCCCGGCAGAGCTGATCGGAAGCGATCCGCAATCGGATGTCGCGCTGCTCCATGTCACGCTTCCGCATGGGCAGTATGCCCCTGCTCAACTTGGCGACTCCGACAAACTGGAAATCGGCCAGAAAGTCCTGGCGATCGGACACCCTTTTGGATTGGGCTATGCATTTTCAACCGGCATTGTGAGCGGATTCGGCAAAGTGCTGGAGCCCAAACAGGAGGTGTTCCAAGAACGAGTGATTCAAACCACGACCCCGATGAATCTTGGGAATAGCGGTGGGCCGCTGGTCGATTCTGAGGATCGCGTGGTCGGGATCAACTCAGCAGTTTTGATGGGCGCGCAAAACATTGGGTTCGCCATTCCGATCAATACCGTCAAGTCCATTGTGAGTGAACTGCGGACGAACGGGCGAGTTATCCGCCCCTGGCTTGGTATCAAAGGGAAATTTGTGACCGACGAAGTGCGGAATCTGATTGCGCTTCCCCTTGTGAGCGGGTTGCTCATTCTCGATGTGGAGGATGGGAGCCCGGCCGAGACGATCGGCCTCCGTGCCGGCAACCTAGATGTGACCATTGAGGGAGAGCCGTGGATCTTGGGGGGCGATATCCTCGTCGAGGTCAATGGGCAGGACGTCAAGTCCAGCGAGCAATATGCCAAGGTGCTTGGGCAACTGAAGGCCAAGCAGCCAATCGAGATCACACTGTCTCGAGACGGCGTGAGGCACACCATGAGTGTCATGCTGGGAGAACGTCCGACACCGCACAGCCTCACACAGCATCCCAAGATCGAGGTGCCTCCGCTCGTTCCGCAAATGCTGCCGTTTACACAATTCTGACTCGGTGTGCGTGAGGAGACGGTATGAGTACGCTGAGAACAGTAGGACCGTGGTACGCATTACATGAACGTGCATGCAGCTCGGTCACACAGTCCAACTCCCTGGAGATGGACTGTGTGAGCGCGGACCTGCCGGACGTGACCTTCAGGCTGTATCTATGACTGGAAGCGGCGAGGAAGGAGCTAGAGAATCAACGCGTGAAACGGTGGTCATTGTCTGTGTTTCAAGGGCTAGATAGAAATGTGGGGCAGAATGACGGACGAGCAGAACGGACAGTTGAATTGTACATATGAGCATCTTCTGACTCTCTGGACCTGTGGGGTGCGGGACTACCACAGCATGCTCTCCGATTACCTCACGGCCAACTCCATCTTCGTGGCGGTCCTCGGGTTGCTTGTCTCGCGAGAGTCGCTACACGTGCCCATCATAATCCTTACCGTCCTGCTGTGTGTGGTTGGGCTGCTCCTCTGTCTGCAAATGGCGATTGTCCTCGGTCGATTCTCCGGACAGAATGCGCTTTGGGAATGGCAGTTGCGTGGGATCGAGCAAAGCCCAGAATGGACTGACCAACTACTCCTGACAAGCCTCTATCGTCTCCACAAAGCCCGGGAGCCGATCGAGAATCGGCGGAATGAGCCACCGGTGTTTTCGCCGAACTGGGCCTTTCGCCACCATCGCCGATGGTGGGCCCATCGCGCCATCAGCTTCCCGATATTTTTCGGCTGTGTGTACGGGCTGTTCTTATTGTGGGCGTCGATACAACTCTTCTGGAACTGACAAGCCATGCCTGCTGAGATCGGAGGACTAGAATGGCGTCAGGAGCCGTATTCGCCTTCTTCATCCGAAGCATCTCCGAGTTCTCTTCCTATCTTGATTCCAAATTGTGAACATGGGACCGTCTCACAGCGGAATGCTGGAGGCGTGAGTGTAGCCTCTGCATCGGAGACGTGAAGACCGCCGCAAGTCAGGCACCACACTCTGACGCCACACAACCAAGGACATTACTCTATGACTCCTTATGCTTTCCTCCAACGCTGGTCTGCGCGTTTTGCACTGGCCATCAGCCTGATCGTTGTGTTGGTGGGATGCGGCACAGTCCCGCGCCAATATGTGCAGATGGCTGAGCCTGGTGCGACGCTTACCGAGCTGACTTCCCATCCGGAGAACTATCGCGGGAAAGTGGTGTTGTTGGGGGGTACGATTGTTAGTGAAGAAGAGAATGCGCAGTACCTCTGGTTGCGTGTGAAGAATCGGCCTCTGGACCAGGATTATATCCCCCATCGTTCCGTGGACACGGGTGGCCCCGAAGCCGGCCACTATTGGGTGATAATGCCCAAACAACAAATCCCCCGCGAGTATCGACATTGGGCGCGCATGACGGTGGTCGGCCGAGTCACAGGCACGCAGCGATTGGTGACCGAGCCGGTGCTGTCGCTCCTCTATGTGCGAGGCTGGGGAACAAGCCCGGTGCATGACGCGGTCTGGCAGGATTCTTTCGATCCCAATTATATCCCCTCGGTTCCGGCAGGCGTCGGACGTGAGTTCGATCCCAGATAGGTTGTCGGGTCTTGCAATTCAACATGGCGAAACCCTTCTGCGCGCTGGCTCCTCGATGCACAGGCTTTTGCACAATAAGGCGGCTCTGTTTTGCATGATGGCAGGGCCGGAAATTGGAGTATAGGCGGCGTGGTGTATGGGCGCAGTTGTCACGGTGATTTCTGTGCAGCTGAAGCGGGTAGCTGCGGCCGAATATTGCGAGGGGAGGACTCTGGGCCCGGTCACTTCGCAATCGTGATGCTGGGGACTCCGACGCGAGGTATATCGGTGACGGTCATCTGGAACAAAAGATACAGCAATTGGAAGGCCTCACGGTTCCAGCGTGCCAGTGGTCCCGTGGTATTCACGGCGTAATATTTTCCGTGGGATTGAATCGACACGTCGGCGCTCGAGGGAGATCTGTCCGACAGCAGGAGTTCCATGGTGTGGATGGGATTCTCGTGGACTGTCGGGGTCCGCGGATCTTTGTCAACCTGGTATTCGGGGTCTTCTCCAAGCGATCGGCCCAGAAAGTTGAGAATGGTATTGAAGCTCCGCAACCGGAAATCTCCCTTGAGGGGGTAGTCTCCTCCGATGTGCCCAGGGCGAATGTCGAAAGACACATCGTTGAGGTGCCCTTCTTCCGTCTCGTCGATCAACCGGGCCCGTTCGTCTGGTGAGAGCGTGTCTGGGTCATAGTTGGTGATGAGGGTTCGTCCCAGGATTTGTTTGCGAAGGGTGTAGGTGTTGTCTTTCTGGCTATAGGTCACGAGATACTCTTTCTGCAACGCCTGAAAGCCTTCGGCTGTGACCGAGTTGGCGGGAATGGTCCAGGTCCGATGGTAGACGAGCGGTTCGGCGTGGAGCTGGTTCTGGTCCTGAATGGCCGAAAGATGGGACACCACGCGGCGGAACATCTCGTATTCTGTCCGGTCTGCAGGCCTATTGCGGTAGGCGACCTCCTGGCCATTCTCCGTAATCCGCAGTTCCTGCGCCATCAGCCTGAGCAACAGATCGATGTCGTACCGTTGCCGGAGGAGGAGGATGAACTTTGTTTCCTGATAGGGGGTCAAGAGCCGCTTGGTGAACTCTTCTCCTTCGATCGGCACGATACTGATGGTGGGGTTCTCCGCGACGCTGCCGCCGAAGATTGGCATGAGGGCCCTACTGGCCTCTCCTGTCAGTGCCGGAGTGGCTCCGGCGCTGACACGGAAATCGAAGGTCGCGGCAATATTCGAGACGCCGGTGAAGTGAATCGGTTGATGTTGGTGGGCGCGGGCGATGTTGATGAGCAGTTGTTTGGAGATGGCGTCCGTGATCGCCTCATCATAGCTCGTCACGGCGCGATTCAGCGTGACGGGGGAGAGGCAGCCGGTCACGGCCAGGCTGCAGAAGACTCCCGCCAGGGTCACTTGCGCGAAGGATGTTGAACGTTGCCCCATTGTCATGTGAACAATCTTCGCGCGAGCCCGACAATCTTTCGACAAGTTTGTAGCATAATCGGCACGGGATGCCTAGCAGATCGCGGCCAGAGTGTCTAGGGTGTCTGATGTTGAGAGCCTTTCGTGAAGAGGATGTGGGGGTAGGCTGAGGTGGCTCTGAAATAATGGACGCCCGGATTTAGACTCGTCCGCGCGCAATCATGGATTCAACCGGGTTACCATCTGCGCGTGGGAAAAAAGAAACGGTCTTAGCCGCATTATTCATGACGGTTTGTCGAGAAATTGCACGGTACAACTAAAAGCTTGCGATGTTGCAGGCTGATAAGGCTGGTTGTCGTTCTTGAGAGCAACGACTCAAGCGGAGCCTGTGTCGGACCTTGGACGAGTACTTGTTGCGTCACGGACACCGAACTCATGATCCTTGTTCTTGAAAAAATCGAATTGCCGGACAAAATTGAAAGCACAAATGCCACAGCGCGTACAGGATTGTACGTATAAGTAGTCCCCACAGTGCTAAGTTCTTGATAATGCAACGACCAGGACGATGGATCGCAAATTGCTTAGTACTC
>JAYTTD010000190.1:0-11881 GCA_043745235.1 Nitrospira sp. | reverse complement strand
CGACATAACGCTTGATGCTGAGTTTCTTGGCATGGCTGCGGGTCTGTGCCACATCGTACGCAAGCTGCATCCGAAGAAGGTGGTCCATGTCAGGGCCGAACGCTTTCTCAATGCGGAGGGCCATTTCAGGGGAGAGAGACGCCTTGCCGGCGAGAAGATCCGACAGGGTCGCGCGGCGAACTTTGAGAATGTCTGCTGCTTTGGATACGCTCAAGCCCAGAGCGTCGATGATCTCGGTTCTGATAAGGTCGCCCGGATGGGGCGGGTTCTTCATGGTCATTGTACATTCTCCTTTCAGTGGTAGTCGATTAAATCAATGTCGCTGGCGGTGTTTGTGGGTTCGTGATAGCGGAACACAATGCGCCAGTTTCCAGTCACGGTTAAACTCCAATAGCCCTTCATGTCACCTTTCAGCGGGTGAA
Source organism: Nitrospira sp. (assembly GCA_043745235.1). GTDB lineage: Bacteria > Nitrospirota > Nitrospiria > Nitrospirales > Nitrospiraceae > Palsa-1315. Next base: position 11,459 of record JAYTTD010000190.1, on the reverse strand, counting down.
GCTTCCAGCCCGGAAAGCATCCCACCTGTTCAAGGGTGAGGGCGGTTTCAAGGGCTAACAGAAGCTTTCCCACCTTGTCCAGATGGGAAGCTGAGACACCTTTCGGGTTGTCCTCTGTGTAGAACTGCAGAAGCCCTTTATGACGAAATTTGATAAGGCGCATATAATTTCCTTCATCGTTCCAGTATGTACGGTATAGCCGTACACGTCAAGAGATTGTTTGTAGAGGAGGGAAGGGTCGGCACCCACTTCCTTCACATCGACGAATTTGACTCCTGCCCCGGAGCTTGCGGAGGGGTTGCTGTGTTCCTGCTCCAGTGACAAGTCGGGTCTTCGAAGCCTGATATCCATCCGAACGTCCCTCCCCCTCCGATCCAGTGTCTGACCGTGCAGTAGTCTCCAACCCGACGTAACGTGTCGTTGAACATGAGGAAGAAGAGTTTCGATTCCGCTTCGCGCGCGTTGCGCGTCAGGACAATCTGAAAGCGTTCTGTCGGCACGGCGATCCCTAACGAGCAAAAGTACCGGTGCTCCTCAAACTCCCGTGGCTGGCTGTCGATGTCTTTGCTGATGTACTTGGAAAGATACCGAGCCAGTTTGACCGGGGAGGTTCCAGGCCGTGGCCCCTTCACGTTCACCTGGCCCTGTGCTTTTCCGACAATCTTGTACCAACAACGGCGCAGGAGGCGAATATCCTGAAATCCACGAACAGCCAAATGTGGATGGATCGCCCCGCGCTTCTGGCATTCCAACACAGCCACGTAGGGCATCGAGTAGCCACCGCGCGAAAGCATGCGCCGTAAGCGTTCCAGGTCGGTCAAGACTCTCTCACGGTCTTCTACATTGTCGCGATAGGTCAGCGTGACCAGATGGTCTGCTCCGATGGAAAGGCATTTCCGTCTGATCTCACCAGTCGCTCGAGCTCGTGCTCGCTTTTGGTTCTGTGCTTTGTTCAGTGACTGACCCTTGAAGCCTCGCTTGCCCGGATGCGGATCAACCTTTCCCCACGAACTCTCAATCCACTGCTTCCCGAAGTCATGAATCTTGATTGACCACGTCGAACCGCCAGATGACGGTGTGCTTGCGTGGGATTCCGTGTGATCGACGAGAAATGTCTTTCTGACAAGTTTAGAGGCTGCCGGGGGACCGGCAGCCGTGCGCCGGTGGCGTGCGCCATCCGGCGCATCGCCTGCTGCTCCGTGACCGTCATTCTGTGGGTCTCTGGAAGTTCGTTGCTCGTTCATTTTCACGTTCATCTGACCTCATACACTGTAACCAAAAATGTAACCGTACTCGTGCTATTTACCCTCTCCGCAATCAAACTCGCGCAACTTGGCTGAATCGCTTAACCTGGCCATTCCATTGGTGATTCTGTTGGTTCTGGTGGGGGTGAAGAAGGATGTGAAAAGGGGTCGGTAGCTATTTGTAAACCGCAGGTTGGAGGTTCAATTCCTCTCGCCAGCTCCACGTTTTTCAATGCTCAGGTTCTTCCAGATAACCGCGTCGGTATGAGCTCCTCCAAGTTATCGGGCAGCACAGTTCCATTCCATCAGTAGAGCCTCGTGGCGTTCTAACTGCACAGCAGTCATCCGTGTCGCCAGATTGTTGCAATAGACCTGTTCTGGCGTCTGGCCGTGAAACAGTTGTGCGGTCTGTGTTGACTGTAGAACAACACGTTACTGCCTCAATACAGAAGAAGATCGTCAGCGTGTGGGACAGCCGCCACGTCAACACCCGGCGACTGGGCTAGAGCAGGACCGCGAGATATACACGCAACCACACGTGATCGGAATGTATGTGATATCGCTGCCCAGACATTGTTCGATCGGATCATCTCCAGATGGCAGAACAGGCACTGATACACACGAAGCACCGGACGTCAAGGACTGGTAATGGGTGTGCGTGATAGTGCATCGATGGCCATATGCAGCAGCACGGTGCGCATCCGCGTGCGCCTGATCTTGATGCCTTCGCTCCGCAACAAATCATGTAAATTAGCATTCAGAAACACAGGGGGCTCGATGCCGTGCATCGAGCCGGCGCATCAGCATCAGATCCGCTAAGGGCACCGATATTGGCTGATTGTCCGCAATGTGAACACGCTAGCGTCGCCGACGTCTTGTCACCATCGAGAGCCGCCAAGACCACCTGGGTCATGCCGTCCACTCCGTGATGGCAGCTCGGTCTCTTCATCGCCTTAGGCTCCTGGTTCACACCAGCCGGTGGCTTTACTGAAGCACGGATACCAAGCATCACACTGTCAGAATTTCATGGGCCCCTCTGCTATCAAGTCTGGTAAAGCAATTATCTATCCATACTTTCAGTTGGGTAGTACAGTATCACCAGTCCAAAAACAACCGCGACCGATCACAATAGGAGACAGAATGCCAGGATTTGTTATGAGGAAGAATCAACGGCTCAAAAAAATGGTGCCAATGCGGTACCTTGGGGACGGGATTGCCGGTGAAGGAATCATCAAAGATCTTTCGTTGAGCGGGAGCTACGTGACCGGGACTGTACCAGTCTCCGTGGGCATGGTGCTCGCGCTGCAAATATTTGTGCCGGGAGACCCGGTGCCCTTGCTGATCGATCGCGCTATCGTGAAATGGATCAAAGCATCTGAGTTCGGATTGGACTTCGATACTCTCCAACCAGAGGTGGCCGAGCGAATCACAAAGGTCATCGCCACGCTGGTCAAGACAAACCATGGGTCATTCCGCAATGTAGTATAAAATGAGCGAGTACGTGCTCTTGCCCATATAAACTTGGATCGATCTGCTGAGGTCAGGATTACTCGATCTAGGAACCTATCCAACATTAACCTTTCAACTGTAGCGATCGATCCTCAACCGTCTTCGTCATTCTCGGCGCGAAATAAATTTCTCAATGTATTCCAGCGGACACACTTCCAGTTTTCTCAAGCCTGCGGCCTCGCATCTGGGTGCACTTCCTTCACCTCATCACGGACTGTAATGTCGAACAGGCTCCCAGAATAGAGCAACCGCAAGGCCACCCGTCTGAGGCAGTCAATCGGGGTATTGGTTCAACATCACCCTCGGCAGCTAAGTCTTTGCGCTGCCGCTGCTTCCACGGCGACAAGGGCCGCAATCGGCACACACCTCGCTCCGCCTCGCTCGTCCTTCCCGTTCTCGATATACCTGCACCGTCTCTCCTAACGCATGCTTTGGGTCCCACCAGCATCAACCTAACTTGACCACCTCTTGATTGAGATCCATACCTTCGGACTGAATCACATCAGCATTAGTTCTATTGTGCATATCGAGGCCGTGTGTCTGAAGCGTTCTCCCGGATGCGAACTCAAAGGCCGCATGCTTCTCTTGCTTGCCGACTGCTTAGCCCCTCGCTGAGCAGTCGATGAACTGAGACGGATGGTACATCTTGTATAAACCTTTGCGCGGGTCGACATAGAGGAAGGAGACGACGAACCGATACAGTCGGCAGCAATGACGGGGCGCACGAACAGCCATGGGAGAAGACGGAGCGAAACAATACAGGGATGTTGCTTTGATTGATGGGGAGCACTGTCTTTCAGGAATGGCAACTCTACTCATTGGCCACGCCGGAAAGATATGAGGGTCACGCCGACGGCGTGACCCTCGTTAGAGAAACAAGGCTGCGAGCAGCTACGCGATGGTGTCGTTGACTGTATTGGGCTCGACATCGATACGGAGCCGTTCTGGCTCACCAGCCATACACGCGGACCATCGATGCTCTAGTATGCCATAGTATTTTTACCGCCGACGCTAGGCTATGTGTGGATTGTTCGACTCTGCCGAATCGTAAGGCTCGCAAGAAAATTGGCCCATCCTGTCGCGGTCTTTCTGCAAAGAAAAACGCAGACCTAGCGTTCGGCTTCCGTGAGATCGCCTTGTTCTTCCATCTCTTCCAGATCGGCTTCGGCCTTGGCCTTTAGGGTTGAGGGATGCAAGCCATATTTTTTAAGCATTTTGTAGAAGTCCGCCCGATAGCGTCCGGCAAATTGGGCAGCGCGTGAGATATTACCGCCGGTGAGTTGCAAGACATTCTTGAGATAGGTTTTCTCAAACTCTTCTTTTGCTTCAGTCAGCGGCTTGAGCGTTGCATCCGACGATGTGCCCATAGCTGGGAGGAGGTCCGGTGTAATCATATCTTGGCGCGTCATGACGGCGGCCTTCTCGACGACATTTTCTAATTCGCGGACATTTCCAGGCCAGGGATGTGTGATCAACCGATTGAGGGCGGCCGGTGTAAAGCCGCGCAAACTTTTATTCGCTCGTTTTGCACTCGCGGTCAGAAACTGTTGCGCCAGCAAGGGAATATCCTCTCGGCGCTCACGAAGCGGTGGGATAAACAACGGGACGACAGAGATGCGGTAGTACAGATCGTTGCGGAACGAGCCGTTCTTGACCGCTTCGCCAAGGTCTTTATTGGTTGCGGCGATAATCCGGACATCGATCTTGGTTGAGATTTCAGAACCGACTTCGCGGACTTCCCGTTCCTGCACGGCTCGCAGCAGCTTGACCTGCATCGAGAGCGGAATTTCGCCGATCTCGTCAAGAAAAAGCGTGCCGCCATTGGCGCTTTGAAATAGGCCTCGTTTCGCGCCATGGGCGCTGGTAAAAGCGCCGCGTACGTGTCCGAAGAGTTCAGACTCAAAGAGCGTTTCCGGGATGGCCGCACAATTCAAAGCAACAAACGGCCCTTTACTCCGTCGGCTGTTCGAATGGATGACACGTGCGAACACTTCTTTACCGGTTCCGGTTTCGCCGAAGAGGAGAATGGTCGCGTCTGAGTCTGCCACCTGCACCACCTGTTGGAGAATGCGCTGCATCACCGGACTCCGCGCAACGATGTTTTCCATACCATACAACTCATTGACAAGAGACTTGAGTCGCTGAATCTCGCCTCTCATCCGTTGCGGAGAGAGACCTTCTTCGATCTTGCTCTTGAGTTCCTTGTCATCGAACGGTTTGGTGAGATATCCGAAGGCCCCCCGCTGCATAGCCTCCACGGCATTGGGAATGCTGCCATGAGCCGTCAGGATGATAACTGGAAGGCCCGGATGAATCCTCAGCAATTCCTCAGTCACATCTAATCCGTCTTCGCTACCCAGCCGAAGGTCGGTAATGGCGAGATCGAACCGGTCTTTCTTGGCTGCCTCAAGAGCTTCACGCCCGGTGGTGCAGCCTGTGACGGCAAAGCCCATAGCCGTCAACCGCATCTTCACAAGATGTAACAGTCCCTCTTCATCGTCGACTACGAGAATATGTTCTTTTTCCATGAAACTCCTTCTACGGTGTCGTCGATTCGGGCGGAGTCGGAAGCGGTGTAACCGTTGATGGGGGACGAATAGGACGAACCTTATCCCGCATTTCCTGGTCGATGCGCTTCAAAGCCTCCAATTGGCTCGTCAATTCCTCTATTTTTCTATCTCGATCCGTCACTTGCCTTTGCAGGGACAGCACAATGCCTGTATCGGTCGATCCTCTTGCCGCGTCTTTCTTGCCGCTACCCATATCCATCTTCCGTTCAAGCTCAGCCAAATCCCGCTGGAGGTTTTCCAGGGATTGGGCATCGGCTTCCTTCACGGTCCGCAATTGCTGGATGGTCAGCTCTCTGTCAAGCAAGTCTCGCACCAGCCGATCTGAAGCCTGCGCCAGCACCGCCTGACTCTGCGAAATGGCCGGGGCCGCTATGACCGATTGGAGCCAGGATTGCTCAACTGGAGCCGCGTGATACTCGAGCAGCTGCAACCAAAGCTTGCTGGAAGAGGCCATCTGGCTCTTGGGGGCGACGGCGATCACTTTCTCGAAGTACTTCGAGGCGCTATCTCGACTCTCGTAGAGCCCCAGCAAGGCACGCGTATAATAGACATGGTCGCAAGAATTGCGCTCAGCACATTTCGGGATGAGCGCCTCTTGTTTTTTTGCCAACGAGTGAAGGGATTTGGTCTCTCCTGTATCCACTATGAAATAGGGCTGGGAAAACTGTGGGGCTGGCGACCATGCCGCGCATCCAGCGAGGAAGAGACAGAATAATGTCCCCGAGGTCAGGCCTTGGAGAATATCCTTCATGCCGTTTCTCCTGGCTTCGTGAGGCGTAAAATAAACCGTACGGCCGTTCCCTTCTTGGCTTCGCTTTCGATCCAAATTCGTCCTCCGTGTGCTTCGACCACTTTTTTTGCCAATGCCAACCCAAGGCCACTCCCCGGTGTGGCATGTTTGGCTTTCGTGCGTCCTTGATAAAAGCGCTCAAAAATATAGGGCAGGTCTTCGGCCTGAATGCCGGGTCCTCCATCGGTCACGCTCACCTCAAGGACCCCTGCTTTCGAATCCAGCTTCATGACTACCTTTACAATGCCCCCTTCCGAGCTGAATTTCAAGGCGTTTGAGAGCAAATTGTCGAGCACTTGTTCGATGCGAAGCGCATCGGCCATGACCCACACTCGTTGAGCTGACGCTTCCAGCAACAGCTGCACATGCTTGGCATCGGCGAGCAGCTGAACTTTATTGACCGACATATCTGTAACGCGCTTGAGGTCCGTCGGAATAATTCGATACTCCATCATCCCGGCGTCCATCTTGGAGAGATCGAGAATGGTGGAGATGAGGGTGATGAGTCGGCGGCTGCTGTCTGCCATGATGCGCAAGGTCGTCCGTTGTTCTTGCGACAAGGGGCCAGGAATTTCATCCAACAGCAAATGGGTGCCTTCTTGTATCGAGGCCATGGGCGTGCGTAATTCATGGGAGACATGGGCGAGAAACTCCCCCTTCATGTCATCCAGCTCTTGAAGTTTTGTACCCATCCAATTGACGGAGTCGACGAGGCTTCGCAACTCGCTGGGAGCTCGAATATTCAGCGCTGTGCGGAAATTGCCCTGCCCGATCTGTTTGATATGGCTCTGCAATTGACGAAGCGGACGCAGAACCGTGTAGCTCGCAAAGCCGGCGAGCGCAATGCCGAATACGAGCGCAAGCAGAACCAGTTGCTCAGTCACTGCTTCAGCTTGTGCCGAGCTTTCCCGTGACCGGCTGACACCAACACTGATACCTGTTTCATGAAGATCGATAAACTGTTGGAGTGTGGCGCTTATGCGGTCCATCAAGGCGTCTCGCTGACCTTCATAGTCTGCAGAAGAGGACGCTGGCGACGACGCACCGTTCTCCAATTCTGTGCGAAACATCATGAGCCGTTCTTGCTGCAGGTGCTTGGTATCCTTGAGTAGCTGAATGCCTTGGGGAGTGAGTTCCTGTGTTTCGAGGGCCTGGAGTCCGCGATGGAATTCGTCGACCTCTTCATCGAAATGTTTCAAGAACGTGGCATCACGCACAGCCAAATACTTCTTTTCGCTATTGAGTTGTGCATAGAGCACGGTGTGTAGACGCTTGGCCGATTCGATCGCCGGGTAATGGCGAGTGGCCATGTTGGCACTCAACGCAGTCAGCTGGCGCAGTTGAAACAAGGCATAGAGATTCACCCCTGCCATCACCACAATGATGACAAGAGATGTTAGCACGATCCGCCAGAAGATCGATAAGTGCACGAGTGACGCTCTTTCTCAGCCTTGAGAAGCGATGATACTTGTAGAGGCTGTAGGTAATTCCATACACTATTCCCCCATGTCACTCAAGGGATCAGGCAAACAAATTCGCTCTGTTTCATCCAGCCTTGTGGGGCAAAGGGGCCAGGAAGGTTTGAGCGGCTTTCAATCAGGAAGGCATAGACTCCTATTTTTATCAGACTATTCGTCCTTACTTGAATGGGGAGACAAATCGGCGTTGGCGACGTGACACCCCGTGTAGCGATGCAAAGAGATGGCCACGAAACAGCAACATGGCCACGGCAAGAGGTGGCGTGAAAAGCAGCCCGAGATACCAGCTGATTGTAGAAGGAATACCCGCATAGGCCAGCCAACCCCCTAAGATCGTGAAAGGCAGTACGAGGAGCTGGGAAAACTCCAGACCGGCTCCCCTCCCCACTTGACTGGAAAGGGAAAAAAACGATCGTAATCCCATGGGCGAGAGGACGATGGGGATGAGGATCACCGCGAACGGAAGAAACCATTCGATCCAATTCTCAAGGACGAACTCGCACGAGGTCTTGAGCACCTCAAGCGGAGAATTATGCCGAATTTGATAGATAACCTCCGGGGCCGGGTTCAGTAAGAGAAAAATGAGCAAAAAAACTGCATACGATATAAGTTGCCCATACGGGTTCGTCTGCATACTCAGGTCGAGCGCCATCAGCGGCAGCCACAAGATGAACCCAATGCCGATGACATCCCAAAAGTAGTGACCGACGCTGCCAACAATGTCGCGAACCGTGAGCGCCCGCGCATGGCTGATCGATTGCTCGATCAGGCTCAGAGTGGCGCCAACCAGGAGCGCATTCACCGCACCGAGCAGAAAGCCTCCGATCATACCGAGCGGCGATGCGATCTGAGTGGCGAGCATCAGCAGGGCTCCAAATCCCACTACAGCCAGCATAGTTATCCAACCGTGAGCAAGAGACTGTCCGGTTTGTTGGAAGGCGTTCCGATAGAGTGCGAGTGTTTCGGTCAGAATTCGTACCATAATCGACATTAGTCTGTGAGAACTTGCCGAGTCAAGGCAATGAAAACCTCCCGGGAGATTGACTTCCCACATCCTATGATTATGTGAATGACAGCAGTGAACATATATGGGTGGAGAGGAGTGATCCAATGGATATGAACCGCATGACGATCAAACTACAAGAAGCGCTGCAGACCGCATCGTCTCATGCCGCGAGGCGAAGTCATCAAGGGATTGATGTGGAGCACCTTCTGCTTGCGTTCGTGGAACAGGATGGCGGGCTCGCGTCCTCTCTCCTTGAGCACGCAGGATTATCGGTGCCCTCCGTTCGTCAGGCGGTGGAGCAAGCACTCGCAAAACTGCCTCAAGTACAGGGGGCCGGAGCAAGCCCAGGACAACTCCACGTTGCGCCGCGGCTCAGCCAGGTCTTGGCCAAAGCCGAAGACGAACAGCGTACGTTGAAAGACGACTATCTGAGCGTCGAACATGTCGTCCTCGCCATGGTCCAGGAGGGGGGCATTTTCAAGAAACTTGGCCTGACGAAAGAACGTCTTTTGGGCGCGCTGCAACAAATACGAGGGTCTCAACGCGTCACCAGCCAAGACCCGGAAGGCACGTACCAGGCTCTAGAAAAATATGGCCGCGACCTCACCCGGTTGGCCGGGCAGGGGAAATTGGATCCCGTCATTGGGCGCGATGAAGAAATTCGTCGTGTCGTACAAATTCTCTCACGTCGAACCAAGAATAATCCCGTACTCATCGGCGAGCCTGGTGTCGGAAAAACTGCCATCGTCGAAGGACTTGCCTCTCGCATTATCAAGGGGGACGTGCCGGAAGGACTGAAGAATAAGCGCGTCATCACCCTCGATATGGGATCGTTAGTGGCCGGCGCAAAGTTTCGGGGCGAGTTCGAAGAACGATTGAAGGCAGTCCTCAAAGAGGTGCAGGCAGCAGAGGGGCACGTCCTGCTCTTCATTGATGAGCTGCATACGGTTGTAGGAGCAGGCGCAGCGGAAGGGGCGATGGACGCGGCTAATCTGCTCAAACCCATGCTGGCCCGCGGCGAATTGCATTTGATCGGTGCGACGACACTGGATGAATATCGGAAACATATTGAAAAGGATGCCGCGTTGGAGCGGCGGTTCCAGACGGTGCTGGTCAATCAACCAACCGTGGAAGATACCATCTCCATTCTGCGTGGACTCAAGGAACGCTACGAAGTGCACCATGGCGTGCGCATCAAAGACGCCGCGCTGGTTGCTGCCGCGAAGCTCTCAAACCGGTATATCGCCGATCGATTTTTGCCTGACAAAGCCATCGATCTGGTCGATGAATCGGCGGCGCGCCTTCGTACGGAAATCGATAGTATGCCTGCGGAACTCGATGAGGTCTCCCGCAAGGTGATGCAGCTGGAGATCGAGCGTGAGGCCTTGCGGAAAGAGCAGGATCAGGCCAGCCAGGCGCGACTGACAACGCTCGAGTTAGAGCTGGGTGAGAAACAAGGAGAGATGCAGGCGCTCAAGTCTCGATGGGATTCTGAAAAAGCCTCGGTGGCACGGCTGCGCAAAACTCGTGAAGCCATGGACGGGGTGAAGCAGGCGATGGAGCGAGCGGAACGGGCCTACGATCTCAATCGCGTGGCAGAGCTGCGATATGGAGAGTTGCCTCGCCTTGAACGGGAACTGGCGTTGGAGCAGGAACAGCTCGGCAAAAAACAGGGCGAAAGCCGGTTGCTCAAGGAAGAGGTCGATGAAGACGACATCGCGGCCATCGTGAGCCGCTGGACGGGAATCCCCGTCGCCCGGCTGGTCGAAGGTGAAACAGAAAAGCTCTTAAAGCTTGGCGAGCTGCTCCATCAACGCGTGGTCGGCCAGAATGAAGCAGTGGAGGCGGTCGCAGATGCGGTCCTCCGTGCACGCTCCGGCATCAAAGACCCGAACCGGCCCATCGGTTCGTTTCTCTTTCTTGGTCCGACCGGAGTCGGAAAAACCGAATTGGCGCGGACTCTTGCCGCGACACTCTTCGATGACGACGCCAACCTGATTCGAATCGACATGTCCGAGTACATGGAGAAACACACGGTGGCCCGTCTGATTGGAGCTCCGCCTGGCTATATCGGCTACGAAGAAGGTGGACAGCTGACTGAAGCCGTCCGACGGCGTCCATTCTCCGTCATCCTGTTCGACGAGATCGAAAAAGCCCATCACGACGTCTTCAATGTCTTGCTCCAAGTGTTGGACGACGGACGATTGACGGATTCTCAAGGTCGAACCGTCGATTTCAAGAACACAGTGTTGATCATGACGTCGAACATCGGCAGCCCGCAGATTCTTGAGGCACAGCAACGGCACGCTTCCTATGACGAGGTCTGTTCCCTCGTGATGGCGGAACTACGGGGGCACTTCCGTCCAGAATTTTTGAACCGCGTCGACGAGACGGTGGTGTTCCATGCCCTGGAAACGGAACAGCTCACGAAGATCGTGGAGATTCAACTCGAGCGGTTACGAGCACGTTTGGCAGAACGACGGATCTCTCTATCCGTAACACCGGCGGCCTTACAATATCTAGGTGAGCGCGGCTACGATCCGACCTATGGAGCGCGACCGTTGAAGCGATTGATCCAACAGGAAATTGAGACACCGATGGCGCGTCAATTGGTCAAGGGAGAATTGCGCGATGGAGATACGGCGACCGTGGAACTGAAAGACCGGCATATCGTCATCGTACCAACCGTCGCGGAATAGACCGTGTCGCACTGTATCAACCGAGGACGACAGACCCGCCCTTCAGATCGTGCGTCGTGCCGCTGGCACGCAGCTTGTCGATTTTCCATTCAGCTGGAGACACCTGGATCACATGTCCTTTGATCGTATGGAACTCCCCTATTGTAAAGGCCACCACGCCGGG
>JAYTTD010000189.1:0-3189 GCA_043745235.1 Nitrospira sp. | reverse complement strand
TCGGCGACCGCAAGGTGCAGGTGTTGGTGGAGTATTTCAAAGGTCCGTCCCCCAACGGTCAATTTTTCTCACAAAATACCGATTGGATCGGATTCGGCTTGCATCTGTATTATTGATCCACTGTCGTCGTGGTTTGTGTCCATCATGGCGGCCTCCGTATTGCTGAGGTCTCGGCTCAGAGGGCCTGATACAAGGCGGGGAGAGTGATGGGGAAGCTCGTCCGGGCAGGACAGAGAACTCAGACATCCTCGTGAAGTATCCGGTCTGCCCGGTGAACCGACGACGAGAAGCGAAAGGAGGTGCCACCAGGCACCACACCGTACTGATTGCTTTTGTCCCCTCTTCCTTGTCGGCGCGTTGCCTGCCTGGTCTCACAGCGCCGACTGGGGCTATGGACCGAGTGAGGGACTGGGGCTGGTACTGCTCATCCTGGTCTTCACCGGACGGCTGGCTGGGCGAAAACGTTCATAGATTTATGCCCACTCCATTGAAACATCGTTCAGGAACGAAGAGGCTCACGGTGACTATGTCAGGGAGCAGTTTTTATTTGTTTTACGGCTGAACACTACTGCTCAGCTTACCCCTCGCCGTACCGCCATGCTCGTGCCCGCCCCTGCAGACGCAGGCCTGTCGTGGTGCGGTTTCCGGAGGGCATTGCGCACGGCTATCTTTTCGTGCGGTCGCTTGCCAGGGAGATCATTGGCCAGAGTGAGATGACCCAAGTCGGCATTGCCAACTTGTTGGACCCCCCATTAGGTGGCAACGTTGCGGCATGAGCACCGTAATTCCAGCCTCCCGCTCTACAAACCATTGCTTCCCTACAGAGATCATACGCTATGCGGTGTGGCTGTACGTTCGGTTCTGCGTGAGCGTTCGTGATGCCGAAGAGGTATTGTTTGAACGCGGAGTGGTCGTGACCTATAAGGCGATCCGTAAGTGGTGCCGCAAGTTTGGCCAACAGTATACCAACCAGCTCCGTCGGCGACGCCCCTGGCCCGTCGGCATATGGCAGATGGATGAGGTGTGTTTGACGATTACAGGCGCGCGCCATTATCGGTGGCGGGAGGTGGATCAACAGGGGAATGTGCTCGATATCGCGGGCCAACGTCGCCGGGATACGAAGGCCGCGAAGAAGTTCCTGTGCAAGCTGCTTAAAGGGGGGATCGACGTCCTTCGGGTGTGGCATCACCGATAACATGAAGAGTGACGGTGCCGCCAAGCGAGTACGCCTGCCGGGGGTGGAACATGCCCGCACCGATATCGGTTTTCCGTACCCGCCGACCGTCACGAGCTCAGAAAATGATTCCAGGTCTGTAGGAGATCACGGTCTCCATCAGGGCTGCCTGAAGGAGAGAAGAAGCGCGCGCGTCTCTCCCACGTCCCTGGTATGGCATCAGTGCAAACAAGTTGACAATGCTTCTAACAGCCATGTCCTACGGAGTTTGTCGTGTCGGGGACTGCGGATCACCCCTTTTACGTAGACGCTCAAACTGCTGCTGCAAGGCGTCCAACTCCTGGTCGGAAAAGTTTTCTAAATCGATAAGGCTATTGCGGGCACCTTGCACTCCATGGATGAGTTCATCAAGCTTCAGGTGGACCGCCTTGGCATCACGATTTTGAGAATTCTGGATGAGAAACACCATGAGGAATGTCACAATGGTCGTACCTGTATTGATCGCCAGCTGCCACGTATCTGAATACGCAAATTGAGGTCCTGTCACCACCCACGTCATGACGATGATGACAGCAAGAACAAATGCCCACGGTGATCCCACGATGGCAGCACAATGTTTTGCGAAGTTATTAAAAGCATCGGTGGGCATGGTTCTCTCCTGTGTGTGAAGTTGGAGCCTTCAATCAATGGAGGCCCGTCAAAAAATATTATTTTGAACTGCTCAGATGATATGCGTAAGGCTACCGAAAATCGAAAGAACGCCAGCAAGTTCAAGTCGGGCCAAATGTTCGCGAACAAACAGCACTTCAGCTCCGTAAAGGGGGATTCCAAACTCATGAGCAATGAGGTCAGGACACCTGAAAGTTGCTCCAGCCCCCACAACATCATGGATCCTTGTATAGACTTGTGACCCGTAAAGCCTGGTGAATATCATGTCGTTCCTTTTGGGAGAAGCCGATGGAGCTGCAACGTTGTTATAACGACAGTGAGGATACGTTTCCCCTACCGCGACAGATCAAGGAACACTATGGCCCATTTTGGTTTCCTGCACCTGCCGATGCCCGTCGCCCCTATATCTCTTCCAACTTTGTGATGGGGCTCGATGGCAGGGCCTCGTTCAGAGAGTTGTAGAGCCGTACCGGTGGCAACACAGTTTCGCCGAGTAGAGAAGATCGCTGGCTGATGGATTTTCTGCGAGCGCACCATGATGCGCAGGTGATCGGTGCGAGCACGCTCCGTGACGAAGTAAGCCCTGAGGGGCGGAGCTGGGACTACGGCATCGATGACGAGGAATTACGGATATACCGACAGGATATGCTCAGGCTCGGTCGGCAGAAAGTCCTCGTTCTCAGCGGTTCCGGGAACATCGACGTCAATCTTCGCCTCTTCAGTTCTCCGCGAGTTGAAGCTTGGATCCTCACCGCTCGGGAGGGACAAGAGAATCTCCAGTCGCAGCTCAAGAGGTTAGGCCGGGAAGAAACGATTAAAATCCTCTCCGTGGGTGAAGGAACACGGGTCGATCTTGCCGCTACCGCACAACTGCTCCGGCAAGAACATGGCATCCGGACGCTACTCTGTGAAGGTGGACCAACTCTGTACGGAGAGTTCCTCAAGAACCAGCTGATCGACAAGGACTTTCGGACGATGTCCCTTCAAGTATTAGGTGAGTCCACCAAGACCGGGATCGACCGACCGACGGCGTACGGTCACGTGAGCCATACACCAGAAACTGCACCGTGGTTTAGATTGATAAGCCTGCACTATGCGCTGCCTTACCATGCATTCTTCCGCTTTCGGTACGAGGGTCCAAGAACGTTTCAGGACTGAGTTACTGAGGTCAGCACACTAGTGCCAGCTTATCTGGCTGATCGCAACGTGCAGAAACGAAGGTGCGAGCCTGGACTCGTGCCGGCTATGCTAGTGTAGTGAGTCCAACGCTTCTTTACATTTGGAGACTTTGGTCAAAATGCTCTCCACGGACGCGGTCCACGTGAAGATGCGGGGATTCTGGTTGT
>JAYTTD010000188.1:0-3194 GCA_043745235.1 Nitrospira sp. | reverse complement strand
AAAAGGCTTAAAGAGTTCGAGCGCCATCTTCTTGGGCAACCCGCATTGATGCAGCCGAAGCTCTGGTCCCACGACGATGACGGTTCGGCCCGAATAATCGACCCGTTTACCGAGCAAGTTTTGGCGAAAGCGTCCCTGCTTCCCCTTCAGCATATCGCTCAACGATTTGAGCGGCCGCTTGTTGGGTCCACGAATCGCACGACCACGACGGCCGTTATCGAAGAGCGCATCAACCGCTTCCTGCAACATCCGCATTTCGTTTCGGATAATCACGCCTGGCGCCTTCAGCTCGATCAGCCGCTTCAGGCGATTATTCCGATTGATGACGCGGCGGTACAGATCGTTCAGATCCGATGTCGCAAAACGTCCGCCGTCCAGCGGCACGAGTGGACGCAATTCCGGTGGTAGCACCGGGATCACATCCATGATCATCCACTCAGGCATGTTTCCAGACTTGCGGAAGGCCTCGATAACTTTGAGTTGCTTCGCATACTTTTTCTTCAGCGCTGCGGAAGCCGACGTCTTAGCCTTAGCCTTGATCTCATCCCACTTAGCATTGATGTCGATTTTGCGGAGCAACTCCCGAATGGCATCGGCACCGATACCGACTTTGTAGGAACCAGGGCTGTATCCAGAACTTTGGAGCTCGCGAAGCTTTTCCTCCGAGACCAGCTCCTTCTCCGTCAAATCTGTCGATCCTGGATCGACACAGACATAGCTCTCGAAATAGAGAATCCGCTCCAGCCCTTTCAGGCTCATGTCGAGCAAGGTTCCGATCCGGCTCGGTACGCCCTTGAGGAACCAAATATGTGCGACCGGTGCCGCGAGCTCAATATGGCCCATACGCTCTCGGCGGACTTTGGACTGAATGACCTCGACTCCACACTTGTCGCAGACAATGCCGCGGTGCTTCATGCGCTTGTACTTGCCGCAGTTACACTCCCAATCCTTGATCGGCCCGAAAATTTTCGCGCAAAACAGTCCGTCTTTTTCCGGTTTAAACGACCGGTAATTGATGGTCTCCGGTTTCTTCACTTCACCGTAGGACCACGAGCGAATCTTTTCGGGTGACGCGATCCGGATCCGCATCGAATCGAATGAAACCGCATCGCGCGGCTTCTCAAACAATGTATAGACGCCTTCCAAAGTAATGACCTCCTCTGATGCCGACCGCTATGGCCGGCACACAAATGGGTTAGTCTTGCGACTTGATCAGTTCGACGTCGAGTCCCAAGCTCTGGAGCTCTTTGACCAAGACGTTAAACGACTCGGGCAATCCAGGCTCCAGGAACGGCTCACCCTTGACAATTGCTTCGTACATTCGAGATCGGCCTGGCACATCATCTGATTTCACTGTCAAGAACTCTTGCAAAGTGGAAGCGGCACCATAGGCTTGCAACGCCCACACTTCCATCTCTCCTAACCGCTGGCCACCGAATTGGGCCTTGCCACCGAGCGGCTGCTGCGTGACGAGCGAATAGGGACCGATCGACCGGGCGTGGATCTTGTCGTCGACCAAGTGGTGGAGCTTTAAGACATACATGTAGCCGACTGTGACGGGGCTGCCGAACATTTCGCCGGTCCGTCCGTCCATCAGCATGGTTTGCCCGCTGGTCGGCAAGTTCGCCTTCTTGAGCAATTCCTTAATCTCTGTTTCTGACGCCCCATCGAACACCGGACTCGCCACCTTGATTCCTAGCGCCTTAGCCGCCCAACCCAGGTGAGTTTCCAGAATCTGACCGACGTTCATACGTGATGGCACCCCGAGCGGATTGAGCACAATTTCCACGGGCGTCCCATCCGGCAAGCATGGCATGTCTTCCTCGGGCAAGATCCGAGAGACCACGCCTTTGTTCCCATGCCGCCCGGCCATCTTGTCGCCGACCTGAATCTTGCGCTTCATCGAGACATAGACCTTGACGAGCTTGATCACGCCAGGCGGAAGCTCATCGCCCCGCTTAAGACGCCCAACCTTCTCGTCGTATAGCGTCTGAAGGATTTCGATCTGCTCCTTCGCCCGCCGCTCGACGTCCTCCAGTTCTTTTTGCTCGTCAGGATCGCTCAGAATGATGTATCGGACGGTCTCATCCGGTAACCGCTTCAAAATCTCCGCAGTCAGCTTGCCCTTCTTCTTCAGAATGACATCGCCGCTTTCAGGATCCATCAAGTCACGACCGACCACCTTCCCAAGCAGTAGCTTTCTGATCTTCTTCGTTTTTTCTTCATCGATGATACGGAGCTCCTCGTGGTGGTCACGCTGGAGCTTCGTCGCATCGTCGCTTTCGATACTCTTGGACCGCTCGTCCTTATCGAGCCCCTTGCGCGAGAAGATTTTCACATCGACGACGATGCCCTCGACGCCCGGCGGCACCGTGAGCGACGTATCCTTCACATCGCCTGCTTTTTCACCGAAGATGGCCCGCAGCAGTTTTTCTTCCGGCGTGAGCTGAGTCTCGCCTTTCGGCGTCACCTTCCCAACCAGAATGTTTCCAGGCTTCACCTCGGCTCCGATACGGATGATCCCGCTCTCATCGAGATCGCGAAGCGCTTCTTCTCCGACGTTCGGAATGTCGCGAGTAATGTCCTCTTTCCCCAACTTTGTATCGCGGGCCTCCACCTCAAATTCTTCAATGTGAATCGAGGTAAACGCATCCTCCCGCACCAATTTTTCACTCAACAGAATGGCGTCTTCGAAGTTGTATCCACCCCAGGGCATGAAAGCGACGAGAATATTCTTACCTAATGCCAGTTCGCCATGATCGATGGCAGGGCCATCAGCCAAGACCTGTCCAACTTTCACTGGCTGCCCAAGCCGCACCACTGGGGTCTGCGTGATGGTCGTGCTCTGATTCGATCGCTGGAACTTGATCAGATCGTACACGTCCAAACCGGCATCGTTCCTTTTCCGACCTTCCTTCGAATCGGCACGCACGACGATCCTCGTGGCATCCACACTCTCCACGACACCGGCGCGCCTCGCTTGCACGACATAGCCCGAGTCACGCGCGACCACGGTTTCCATTCCCGTGCCGACTAACGGAGCCTCCGACTTGAGCAGCGGCACCGCCTGACGTTGCATGTTCGATCCCATCAAAGCACGGTTGGCGTCATCGTGCTCCAAAAACGGCACTAAGGCCGTGGCCACGCTCACCACCTGTTTCGGCGACACGTCCATGTACTCGATCTTGTCTGAG
>JAYTTD010000187.1:0-3198 GCA_043745235.1 Nitrospira sp. | reverse complement strand
TACGGACTCTTGGTGAATCAAGACCAGCCTGACCATTCCCCCACCTGGTTTGCCCACAAGATTCGTGACCATCTCTTTCATGTCCAGCGGCGTGGCGTGCTCGACCTGCACCACCGAGGACACGATGAACCGCCTGGCAACGGAGGATTTCTCACCAACGCCGGGCGCATGTACCTCGACATGGGACATCTGGAGTGGGCCTCGCCGGAGTGTGAATCACTCAGTGATGTGGTGGCCGCCGACCGCGCCGGCGATCAATTGCTGCAGGATGCGATTCAAGAACTCGGTCTGGCCGACACGGTGTCGTTGATCAAGAACAATGTGGATCATGAAACCGATGCGACCTTTGGCTCGCACGAGAACTATCTTGTCTCGCGACGCTTCCCTTTTACGCGGCGCGGCCTCGGGCCCTTTGTGACCTTTCTGGTCACCAGACAAATCTTTACGGGAGCCGGACGTGTCGGCACGGCGGGCCCTCAGGACGCCTGGATTCAGATGGACCGACTCATCGTGCCGCGAGGAGCGAACCAGCGCCACGCGCAGCAGCCTGTTCTCCCGTTTCAGCTCTCTCAGCGCGCAGATTACATCGTGAATGACTTCTTCGAATGGGTACAGCAGAATCGCGCCATCGTCAATACCAGAGATGAACCGCTGGCTGATCCGAATCAATACCGCCGTATTCATCTTCTATTAGGCGATTCAAACATGGCTGAGGTGGCGACGGCCTTGAAGTTGGGCACGACTGGGCTGGTCCTTCAACTGATCGAAGAGGGCCATGCGCCGCTCGACCTTGAGATCTATGAACCGGTCGAAACCATGCAGGAACTGTCACAGGATCAGGATCGGCAATGGATCGTTCGGCTGCAATCGGGGAAGACGATCTCTGCGATCGATATTCAGGAGGCATTTCTCGCGGCGGCGCACGCGCACTATCGGGGACAAGACGACGAAACAGATTGGGTCCTTGATCAATGGGAAGCGGTCTTGCGAGATCTCCGTGGGGACTACACGACACTGGTGGGCCGGGTCGATTGGGCTTCGAAGTTGTGGCTGCTTGAAACCTTTCGGGATGCGGAACAGATGACGTGGGAAGATCCGGCTCTGAAAAGTCTTGATCTGGAGTATCACAATCTCCATCAAGGGAAGGGGCTCTATTTCGGTCTCATGGAAGAAGGGCGGGTGCCACGACTCACCACGGACAAGGCGATTGCCTTGTCCATGGACCATCCACCACGCAACACCAGGGCATTTGGGCGGGGTGAACTTATTCGACATTTGCTGGCTTGTGGACCTCATGATGAACCGGCTGATTCCAAGCTGGAAGAACGGTTTTCTCCCTCGTATGTGATCAACTGGTCGAACTTCCAACTGAGTGGGCACGCGCCTTTTCCCATGCCTGATCCGTTCAAAACCTATGTTCATGAAGTGCGTGCCCATCTTCAAACAACCTGATCTGGTTGGCCGTGTACCCCCCCCTTGAACTTCACATTGCTCCGATTGGACAGGCTGGTTTCTGAGGAGCGATGCCTCTCCATGGCTTTGTTGACGAAGATGATGCGGGAAAATATTGAGGGGGAGGAGGATGATGAACGCACGTTTAGTGGATGATGGGGTGCGAAGTGGCGAAGGTTCTCACGTTCGTGCTTGCAAGAAGTCTACAATCCGATTCTCGGCCCAGTAGGAATCTTCCCCATTGTGTGGCCAGTGAATGAATCCGCAATGGCCTCCGTAGTGAGGCGCAATTACCAGAATTTTCGAGTGGCGCTGAATCAACGGGATCGTAAACATGGAGTAGGGAATAAATGGATCATCTTGTGCCGTGATGATAAGTGTGGGGACGGCGATGGCATTGAGCACACGGCATGCGCCTGCGCGTTCATAGTAGTCAGCCCCGCTGGCATACCCTCCATCAGGGGCGGTGTAGCGGTCGTCGAAGTCTCTCATCCAGGCGATGCCATCGAGCGCCGTGAGATCCCATTTGCCGGGGAAGAGCGCGGCCTTTCGGCGCAGGCGCGCCTTCAAACTGACGAGGAAGTGTCTGTGATACACCCAGTTGCGCGGCTGCTCCAAGGCCTCGACGCATTTCGGGGGATCGATATTCGGGCAGACTGCGATTGTACCGGCCAACGAAGCTTCTGACGCGCCGGCTTCTCCGGCTGCTTTCAGAACAAGATTGCCTCCCATCGAATAGCCGACCAGCCAGATGCGATCTAAGCTGTCCACGCTTGCCAATTCATGGACGACGGCACGGTAGTCCTGACTCAAGCCGCTGTTGTAGAGCGTCGGCGTGAGGTGCTCGGTCCCACCGCAAGTACGTTGGTTCAACCGGATGACATTGAATCCCGCGCAATAGGCTTTTGCGGCAATGCCGCGCATATAGTGCGACTCACTGCAGCCTTCCAGGCCGTGCACGAGTACCACGGTCGGGCAGGCGGTGCGGTGTGGCTGCCAGTGGCAGAAGCCGAGTAATTGGGTGTGCGGCTCGGTGGTGAAGAGCCTGGACTCGGTTGGGACGCCGGCCAGGAGCGCTCGGCGAGGCCAATAGCCTGGGAACACGGTCATGAAATGCGGACTACGGAGCCAGGATGCCGGTGTAAACTCTCGTGAGTCTGATGACATGGAGGTCATCATAACGAAAGGTGCGCTAGCTCCGCAGTATCAATCTGCAGGATATGACACATTAGGCTGGAACAGCCTGCCTTGTATTTCCGCTACAAGCTGCGGCGAAGTGGATATTGCCGTCGATAGATCAATAGAAGACAGAACCGATGGTGGTCTATAAAGCATCGAGAAAACATCGAGTGGTGTGGACATCGTCAACACCGGTCACAGGTTCCATCAGGATGCTGAAATAGTCCGTCCAGCGTCCGAAGATCGTTACGTGTGAGAGGTGAAAGGTATCATGAAGATCACCGTATCTCGCCCGAGCCATACACTATATCGTATTAGCTATCAGCGCCGTCGTCCTACGAGATACGCCTCACATTTCACGGGTATCGAGGAGTTCTGCTGTGCTGAAATGGTTTTTCCGCAGCTTGCTAGGCAGCACTCGTGAGCATCAAGGGCTGGTTGATTTTATATTCCTGAAGACAACAGAGGCCTTCGAGAGAGGTCTCGAAGGCCTTGAGATGGTGGCTCCCCGGGCAGGACTCGAACCTGCGACCAGCCGGTTAACAGCCGGCTGCTCTACCAACTGAG
>JAYTTD010000186.1:0-12176 GCA_043745235.1 Nitrospira sp. | reverse complement strand
CAAGCTCAAGAGCGCACAGCAACGGCCCTCGATCATCGCGGCGTGCGGGAAGCAGGCTACGTTGTGGTGATGTCATGATTTACGGAAAGATCAATAATTCAGAGGGAATGACTCTCCTCTGTACACAGTCTCTATTCCATATTTTCCATACTCACACATCTATGCGGCGCCTATCCCATTGCGAATTGACAGCCTTGCCCCCTCGTCTCTAGAATGCCAAAATGATCAATGAGCGCTTCCTGAAAGCCTGCCGGCGTGAGCCGGTCGATTGCACGCCGGTCTGGTTCATGCGCCAGGCCGGTCGCTACATGGCCGAGTACCGGTCTCTCCGTGCCAAACATTCGATGCTCGAGTTGTGCAAGACACCGGAGTTGGCAGCCCAAGTCACGCTCCAGCCGATCAATCGGTTTCCGCTTGATGCGGCCATCATTTTTGCCGACATTTTGTTGCCGCTTGAACCGATGGGCCTCAGCCTGGAGTTTGCGGAAGGCGAGGGACCGGTTATCCACAATCCTGTGCGAAACCAGGCGGACGTCGAGCGACTCAAAATTATCGATGGAGGCGAGCTCGAGTATGTGGCCGAAGCCATCCGTCAGGCCCGACGGGCCTTGAACGGACGGGTGCCGCTGATCGGATTTGCAGGGGCGCCGTTCACACTCGCGAGTTATGCCATCGAGGGCGGGAGTTCGCGGAACTATCTCCTTACCAAACAGATGATGTATGGCGAGCCGAAGGCGTGGCACCAGCTCATGGATAAGTTTGCGCGGGTGATCACCGGCTATCTCAGACGGCAGATCAAGGCCGGCGCGCAGGCGATTCAATTGTTCGACAGTTGGGTAGGTTGTCTCTTCGTCGGCGACTACGTCGAATATGTGCTGCCGCATGTCCAATTGATTTTTGAGGGGCTGAAGCGGGAGGGCGTGCCGATGATTCATTTTGGCACGGGCACCTCGGCGATGCTTCGTCAGATGCGAGAAGCAGGCGGAGATGTCATCGGGGTCGACTGGCGCATCCATCTTGATGAGGCCTGGGCCACTGTGGGACATGATGTCGCGGTGCAGGGGAATCTCGATCCCTTAACGCTGTTTGCCCCGTTGCATGAGATTGAACGTCGCGTGGAAGATATTCTGCGCCGGGCCGGCGGACGTCCGGGGCATATTTTTAATTTGGGCCATGGGATTTTGCCGACGACTCCCATCGAACATGTGGCCGCGACCATCGACATGGTGCACAAGCTGAGTCAACGCTAGTGCTTTTCTACGACGTCGAACTGAACCAGTACGCGGCTGATCGGGGCTTCCAACTCGAACGAATCGCGATGCTGAACGACTCACCTGCCCTCGTCGGCACCTTGGCTTCTGTGCTGAGAGCACACGAATCGTCTCTCCGCAGTATCTTGTGAACAATCTTCGCACAGTCGCCGTCATCGGTGGAGGGATCTCAGGTCTCTCGACTGCTTTTGCCCTTCACGAACGAGCGGCGGCTGCAGGTATCCCGATCCGCTGTACGGTGGTCGATGCCGCTTCCGACTGGGGAGGCAAGATCGTCACCCATCGGGTCGGCGATCTTGTGACGGAAGCGGGGCCTGATTCTTTCCTGTCTCAGAAACCGGCCGGCATCGAACTCTGTGACAAACTGGGACTGACCGATCAGCTCATCAACACGAACGAGACCAGCAAAAGAGCGTCTGTCTACTCGCGTGGCCGTCTGCATGAACTGCCAGAGGGACTCGTCGTCATTGTTCCCAGTCAGTTGGGGCCCTTTCTCCGAAGCGGCCTCTTGAGTTGGGTGGGGCTCGCGCGGATGGGACTCGATCTGGCCGTGCCGGTGAAGCGATCGCCAGAAGATGAATCGCTGGCATCGTTCTTCCGGCGGCGTGTCGGTCGACAGGCGTTCGAACGGATGCTCGAGCCCTTGATGGCCGGCATCTATGCCGGAGACGCGGAACAGATGAGTGTGCAGGCAACCTTCCCACGGTTTGTTGAGCTGGAACAGCAATACGGAAGTGTGATTCGCGGGATGATGGCGACCCGGAAAACCGGCCCCACTGCCACACACTCCGGCCCAAAGCGCACAATGTTCGTCAGCCTCAAGCACGGATTGTCGGGTCTGGTCGCCGCCCTCGTCCAGCGATTGACGGATCAAGGCGTCACGCTCAGAGGAAACTGTGCCGTTGACGCCCTGCGGGTGCGATCTCATCAGCCCGGTCGTTGGATGTACGATATCATTCTCCATGACGGCTCGGCCTTGTCCGTGGACAGTCTCGTGCTGGCCACTCCGGCCTATGTGTCGGCGGAGTTGGTTCGTCCACTGACGCCCACTGCCGGCGGATTGCTGGAGATGATTCCTTATGCCTCCACGGCGACGATCGCCATGGCCTATCCGCGCGCATCGGTGTCCGGTGCGGCTGAAGGCTTCGGGTTTGTCGTCCCACGGGCAGAAGGACGCGACCTCATTGCCGCGACCTGGACATCGCTCAAGTGGCCGCACCGCGCTCCGCTGGATCAACTGTTAGTCCGATGTTACGTCGGCGGAGTCGGGCGGGAAGCCATTGTTCAATTGAATGACCAGGCCTTGGTAGCGCGGGTCAGAGCAGAACTAGCCAGTATATGCGGCGTAACTGCAGAGCCGGGGTTTGTGGAAGTGAATCGCTGGATGAAGGCCATGCCGCAATATACGCTGGGACATCTCGAACGGCTAAACCAGATTGAGGCGGCACTCGGTCGCTATGGGGGTCTGATCCTCACGGGTGCCGGCTATCGAGGCGTCGGGATTCCGGACTGTATCCGCGACGGAGCGATCGCGGCCGAGCGTGTCGTGCGCTATCTGTCGGGAGCGCGATCGTAATGCAACACGAGGGATCATGATGGATACCCGGATGAAGATTACGGATGTAACGGGACCGTATCGCGAACCTCGCGAGCAGGTATTTTCCTATGACTATTCGATTCAACGGTTGTCCTGGCCGACCGCGCAGGCTATACGTGTGAAGGTGGCGATTCCAGAGGAGTTGGACGTGCTTCGTGGAAAGATTTTTGGACCCATCGCAGGGACTCCGGGTCAGCAACTCATGGTGTCGAAATTCTTGTCGCGGCATATCGCGGACGAAAAGATGAGGATCGCCGAAGCTGACGGCATGTTGGCAGAGCGTCGCGATACCGTCGTGGCCCCCTTCACCGGGCCACTGGCTCATTTGTTCGCACGACTCGATGCCTGGGCGGCTGAACAACAAGAGACGTTGCGAGCAGAAATCAAAACGCGGGTTGGACTGTAGTCGGGCCGTCAGGTTTTTCTCGTTTATTTGGTTTGTTTGATTGAACGAGATGAACCAGATGAACCAGATGAACAAAATAAACCAGACAAACCCATCTCGTGCGAGCATCCTGCTAGAAGATTTTTCGATACTGCCTCGAATGCACCCCCGACTCATCGGTAAAACCGAGGGAAGCACTGTCGGGATTGCCGGTGTCGTTGAGATCGATTCGATAATGCCCGCGGATGTGTTCCATCGCCACTTCAAAGGGAAAGGCCTGAGGATAAAGGTTGCCCGGCGCATGCGCGCCGCGGGTCAGAGTTCGGATCACGTCAGCCTGCGCATACTGGACATCGGACACGATGTAGATGTCGGCAACGGCATGCTCTCCCAATTTGTGGCCAGGCGTGGTGGCGGGCAGGAGATCGGTCAAGGTGCCGGCAAGCCGGTCCTGTTTAAACCGCTTCAAGAGTCCAGCGACTTGGCTTTCGGTCGCTTCCGGGGGGACCGTGAGACTGATGGCATTCATGTCCAAGATGGTTGTGTGGACTTTGAAGAGCACGGGCGCGGCTTCGGGATCTTCGATGATCGGTCCGGCTGGCCCTTCGGTCCCGGCGACTTGTTTGTTCTTTGAGCTGGGCACGATGAGAAACACGAAGAGCCAGAGCCCAAGGAGAATACAGGCGATCACGATGAGGGGATGGACTCCGGCACGCTTGCCTTCTTTATAGGGGTGCGACTCATCGCTCATGACGGCGTTCCTCGGTGAGTGTCGCAGGATGTTGCTTCTTGGCTTCGTCCCACAGGCGATCCATTTCTGCCAACGAGAGTTCTCCAACCGCACGACCCGACTCGGTCGCCCGGGCTTCAATGAATTGAAATCGTTCGACGAATCGGTTGGCAGCTTGACGCAGAGCATCTTCAGGATTCACGTTGATAAAGCGGGCGAGATTCACAAGTGAAAACACCACGTCGCCAAATTCCGCGACAATCTGCGCTTGTCGCTCGGTCGAGGCCGTGGAGTGAGGCTCTGTCTGGTTCGATGCGGGGGATCGGATCGCGATACGGAGTTCCTGGATTTCTTCTTCAATCTTGCCGAGGACCTGATCGAAGCCCTTTGCATCGTGGGTCCAATCGAAGCCGACGCGTGAAGCGCGTGCTTGGAGTTGATAGGCTCTTAGAAGGGCCGGCAGCATCTGCGGCACACCGTCGAGCACCGAGTCCGGCCTGCCTGAAGCCTGGCGCTCAGAACGTTTGATATCTTCCCATCGCATGACCACCTGGTCGGCATTTGTCGGAGTCGGGTCTGCCGCCCCATTTCCAAATACGTGGGGGTGTCGTCGAATCAGCTTGTCGGCCAGTTGCTCAAGCACGTCCTCAATGGTAAAGCTGCCGGCCTCCGACGCGATCTGACTATGAAAGAGCACTTGCAGCAGTACATCTCCCAGCTCCTCAGGAAGTTTGGTTCGGTCCTGTCGGTCCAGGATTTCCAGCACCTCGTAGGTTTCTTCGAGAAGATAGGGCTTCAGCGACTCATGCGTTTGCTTACGATCCCAGGGGCATCCGTCAGGTGCGCGCAAAGAAACCATCAAGTTGACCAGTGTATGAAATCGTTCCGACATCGTCGTCCTCAGGGTGACACGCAGTTGGGCGCCCATTATACCCGGTTCTCGACAGGCTTCAATCAACTGGCGAGGCTGGCGCGTCTGACGGACGCAGCTTGCGCCGCTTTAGGACCTATGGTAGGGTACGTCCACTGCATCTGGAGCGGGGGAAAGGCCTGTGGCAGCAGAACAGGAAGAAGGGTTTGTCGTTCGGGATCGGCGGGGCGGGAGTGGCTCCGACCGTCCATCCGTTATGTCCCCTGCCGCATCGGAAATACAACCCCACCAGCAGGCTGCACCCTCTGACCCACACCAGGGTTCGGGAATTCCCGTCACCTTTTCATCCTTCGTTATTTCTCTGGGCAGCTCCTCGTTGATGTTGATGGGGGAGCAGCTGGACCCCCAGCAGCCTCCGATGCCGCCAAATCTACCGCAAGCAAAAGAAATTATCGACTTGCTCTCGGTCTTGGAGGACAAGACCACAGGCAATCTCACGACGGAAGAACAAGAGGTGCTGAGGGATATGCTCTACGCCCTTCGGATGAAGTACGTGAGTTTGGCTGCCAAGTAGTCGTACCCCCTCCCGCCTACCGATCCTAGACGTATCTAACAGCCACCATGGTTCACGCGATGGGGTAAGACGCTCCCCTGATTCAATGATCTTGAATGGGCCGTCTTCCATATTTCGAGGCGCCGACAATCAGGAATGCCGGATGTGAATGACAGCAAGAAGGGCACAGGTCCCTTTCCTGGGACAACGACGGACAGGGGTTCTATGACCGGGGTCGCGCCGACTCTTATTGGGGCAGGCCGGTCTCCCAGACGATCCGGGCTTACTCCAGAGCCGGAACGCCAGACAATGCATTTACGTCCGGTCTGGATCGTCCTCATTCTGCTGCTGCCCTGTCTGGCGCTGACCTTTTACTACTCCCAAGTCGTCATTCCCGGTGGCGAGGAGACGGATTCTTTTCTCCCGACGACCAGCTACGCGCTCGTGCTCCTCCTGCTCAACCTCGATCTGATTGGGTTTGTGGTCCTGCTGCTGCTGCTCTCCCGCAACCTGATCAAGGCCTACTTCGAGCGACGGCATCGACTATTCGGATCGGGATTTCGAACAAAGTTGGTGGCGGCCTTCATCGGGTTTTCACTCATTCCGACAGTGCTCCTGGCATTGGTCGCCAGTGGGCTCGTGAATAAGGCCGTTGATGTGTGGTTCAGCGATCAGATCGAGCAGGTCATGCGGGATTCGTATGACGTGGCACGGATGCAACATGCCGGCCACATTACCCTGGCTGTGAATAGTGCCAGAGCCATCAGCCATGAAATTTACCGAGAAGATATGCTGCTGACGGAACAGCGTGATCTGCTGGTGGCCGCGATGGCGCGCAAGCGGGCGGAATTCGGTGTGGCCGGAATCGAAGTCTTCTCGGCGAAAATGGAAACCCTCACGAAGGCATTGGATCTCGACGTGCCCTCATCGGCGCTCGATCTACCGATCGGCCAGTTGGTGCTCCAAGTGATCAACGGGAAGCAGGAAGTGAATGCGGTGCAGGAGGCCCAAACCGGGCGTTTGGTAAGGGCTGCCGCTCCCATCGCCGCGAGCGGGCGTGGCGGCGAGATCGGTGGCGTGGTGGTCGTGGAGGCTTTCGTCCCCGAATCGTTGCTGGCAAAAATGGATGGAATCGGCCACCAGTACGACGAATATAAACAGACCAAGGCCATGAAAAATCCGATCAAGGCCGGGGCCTATCTTTTCGTCGCTGTCATCACCGTGCTCATTTTGTTCGGGGCGACCTGGTTTGGGTTCTATGTCGCGCGGAGCATCACCGTACCGATTCAACAGTTGGCTGAAGCGACCAAGGCCATTGCCCAAGGGGATCTCTCCGTCCGGATCGATGTCAAGGCGACGGATGAAATCGGCACCTTGATCGATTCATTCAATCGTATGACGACAGACCTGCAGGGGAATAAGTCCAAGATCGAAGAGGCCAATATCTCGTTGCGCCACAGCAATCTTGAACTCGATCGCCGCCGTGCTTATATCGAGACGGTGGTCGAGACGATCGCCGCAGGCTTGCTCTCCATCGATAAGAACGGGCTGATCACGAACTTCAATCCGTCCGGTGAGCGAATCCTCGGGCTTGCGGGGGATCGATTTCGTGGCAGACCGGCCAATGAGGTGTTCAAAGAGTTTAGACTCGATCTATTCCAGACGGTCTACGATCGGATGCTGGGCGATCAACGCGATACGCTAGCCCTCGAGGGGCCGATGGAGATCGAAGGCAGATTCTTAACCATCGGGCTTCACGGTTCCCGGATGAAGGATGAAGCGAACGAGGATCTCGGCATCGTGCTGGTGTTCGAAGACCTCACGGAGTTGATCAAGGCGCAAAAAGTGGCGGCCTGGCAAGAGGTGGCGCGGCGGGTGGCCCACGAGATCAAGAACCCGTTGACGCCCATCCAACTGTCTGCACAGCGTTTGCGCAAGAAGTATTTCGAGAAGTCGCCGGATTTCGACGCGATCTTCGACGAGTCCACGAACGTGATCGTCAACGAAGTGACAAGTCTCAAGCATATGGTCGACGAATTTTCGAAGTTTGCCCGTCTGCCGACTCCACAGATGGCGCATCAATCGCTCCACGACGTGATCAATGAGGTCATCCCACTCTATCGGGGAGCCCACAAGGATGTGGAGCTGATCGTGACGTTGGACGAGGACCTTCCGTCGCTCAATTTCGACCGCGAACAGCTCAAGCGGGTGATGGTCAATCTGCTCGATAACGCGATACAGGCGATGCAACAGAAGGGGCGGGTGTGGCTCTCGACCAAGTATGATACGAAACGTCGGCGTGCCGTGGTAAGCGTAGCGGATGAAGGCGTGGGCATCACGCCGGAAGATCAGGAAAAGCTGTTTGTGCCATACTTTACGCGGAAGAAAACGGGAACAGGGCTGGGATTGGCGATCGTCCGACGCATCATTACCGATCACGACGGACAGATTCAGGCCAGTCAGAATCAGCCGAAAGGAGCCGTGTTCACGTTCGAATTGCCGGTCTAATCGTGTCAGGGGTAAGACGGCGAATACTCTTGCTGCTCCGGGACACCTTACGTTTAACGCATAATGGAGCGCTATGTCTGCATCGATTTTAATTGTGGATGACGAAGAGTCGATTCTCACATCCTTGAGCAGCATTCTGCGGGATGAAGGGTATGAAGTGGCGGTGGCCATAAACGGCATGGAGGCATTGCGCGCCTACACCATGGATCCGCCCAATCTCATGCTCCTCGATATCTGGATGCCGGAAATGGATGGCATGGAAGTCTTACGCCGGGTCCGGGAATTGGTGCCGACGGCGCAAGTGATGATGATGTCGGGGCACGGGTCGATCGAAACGGCGGTCAAGGCGATCAAGCTGGGGGCCTATGACTATATTGAAAAGCCCTTGTCGCTCGAGAATGTCACACTGCGCGTCAAACATGCCTTAGATCAATACCGTTTGGAGCAAGAGAATCGGACGCTCCGGACCACCGTCCAGCGGAAGTTCGAGCTGGTGGGACAATCGCCGGCGATGCAACAGTTGCGGCAGCTGATTCAAACAGCCGGACCGACCAATAGCCGCGTATTGATCGGAGGAGAGAATGGGACAGGGAAGGAACTGGTCGCGCGGGCGATTCATCTGCAGAGCGCACGGACCAATCGACCGTTTGTGGCGGTGAACTGCGCGGCCATCCCGGAGACCTTGATCGAGAGTGAGCTGTTCGGACACGAAAAGGGTTCCTTCACCGGTGCGACCTCGATGAAACGCGGGCAGTTCGAGCAGGCGGACGGGGGCACGCTGTTTCTGGACGAAATCGCCGATATGAGCCTGAACACCCAGGCAAAGGTCTTGCGGGCACTACAAGAACAACAATTCACTCGTGTCGGTGGAACCAAGTTGCTGAAAGTGGACGTTCGGGTGTTAGCCGCATCCAATAAGAATTTGCTCAAGGAAATTGAAAAAGGCACGTTTCGCGACGACCTCTTCTACCGGCTCAACGTCGTGCCGATCATCGTGCCGCCACTCAGGGAACGTCAGGAAGACATTCCACTCCTCATTCGCCACTTCATGAAGGTCCATGCGGAAGAGCAGGGGTTACGGACGAAAGAGATCTCGCCGGAGGCGATGGCGGTATTTCAGCACTATGACTGGCCGGGGAATATTCGAGAATTGCGGAACCTGATCGAGCGATTGATGATCATGGTGCCGGGACCTATCATTGACCAAGCCCAAGCGGGCCTCTCGTTGCAAGCGCGTCCGGCTGGGTCGCCCCCCCAGCCTGCGACTCCCGCAGTCAATCCACTTGTCATGCAGTCGTATGACTCGCTCAGGGACGCCCGCAATGCATTTGAAAAAGACTATATCGCGAGAAAGCTGCGTGAACATCATTGGAATATTTCTCGCACGGCTGAAGAGTTGAAAATCGAACGGAGCCATCTCCATCGAAAAATTAAGTTGCTGGATGTGGAGATGCGGCCGGAAGGATAGGAACAATCCGCCGCCCCCCCTGCCGCGCGAGACAACCCTCTCCGGAGGCTACCCCTTACGGATCGAGCAGCTGGAACACACCGTGTAATGGAACTTGGCATTGGGGTGGGTCTGAATATAGGTATCGAGAGCGGGCAGTGGGATCTGGTCTGCTGGCGATTTCTTGCACGTGGGACAGACGGGAATGAGTTGCTGCAGAGTGACCAACTCCTTGAAGGCCGCGTCCAGTTCACGAATGGTTTCGGTCAGTTCCCACTCCCACTTCTTCCTCGTGTCGGTTTCCTTCTTCAGCTTCAATGTCGAGTTGACCCGCGCGAGTAGTTCCACTTCCTCGAACGGTTTCTTGATGTAATCCGTTGCGCCGGCGTCGAACGCGGCCCGCAAAACATCCGGTTGGCTGCGCGCGGTCATCATGATGATCGGAATATCGTGCAAAACCTCCACCGCCTTGATGCGCCGGCACGCCTCCACTCCGTCGATCTCCGACATCCTCACGTCCATCATGATCAAGTCGATCTCTTTCGTTCCAGCGCCGGCATGTTCCAGGTCAAGATGTTTGAACGCGTCGTGAGCTGAGGAGGCAGAAAGGGTATCGCGATACCCTGCGTCCCTCAGAATCTTATGGAGAAGCAATCGTGCGTCGGGAGAGTCATCAACCAGAAGAATTTTCATGAGGCCTCTATTGGGACGTACCGGTCAACCTATACTGTTCACCCGCCCACGCAGATAGCCCAGGTAGCCACAGCTGCCTGTCCCCACAGTAGTCTGCTGTGAAGGATGGATGCAACCGTGGGATTCCTGCAAATAGTAAAGGTCAAGCGAGCGTTTGCAAGAAAAATCTGTGATCTCTTCGTTGACCGATCTGCCAGCGCTCCGCTAAGATGCGCGCTCTTATGACAACCTATCGAGATGCCGGAGTCGATATCGATGCAGGCGACGAGTTCGTCGACCGGATTTCGCCACTGGTACGATCCACGTTCCGTCCGGAAGTCCTGACGGACCTTGGCGGATTCGGCGGATTGTTTCGGCTGCAGGCCCATCGCTATGCCGAACCAGTCCTTGTCTCCGGCACTGACGGGGTCGGGACGAAGCTGAAAATCGCCTTCCTCATGGATCGCCACGATACCGTCGGGATCGATCTGGTGGCCATGTGTGTGAACGACATCGTGGTCAGCGGGGCCGAGCCGCTGTTCTTCTTGGATTATTTCGCGACGGGAAAGCTAGCCCTCCCCAAGGCTGAGTCCGTGCTCAAGGGGATTGCCGAGGGCTGTCGCCAAGCCGGCTGCGCCTTGATCGGTGGAGAAACCGCCGAGATGCCATCCTTCTATGCGGAGGGCGAATATGACTTGGCAGGGTTCGCCGTCGGAGTGGTGGATCGACCCAAGATCATCGATGGCCGCAGCATCGTGCCCGGCGATGCCCTGATTGGATTGGCCTCGACCGGTCTTCATAGCAACGGCTATTCGCTGGCGCGTCGCGTCTTGTTCGATCAAGCCAAACTCAGCGTGACCAGTCGCCTGCCTGAATTCGATCAGCCTCTGGGGGACGTCCTGCTGACTCCGACCAGGATCTATGCTAAACAGATTCTCACGCTGATCCAGGAATCCCCCATCAACGGCATTGCTCATATCACAGGCGGCGGCATCACCGAGAATCTCCCGCGAGTGTTTCCCTCTGGCGTGCGGGCACAGGTGCAGCGGAGTGCCTGGTCCGTGCCGCCTATCTTCCAAGCGATCGCTCGACTTGGACAGGTTGAGCGTGAGGAAATGTATCGCGTCTTCAACATGGGCATCGGGCTGATTCTTGTGGTGCCAGCGTCAGCTGCCCAGTCTGTCATCGCGCGCGCCACGGCGTTGGGCGATCCGGCTTGCCAGATCGGGACCATCGTGCCATCGACCTGCGACGTGCCATTGGTGGAGTATGTCGACTAAGCGGACGGATGCGCTCCGAGTCGCCGTCTTGGCATCCGGGCGCGGATCGAATCTTCAGGCGGTCATCGACGCGATCGAAGCGGGAACGGTTCAGGCGAAGATTGTCGCCGTCATCAGCAACAAGAAAGAGGCCCCGGCGTTAGAACGAGCTCGCCGCCACGGACTGTCCGCCCTCTTCGTCGATCCAAAACCCTATACAGGCAGATCCGATAGTCGCGAGGCCTACGATCGCGAGCTACTCGATATACTTCGTCCGCACGACGTGGAGTTGGTGTTACTGGCCGGGTACATGAAGATCGTGACTACGGTCCTTCTGGAGGCCTTTACGAATCGCATGATGAATATCCATCCGTCCCTGTTGCCCTCGTTTCCCGGATTGGATGTACAAAAGAAGGCGATCGAGTGGGGTTGCAAACTTGCCGGATGTACGGTGCACTTTGTGACGGAGGGCGTGGATGAAGGGCCGATCATTCTTCAAGCGGCAGTTCCGATTCTCGATGACGACAATCCCGACACACTGGCCGCTCGGATTCTTGAGCAAGAGCACAAGATCTACCCGCGAGCGGTCAAACTCTTTGCCGAGGGACGGTTGCGGGTTGAAGGGCGGCGCGTGTTCATCGAAGGAGAAAAGCCGAAGAGTGAAGCGGTAATGAGCCCGTCATAACGGTGTGGCCAATCGAACTTCCGGTAGAGACTCAAGAAACGGTTGTGTATAATGCGCTGGACGGTGAGACGTTCGTCTTACCCATTGCATGTCGGTCGAGTGGGGGGCTAGCTCAGTTGGGAGAGCACTACGTTCGCAACGTAGGGGTCGGGGGTTCAACTCCCCTGCCCTCCACCAGCCTTCGCTAAAGCTTCGGCT
>JAYTTD010000185.1:0-40790 GCA_043745235.1 Nitrospira sp. | reverse complement strand
GTCGCTGGAGCTATGGGGGCTGAGGCTTGAGTATTCGGACTGGGAACGGCTTCTGGCGCAGGTGTCGGTGGTGCTACGGGTGCCGGGGCCAACGTCTTCGGTCTCATGGCCATCGGTGGTGGGGTGCTCTCACCCAGATAGGGGCTCAGCCATTCTGTCAACAGCTCCGGTTCCATCGAGACATAGGCAATGCCGCCGACAAGAGCCAGCAGCAGTACCCAGAGGATTGGGCGTCCCCCGCCGGATTTCTTGCGGGGGTTTATCGGGCCCCTTGCTTTTGTGGTGATCGTTTGATCGAGTTCTTCTTCCGTAAATTCCAAATCCGGTTCTGGTTGGCGGGCGAAATGGAGAGTCAAATGAAAAGGATTCAAGAAGGATGTCATGTTTCCAACGAGCGCAGCCATCGAGCACCTCCCTACTGAGCGATTCGATCCCATGTGGGCTAGTCTGTGAAAATACCTATCACCATCGCCGAGTGGTGTCAATTTTGTTGAGGAATTGTGCGCATGAGCGGTAAGGCTCAACAGGGATGCGAAGGGCTGCAGGAGAAGACTTGCTGTTCCCGACTTCCCGTTCGAAAGACGGTGAGGCCTTTGCATCCGAGTTGGTAGGCAAGGAGAAAGGCCGCGGCCACCTCGAGTTTGGTTGCCGTGGCAGGCAAATTGATGGTTTTTGAGACTCCGCTATCGCTATATCGCTGAAACACCGCTTGCATACGCACATGATGCTCGGGTGAGACATCGTGCGCTGTGACAAACAGTCGGCGTAGCTCTTTGGGGATGTGCGCTATATGTTGAATGGACGGATGCGCTGCGAGGCTGGGCTGGATTGAGGCGAGATCGAGACCGAGTGCACGCGCGCGACGGGCAAAGGCTGGATGAAGCGAGCTGAGCACGACGCCGTCCATGACACGGCGGACTTCCTGCACACCGTATAACGGCTCAATGCCGGGGGAGCAACCGGCGATGAGGCTGATGCTGCCAGTTGGCGCAATGGTGGTCACAGTCGCGTTCCGATGCCGCTGGCGAAGTGTCTGGAGCCGGCTGCCTCGATAGGCAGGAAAGACTCCACGCTCGGCGGCTAGTCCTGTCGACGCGAGGTGGGCCCGAGATCGAAAGAATTCCATCAGAGTCGCAGCTGTGTGGAGTGCGGCTTCGGAGTTGTAGGGGATATTGAGGGCGATCAGTATGTCGGCGAAGCCCATGATGCCTAGGCCGATTTTCCTCGTTTGTTTCGTCATGCGGTCGATGTGAAGAAGCGGAAAGTGGTTGCGATCGATCACATTGTCGAGGAAGCGTACGGCGAGGGAAATGGTGTCGGCCAACCGGACGAAGTCGATGGTGGGTTGTGCAGCCGGCCGTGCGACGAAGTTGGCCACGTTGATGGAACCGAGGGTACAGGACTCATAGGCCAGAAGCGGTTGTTCACCGCAAGGGTTGGTCGATTCGATGGTGCCAAGGCGAGGGGTGGGATTGGCCCGATTGATCGTGTCGAGAAAGACCAGGCCTGGCTCGCCGCTGCCCCAAGCCGCTTCGACGAGCCGATCGAAGACGAGCTGCGCGGGGAGTCGCCTGGTCTGTTTTCCGTTATGGGGATTGATCAATGCGTAGGTGCGACGGCGTGCGAGGGCCTGCATGAAGGAATCGGTGATGCCGACTGATAAATTAAAATTTGTCATCTCGGTCGGAGTCTGTTTGAGAGCGATGAAGTCCAGGATGTCGGGATGGTCGATACGAAGGATGCCCATATTCGCGCCGCGCCTGGTTCCGCCTTGTTTGATGACGTCGGTCGAGAGGTTGAAGAGGCGCATGAAGGAAATGGGTCCTGAGGCCACGCCGCTTGACGACGCGACCCGGTCGTTGTGAGGGCGTACGTGACTAAACGAAAATCCAGTGCCGCCGCCCGATTGATGGATGAGCGCCTGATATTTCAGGCTGTCATAAATGGAGGCCAGGGAGTCTTCGACCGGGAGGACGAAACAGGCGGAGAGTTGCTGGAGGCGTTGCCCGGCATTCATCAGTGTGGGAGAATTGGGAAGAAAGTCAAGACGGGCTATGCAATCGTACCAGCGTTGGGCCGCGTGGGGCAGCCGGTCGGCGGCGGGGTAGAGTCGTTCAGCTTGTGCGATGTCGGTTGCAACGCGCCAGAATAGTTGCGCCGGCGTCTCGACGATCGTTCCCGCACGGTTCTTGGCCAGATAGCGCCCACGGAGGATGATGTTGGCATGGGCTGACAGTCGAAGTCGTGGAGATTGCGGAGGGTGTGTTGACGTGGTCGTCTTTTGAATGGACATAGTACAGCTAGTATATACCGGCAGCAGCCTGATTGATCGATGGTGTGGGAGAGATGGTGCGGCTTGCATCTTGAGTGTCCAGTTCGGCAGAATGAGCGCCCACTGACCGACGACCATGAAATCCTATCGCGAAGAGCTCTGGTTCGAGACAAAGACGCGGCGCGCCTACCTCAACATCACGCAGCAGGTTGAGGCGGCGGTCAACAAGAGCGGCGTCCAAGAGGGGCTCGTGCTGGTGAATGCCATGCATATTACGGCCAGCGTCTATATTAATGACGACGAACCAGGCTTACTCAAGGACTATGACCGATTCTTAGACACGCTCGTTCCTCAGGGCGCGACCTATCGACACAACGAGACGGGAGAAGATAACGGCGACGCCCACATCAAGCGACAGCTGATGGGGCGAGAAGTCGTCGTCGCGATTACCGAAGGCCGGTTGGACTTCGGTCCCTGGGAACAAATTTTCTACGGGGAGTTCGACGGGCTGAGACGAAAACGCGTATTGGTGAAGGTGATTGGATTGTGAGTATGGTGTCTTCTGGTCGGTGGCTTGGACCCTGTGGGGATAAATTGTTGGAGCGCTTGCTACCACAAGAAAAATTTGGCAACATGGATAGCAGTGACGCACGGCTGTGTGGTAGGAGTCTGTTTGTATGTTAAGTTGGTCGCGCCCTGATCCCCTCACAAGAGATCTCGTTCATTTGATCAATGCCCGGCGCCATGACCATGGCGATACCGATGCGGCAATCGATACGCTGCAAGCCTTCTTGGAGCAGGGGCGGGAGTATGATCTCTTAACGGTGCTGGCGACGCTGGATGAGGATATGGCGGAATGGCTCTTCGATCTTCTCGCGGAGGCATCCTGTTCCGTGCTCATCGATGGGCCGGCTGATGACAAATTGTCCTACGCCATTATGGCGGCATTGGAACTTCCTCTCCAAGCCAATCTGGCCCATCCACTCAAGTTGAAGATCGATCCAGTTGCGACTGCGGATCTGTTGCATCGGCATCTCCGGCTCTCTGCCGGGACGGTGGTGCGTGTGGAGTCGCGCCTATTGACCGATTCGACGCTGGAGCCGCTCAGCCTCCAGGGTTTGAACGATCATTTGAGTACGGTGGCGGATTCCCAGCGGGCCACTTCAATTGCCGCTCGGTTGTATCCGCCTGTCGAGAGTACCGCCTTTCTCTTCTTTGAGTTGATCGGTGTGCCGGACTCTGGACTGCCCGATTCGCTGGAGGATCGGCATCGTCGGGCTCTTCTTGAAGGCCTTGTGGCGCAATGTCCTGAGTTGGCGCTGGCTCCCGATATGATCGACGCACCGGTCTACGCCGCCTATGCCATGTTCGATGCGCAAAATGCCGTGCGGCTCCATCGACTGGCGGATGAGACCGCGGCAGTCTGGCGCGATTTGGACCCGCTCGTCCGTGCCCGCACGATTGTGCACCTCCATACGCAATGCGGGAACGGTGTGTATATGCCGGTCTGGACCGATCTGTTCGATCCCGAACTTCCTGAAGATCATGGTCCCGTGTGGACGTCGCCCGACGTCTGGATCTTCACGGCCGATTTGCCCATCGAATGGCCTGGAGAAATGCTCACCAATCGGCTACTCGCCGAGGGCTGCAGCAGGTTTGAAAACCACATCGTCGAAACTCCAGATAACTAACCCACAACTCAAGCGAGACGGGCGAGACTGGCGGGAAAAGCGCGACTAGCGAGACCCGAAGTTCGAAGTCCAGGGTTTGAAGTTGCGAAAACCTCGAATTCTCCCATGTCTCGCTTTTCTCGCGCGTCCCGCTCCTCGCGCGCTCCTGGTAGAAACCGGAGAATTCATCGATTTTTTTGACGGCTTATCCTATGCTAGGTCTGGTCAGAATAGGGAGCAAGCATGGCTCAGCTGCAGTCTTCGAGCAGTACTATTGCCGGCGTCATCACCATTCTTGGTCTTGGGCTTGTGTGGGTGACGGTGGCTACTAATTTCCCGTCACAAGAAGAGTTGTCTTTGGCTGCGCTGCCAGCTGAGACTCGTTCGGTGACAGCTCCTTCGTCTTCCCTGTCTGCGCCACCCGCGCTGGATTTAACCATTCCCACTTCTCCTCCGCTGCCATCAGAAACAGCCATGCCGAGGCTTGGCGATGACCGTCCTGGCGATTCAAGTGTTGAAGCTCCGATTGTGACACGACTGGGTCCTTCTGCGCAGCAGGCTACCAGGCTGAAGTGCGAAGAGGATATCGAACAATTGTGTCCCGACTCTCTGGACGGCGCGGCTCGCGCGCGCTGTCTGAGACAGCGCGCCAAACAACTTCCGTCGCCGTGCCAAAACCAGTTACACGAACGGTTTGTGAGGTGGAAAGAAGAT
Source organism: Nitrospira sp. (assembly GCA_043745235.1). Classification (GTDB taxonomy): domain Bacteria; phylum Nitrospirota; class Nitrospiria; order Nitrospirales; family Nitrospiraceae; genus Palsa-1315. The sequence goes on along the minus strand of JAYTTD010000185.1, from coordinate 36,134 downwards.
CGAAGTCGACTGATGGCGGCGTGCGGTGCGGATGTAAAACTCTTCTGCAGAACAGTTAAGCCTGGGAGCGGGGAGATTCTCCAGTGTTTACAATCGCATGCCCAGGAGGTTTCTGACCGATGCTACCAGACCCTTCCGAAGGATACGTTCTTCTTCAAATAGGTGAGTGGGCGTGCGAGGGCGGTGTTTTGGTAGGATTCTGAAAGAGTCAGCCCGCCTGTCGGTTGCATGTGTCTTATGTATTTGGTTTGTGTGGTTCGAAGAACGTAACAACAGAGAAATCAGACAAACAAGATAACCGGAAAAACCGGACCCGTTTCGCGCGACTATCCTGATGGATTTTTCGCAATCTACTTGGTTCCTGAGAGCACACAGAACGTCAGTTTCACGCCTGCCACTTCGATCTGGTCCCCATCCTTCAGGTCCTGTTGTCCCACAACGTCCGTGCCGTTGACGAGCAGAGACTTCGTGCCCCGAGAAGGGCTGATGGAGTAGCTGTGGCCTCGTCGGGCGATCATTGCCGCAGATTTTGGGGCAAACCAACCGGTCAATCGAATGGTCGCTCCGTCTTGAGACCCAATGAGATTCACCTGTTTTGCGAGTGGATATTCCAATCGATCGGTTTTCCCGGCAATAATCAGGACTTTGGCCGTGAGCGTCGGTCCTTCTGGTGCACGGTCCGTTCCTCTGAGCACCGTGGTTCGATCCAGATCGACAAATGGGGCCGCTGCCGCTGTATTGACGATCACATTCTCTTGGAACACGAGCCGGTGTTGACCGATGGTGATGACATCTGCGTCACGAAGTTGTTGGCGCGTGATCGGCCGGCCATTGATGGCGGTTCCGTTGGTGCTCTTCAAATCTTCGAGAAAGAAAACGGCTTGAACCTTCACGATCCGTGCATGATGTCCCGAAACGGCGGGATCTTCGATCGCGAGGGCATTGTCGGCCTTCCGACCGATCGTCACTGGTTCATCGGTCAGGTCGAGATGCCGCGAACCTTTTCCGTGAAGTTTCACGAGCAGTTTGGCTAGGTGTGGCAGTGTCTCTGGCATGGCGATCCCTCCTGTGCTAGGTCCCTCTGATGTTTACGCGACGAATCGTTTTTTTAACCGCTCCCACAGTCCGGCTTGAAGTTCATCGCGCAGAGCCACGATGACCACGGTCGTGTTGTCGTCGCCACCGGCTTCATTGGCCATGGCGATGAGGCGATCGGACATGGTGGAGAGGTCTTCCGGTCCACTGAGGATATGAAGAATGTTGCTTGGACGGACACCACGGGTGAGTCCGTCTGAGCATAACAACAGTATGTCTCCGCCCTTGACCGGCACCTCCACCAGTTCCACATCGACGCTGGTCTCGACGCCGAGAGCTCTCGTCACGATGTTTCTGCGGGGGGAGCGTTCGGCCTCTTCTTCCGTGATGAACCCCTTGAGGAGCTGTTCCGCAACCCAGGAATGGTCTGTGGTGAGGGCTTGGATTGTTCCGTTTCGAACGAGGTAGAGCCGGCTGTCTCCGACATGGGCAATGGCGAGCACCTCTTCATGGAGCAGTGCGGCAACCACGGTAGTCCCCATCCCGGCATAGTCAGGTCTGTTCCATGATTCGCGATGCACGACATCGTTCGCCGCACGAATCGCGCTGGCGAGACGATTGGCTGGAGCAGACACCGTGGCGTTGCAAGGGCCGATCAACGGCAGGTCTGCATCCCTGTCTGCCTTGGCCAGATGCGCGTGAATCGCCTCGACTGCGAGGGTGCCGGCAATCTCACCGGCATTGCTGCCGCCCATGCCGTCACAGACGACATAGAGCCCGAGTGAAGGATCGACCACGAAGCGATCCTCGTTGTTCGTTCGTTTGAGGCCGGTATCGGATTTGGTGCTATGCAATCGTTCAAGGGCCAGACGACACCTCCCTCAGGCTGCGAGACTCTGCAGACATGCACGGAGCTCGACCGCGAATTCTTCCGCGCGGCGATAGCGGTGAGGTAACTCTTTCTGTAACGCGCGATCCACGATCTCCTGCACCATTGGGGGAAGTTCCGGTCGCAAGGTTCGAATGGCGGGATGTGGATGATGGGCGATGCTGAACAGCACGGCCGACAAGTTGTCGGCTGTGAACGGCAGCTGCCCCGTGAGGAGTTCGAACAGCACGATACCGAGTGAAAAGATGTCCGATCGACCGTCTACTTTCTTCCCTGCGATTTGTTCCGGCGACATGTACGTCGGCGTGCCTAGCACGATATTCGTTTGTGTCTTGCTGCTTGAGGCCATCTTCGCAATACCGAAGTCCATGACCTTCACAACGCGATCTTTTGTGATCATGATGTTCGCCGGCTTGATGTCGCGATGGACGACGCCTTGCTGATGGGCGTAATCCAGCGCGTCCGCGACGGTGGCTACAGTCAGGAGGACCTCGTTGACCGACATCAAGTTGGGTTTCCGAGCCCACTGCTTCAGGGGGGTTCCCTCGATGAGTTCCATCGCGATGTACCCGAGATCGTGTTCTTCTCCTGCGTCATAGATGGTCACGATGTTGGGATGGGAGAGACGCCCGGTCGATTCTGCTTCGCGAAAAAACCGAGCCTTGACATCTTGAAGTTTGTCGTTGTTGTCGATTTCATCGAGTCGCATCGTCTTGATGGCCACGAAACGCTGGATCGTGGGATCTTTTCCCAGGTAGACAAGCCCCATCGCGCCGCGTCCGAGTTCTTTCAAGACCCTGTATCGCCCGAGCATGCCTGGTGTGGAGCTATTGAGTATTGACGTGGCGGCAGTATTCTTTGGTTCTGACGGAGCCTCTGTCTTTTCTTCTTGTTCTGCGGCCTCGTCCTCGGAGCGCGCCTGCGCCTCCTGGCGCCGTGTCTGGCCGGGGGGAGCGAAGGCTGCGCGTAGTGAACTCCGGTTCTGGATCCAGGCTGCCGTGAGCCAGAGACCGGAACCGGCGAGGCATATGGCATAGACCCAGGTAAATTGAGAAGGACCTATTTGTTCAATCAGTGGCAGGCCCACGGTTCTGAACGCTTTGTTGGCGAAGAGGGTGACGACGAGAGTCGTGAGTGGAAGGACGAGGTTGCGAAGAAATCTTGATCCGTGGCCGTGGCCCGGGATTTGTTGAGTGGCAGCGATGGCGAAGACCCAGAGGATGGCCAGCGCGAGAAGGTGCGCAGCCAATCGAATGGCGTGAGGTCCACTGAGAGGCAGATACGGGACTGGGATAGATTGGACCAATGCCAGGCTGCTCAGCAAGGGGCCAGCCAGGAGCACAGCCAGGATGGCAAAGGTGTAGGGAGCGATCCAAGTCCAGGATTTCGACATAGGTTTTTTTAAGGATATCTGTGAACCTCTAGAAGTGTAGCCGATGGGATGGGAGAGTCAACGAATTGGGAGATAATGAGCAGGGGTGTGATCGCGAGCAATCCAGGACCTGGTGGAAGTGATAGGCTGTTGCCGTTAGGCCTGCGCCGCAGCTTTTTTGAGCGGATCGAGCAGCCGCTCGGGAACTTTCAAATCCCCTCGGCCCATCCCAACTTCGATGTCCGGTTTGGTCATGCCATGGAAGTCACTTCCTCCGGTCACCAGCAAGTTCAGCCGCTTGGCCAGGTCGAGGTACTCCGCCGTCTGTCGCTTCGTGTGGGTACTGTAGTGGACTTCGATGCCACCGAGGCCCTCGGCTTTCAATGTCGTCAGGAGGGTGTGCAGTCCTTCTCCAGACACTTTGGCCCAGGTTGGATGAGCCAGCACGGCCACGCCGCCGGCGGCTCTGATCCAGGCAATGGCATCCGTCGGCTTGGGCAGTTCACGCGCGACATAGGCCGGGCGTCCCTCTGCTAGATAACGGTCAAAGGCGTCTTTGGCAGACGTGACATACTGTTTGTCCATCAAGAGCCGCGCAATATGCGGACGACCGACCGAATCCGTGCCGGCCAGAGTCCGCACTTCTTCATAGGTCACGTCCAGTCCCAATGAGCGCAGCCGTTCGATGATCTGGGGGTTGCGGCGATGCCGACTCTCGCGTAAGGCGGCCAATCGTCGGTTCAGCTCCGGATCTTGCCACTGTATACAATAGCCAAGGATATGGAGCTCGCTATTGCCGATGCAGGAGCTAATTTCTACGCCAGGAATGATTTCAATTCCCAGTTCATTTCCGGTTGCTAGGGCTTCGGGAATGCCGGACACAATGTCGTGGTCCGTGATGGCCAGCGCGGTGACCCGTGCTTTGTGGGCGAGCCGTAACACCTCAGCCGGCGAGAGGCTTCCATCTGAGTGGGTCGTATGGAGATGGAGGTCGAGACGACTCATGTCGACTCGTGCTGCAGGCTGCTGGGACTCGCTTGTTGGGCGACGAGTTGCGCGGTGAAGACAGATCCGGGTCCATGGCTGCCGTCGTGTTCGCCTTCGTCGTACGACAGCACACGGAGCGTGGACGTGAGCCGGAGCAATTCATTGTGCGCGAGGCAAAACTCCCATCGGCGCGGATGGTGATGGCGCAAGTAGTTGTCGATGGTGAAGGTTTCGTAGATCAAGACCCCGTTGGGTTTCAGCGATTCGATGAGTGAGGGAAACAGTGCGCGATGGAGATAGAAGAACACGACGATCACGTCATACTCCTGCTTCGGAAATTCCGGCCGTTCATCTGTCGTTCGTTCGAGGTCTATCGTACGGACACTGAGATGTGGGAGGTTCTGTTGTTTCGCCGTGGCAGCGAGCTGCGCCATGGCCTGTTCATTGCGGTCCATCGCATCGACATGAAAGCCGTGCGAGGCGAGATAGAGCGCATTGCGTCCAGACCCGGCCGCGATATCGAGCGCCTTGCCTTTCGGTAAGCGATGAAGTTGCTGAGTCAGAAACCGAGCCGGAGTTGGTCTCGCATCCGGAATCTGGTGAGCCAGGCGCGATCGTTGGAGTTGTACGCCCACCGAGCCGGTCGTATGCTCCAGCGGAGGCGCAAGCTTCCGCACCCAAATCTTAGCCCGCTCGATGGGAAACTCCGAAAAGAGCATGGTGAGGAGCCGCTCCGCGAATGTTTCCAGGAGTGCGCAATCCTGCGTCGAGCCGATCTCGACCACCCGATCTGCCACCTGCGCATAGTCGACCGCGAGGTGGATGTCATCCGAAGTCGCTGCCGGTTCAGTCTGGCACTCCAGTTTCAAGTCCACCGCCAACGGCTGAGGCCGCCGGCGCTCCTCCGGACTTACGCCGCAGCGCCCCTGAAACTCCAGCCGTTCGATGATGATCTTCCCAGCCATGGGAGCATTCTCAAGGATTGGATTTCCAGCTGTCAACCTATCGTTAGCGGGGTACGCGAAGGGGAAGCGGACGGGCTGTCGCATCTCCTTGGGCGACCCTTCGGGGGCGTGGCCTCGCGAAATCATTCAAGAACTCCGTAGCTGCGATCCTATGAAAGATCAGCTGGTTGCCTGCCTATGGAAGAGGAGGAAAAGGAGAAGTCAGAACGTCCCAGGTCTTGCTTGTTCAGGTCGATACAAGGCTGGCCAGGTGTGAAGTCAAGTAACGTCCCCGGTGTTCACCACGCCTATAGCGATGGCCGAAAACCAATCTTATTGTCTTCCCGGTCCTGCAGGCCCGTGAAGTACACCAGTACTGAGTCAAGCTTCTGCATCAGAATGGCCCGCTCGCACCATAGACCTTCGAGATACGTCACGTCATTTGTCAGGCTGTTGCACGAAGCGACATACCGTTTGAGCGCGTCTTGAGGAACCTTGAATTCCTGCAGATCAATGTCCAATGACTTCTCAAGTTTCTCGATCGCGGCGTTGAACTCCTTGACCCACCTCTCCTCAATTTCGTGGCGCTCCGGCACGTTAGCCCGAATCGAGGTGATGGCGGCATAGGCTCTCAGAATTTGGTCATCATCGTGCATGCTGGTTGCCCCTAGGCCATCTACCCAATCAGTTAGTTGGCTGCGACAGTCGCGTATCATAACACGGTCGCCTAAACATCCTGGTTGGAGGTCAGTCTACTTGAACGTCCACCGCTTGTTCAATCTTAGCTCCTCTTTCAGCGACCAGGATAGACTGCGAATCCGCACGCTATCCAGCTATCAGCCCGCCGCATATCACGGCACAGACTTTCTTGCATGCTTGCCCCAGGACTCCTCCCAGTTTGGCAGCCTCGGGGTTGAGTTGAATGGACACTAGAGCATGGTCTATCGGATGATCGAGTTTTCCGCGAGGACGTGATAGGACTATGCGCAGGGTGTGTGATTCAATTTTGCCGAGAGGATAACGTCTATGGACCGGATTGAGATCAACTATCGAGCCCTCTTGGCGGTCGCGGTGGTGCTCAATTCGCAGCGAGTGATGCACAGCTTGTGGGAAGCGATTACCGCCGAGATTACGAAGGTGATTCCGTGGGCACGGGCGACGGTCACTCTTTACGATCTTGAGGCCGATGGGTTCAAGTTTCATGTCTTTGCCACGACAATGGCGCAGGTGGTGCTCCAACGTGATGCGGTGATTCCACGTATTGGAAGCGGGATGGGGTGGGCCTACGATCACAAAACTGTCCACTGTCGTCCGGAGCTGAAACAGGTGCAAGTGTTCCCTGAAGACACAATGTATGTGCAAGAAGGCCTCGGACGAATAATCAATCTGCCGCTACTCGTGGGAGACAAGTGTCTGGGCATTCTCAATATCGGCAGCATCGAGTCGGGAGTGCCGGACCCAGGGGACCTCGAGTTTTTGACACAAGTGGCCATGCAGATCGCCTATGCGATCGATCATGTCCAAGCGTACGAACAGATCGATCGACTGCGAGACCAACTCGACAAAGAAAATATCTACTTGATCGAAGAACTGAAGCTCACGATGAACAGAGATTCCTTGGTGGGGAAGAGCCATGCTTTTCAGAGTGTGATAGCCCTTGCACGAGAGGTGGCGCCTACGCCTACAACCGTGCTCATTATGGGTGAAACGGGCACCGGTAAGGAGTTGATTGCGCAAGCGATCCATGATTGGAGTCCACGGCATCGGAAACCGTTGGTGCGAGTCAACTGCGCAGCCTTCCCGGCTGGGTTGGTTGAAAGCGAACTCTTTGGCCATGAGCGAGGCGCGTTCACCGGGGCTGACCGAGCCCGCGAAGGCCGGTTTGAACTGGCCCATGGCGGCAGCCTGTTCTTGGATGAAATCGGTGAAATGCCGTTAGAGACACAGGCCAAGCTGCTCCGAGTCTTACAAGATGGCATGGTGGACCGTCTGGGTGGGAAACAGCCCATTCGTGTCGATGTTCGGGTGATAGCCGCCACCAATAGTGAGTTGCCTGCCGCCGTCAAAGAAGGGACATTTCGCGCCGATCTCTTTTATCGTCTGAATGTCTTTCCCCTCGTCTTGCCTCCACTCAGGGATCGCCCGGAGGATATCCCCGAATTGGCTCGGCATTTCCTGAGACACTACTGTGTGAAGTTCAACCGTTCGTGCAAGGACATCGATCAGGAATCTCTAGAGAGGTTGATGCGCTATACCTGGCCTGGCAATGTCCGTGAGCTGGAGAATGTGATTGAGCGGGCGCTGATCCTCTCTCATGGACCGGTATTGCGGATCGACGAGCAGGTCTTGGGTTCGCAGGCCTCCTCCTTCGCGGCCTCACCACCGGCTGACCTTAAAGAACTCGAACGCAGACATATTCTGCAGATCCTCACACTCACAGATTGGCACATCGAAGGTCCCGATGGCGCGGCTGCGCGCTTGGGTATCCCTCCCAGCACGTTGCGCAGTCGGATGAAGCAGTTTGGGATGAAGCGACCGCTGCCTAGCTGAACAAATAAATACCCTTCCCGCATTATCCCTATAGCACCCTCAGTAAGAGCAGCCCACGATTTATCGTGGGTGAGCCCACGACTGGCCGCGATCCATCGTGGGACAACTGTGGACCTCGTAAGCTATCCAGAGAGATCAAAAAATGCAATCATAACATTTCAATAGGTTATGAATTGTATTTGAAGAAATGTTGAGTGGCATGGCTTGTGCTGTATTGTAGGTGCGACAGCAAGGACGCTTCAACTCATCACTGATGGTGAGTTTGGATGAAAAAGTCCTCAGGGAGGAGGAACACTATGATAGCGATAGCGTCGATTAATGCCATGATGTTTGCGGGAGTCTCGATCATCGTTTTGGTCGGGGTCTTGGCGATGAGTATGGGGATGGTTGCAGGAAAGTGAGTCTTAGATAAAGTCCGTGTGAGCGTGATGCTCACTTCGTGCCAGAGTACGGTTTATCATGTGGGGGCAGCAACTATCTTGAAATCAAGACAGTTGCTGCCCCCACTCTTCATTGGCACCCTATCGCACTGGAGTTGAAGGCTGGTCGCCGCGCGCTGGAGCAAACGGGCTCACCGCGTTCTGGTCTCGTCCCGGTTGATAGGACTCCAGGAGTGTCGTCACAATTGCCATCATCGTATCGTTTCTGGAAGCCGGGATTTTTATCCGGACCCCCCTGCCTTCATTCCGTCCCAATGACATAATGTGAATTTCCCGCATCTCTGTATTCGTGTCACTGCGATAGTTGAAAGCGAGTTGTTTTGCGTCGAATCCCCCGAGTGTCGTGGGCCGATCCGTCGCCCAAGAGACGTTGATGTGCTTCTTCTCATAGAGTTCAGTGATAATGCGCCGGTGAGCCGTGACAAACTCATCCAGGGTTTGGCGACCATCTGGACTGCTCCCTGCGACGAGGTTCATGAATCCGGATAGAGAGATCTGAGCATCTTCGGTAGGAAGAGAGAGCGTAATCCCGTTCCCATCCGGCAGGGGGTTGCCGAGACGCCAGTCTGAGGGATATCGCGCAGAGAAACCGAACCGGGCGTTTGTGTAACTCTTCCAGGTGCCTGCATCATTTGCCTGCGCAGCAAGCCCGAGAGAACCCAGAGATCCCACCCCGCAGCTGATCACGAGTACTACGATTGAAAACCAACGAATCCACCCCATCTCTTTCCTTCCCTTCCCCGTTTCCAGCGTAAGCAGCCTAACACTATACCGGAATTGCTCAGCTGACTGAAGTAGAAGTGGTCGTGAGCCAATGCTCATGCCGACCCCATTCACTCTGACCTGTCAATGCACGCAGTGAAATCCAATCGGGCTGCACCCTGGGGGGAAGGGGAAGGGAAGATCAGCTTAGTTTGGCGTGCTTTCAGAAATCATCAAGGGCAACCGGCCAAACTGCACCCGCACCACGTCTTCGGGAAGTCGCAACTGAATGAGCTAGGTGCGAAGGCAAGTAACGCCCCCCCTCATCCCCCTCATCTCTTCGTGCGCGTTGCGAAATGTTGGATTGCAAGACCCGACCCCAATTCTGGCCGTTGGACCAGATGAAACGCGGTGGTCTTTAGATCTCGAGGGCAAAGCGAATGGCGTCTTTGACTTTGGTCATGGTCTCATTTGAAAGTTGCCCCAGCCTGCGTTCCAACCGAGGTGCGACCAAAGCTCCGATGCCTTGCACGTTTACGACGGACGATTGATGTAAGAACGGGAGGGGTCCCACGGGCACTTCATAGCGACTGCCACGGTGTTGGGTGGTCAGTGGAACGTAGATGAGGAGTGCACGGGGGGCTTCTGGATCGTGACGGGAGATGATGAGGACCGGTCTTGTTTTGGCGGCCAGCCCAAGGTCGGCCAGCCAGATTTCACCCGGCTTGGCGTTCATCGAGGGCATCGAGGACTTCTTGCACGACGGCCCGTGAGGGCAGCAGGTCCAGTGCGTCGGTGTCGGCCAACTCAATCACGTCGGTGACGATCTGCTCCACCTGAGCCGCGATCTCAGGCCGCCAGGTGGCGAGTTTTTTGTCAAGTTTCTGGGCAAGCTGGGTCATGCGGCTACGGTACCATCTTTCCGCCGGTCCAGCAAGGCTGGCAGGGCTTCCACATGTTGAGTACACGACTCATTGAATCTTTGAAATCTGCAAAGGCGCCAGGCCGAGCTGACCACACCATTCCATGGGGAGTCACAACTGGGCTAGCCATAAGTCAATACTCATGCCTGACCCCATTACTCGTGCTTGGAAATTGCTGGGACAATGCCGTGGTGGAAAGCTTCTTTCATACGTTGAAAACGGAACACGTGTATCATCAGCGCTCTCGCACACGAGATGAGGCCAGGCAGGATATTTTTGAATGGATTGAAGTGTTCTATACTCGAGTCCGTCGGCATTCGACGCTTGGCTATTGTTCCCCTGCTGAGTTCGAAGCGAAGGCGATGGGCTCTTAACCCGGTGTCCATCAAATCGGAGGAAGATCACATCCGATATACGGCAAACAGGACACCCATGACACCTGGAATGTAAAGCAGCAAACCGACTATACACATGAGTGCCAAATAGGAAATTGGCCAGGCTTGCACCCATCCCTGTCTCTGAAGCTTTCGGTCCGCTAGATAAAATGCAAACAGGATGACAGGGAACGCGAAGATGCCAAGTGACCAGAATGCACCACCTGCGTCATGAATGAAGCTCGTATACACCGCCGTGCTTACAATCCAAAAAACGATCCACACGGATGAAAAGATAGTGAGTCGGATAAGCAAATTCTTCATGTGCTCATGGCGCCCAAATATTTAACTATGCTGCAAGTCACCAGTGCAGCATCGCATGGCAACCTTAGCAATCATTTGATAGCATGTCTACGGCATAGTCTGGTGTGTATTTACGGCTCACTATTAGAATGGTTCCTCAAGCTCGCTTGTTCTCTCTTCGGGATGGGGGCTGAATGATCTTCCACTGCGCGCGTTCAACGAGGGCCTTCTGAGGCCGCGCGTTGCGCGAGCACAGAAGATCAATCAGGCTCCATCCCGTCTCTGTTCCGGAAGCACGAGACCATCTTTCTCTTTCCCTCCACATACTCCCTAAGGGTGGCCTGGATTGGTCCCTTACCGCGCGCATCGAGGGAGCACATTCTGATCGTGCGCACTCTGCGAGCGAGAGGGACCATCCAGGCTACCCTTGACGGGCCTTTCCACCGGCTCCTATAATCCCCTCACATTCTTTCCTCCAACGCGCTGATTCAGCTCACAAAATGGCAGAATTTACGCACTTCAATGAGTCAGGGCGGGCGCGGATGGTCGATGTCAGTGCGAAGGACTCGACCGAACGGGCCGCGACAGCTCAGGCTACAGTCTTTCTTCAGCCAGAAACCCTTGAAAAGATTCAACGGGGCAAGATCGCTAAGGGTGATGTCTTGTCTGTCGCGCAGATCGCCGGCGTGATGGGAGCCAAGAAGACTCCTGATCTCATTCCTATGTGCCATCCGATTCTTCTCACTAGCGTCGATATTTCATTCAAAGAAGAGCCTCAGCCGGATCGCGAGGGCCGCTGTTCGATTACCATTGTGGCGACGGCCAAGACGACTGGGCCGACCGGGGTAGAGATGGAAGCGATGACGGCGGCCTCGGTGGCGGCGCTCACGATCTACGATATGTGCAAAGCGGTGGATCGCGGGATGAGCTTCAGCAATGTCTGCCTCCTCTCGAAGACCGGTGGGAAGTCTGGCTCTTACCAAAGGGCAGGGTGAGGATAAGGCTCAAGAACGATGGTCACGATCAAGCTATTCGGTATGATGAAGTCATTGGCAGGGAATCAAGGTTCCCTTTCTCTAGCATTGGCAAATGGGCAACAAGTGAAAGATTTGGTTGAGCTTCTTGAGGCCGGGTATCCGATGATCGGAGAGTTGATCCATAAGAAGAAAGTCCTGGTGTCGGTGAATCAGGAGATCGCCCACGAGGAGACTGAAATTCGAGACGGCGATGAGATTGCGCTTCTGCCTCCTTTCGCCGGAGGGACATCTGTGGAAGACCAACTTGACGATGCCCAGTTTGTTCGTGTGCAACGGGAAGATTTCTCCGTCGATGCAGAGATCAATCGGGTGCGTGGCCGGTCGAAGCGCATCGGCGGCATTTCGATTTTTCTTGGGACAGCGCGTGATCGTTCCAAGGGGCGGGATGTTGCCAGTATCACCTTCGAGCACTACGAAGGGATGGCGCAGAAGACGCTCCGCGAGATCCGCGAACGGGCATTGAAGGATTTTGACATCATCGAGGTGGCGATCCTCCACCGGTATGGCGAAATCGGCATCGGCGACAACATCGTGCTGATTGTCGTGGGAGCCGAGCACCGGGCCGAAGCGTTCCGTGCCTGCCAGTGGGCGATCGATGAATTGAAACGCATCACGCCGATTTGGAAACTCGAACACACGCCGGAAGGCGAAGTCTGGGTCGAGGAACATCCGTAGGGGCGTGAGGCGTGAGGGGTAACGGGTTAGGGGTAAGGTGTGAAGGGATAAGGGGTAAAAGACAACGTACGGATTATGAGCGAATTATCAAAAGATAGCGTTGCCGATGTTTTCGACAGGCCGCTTCGCAGCCTGCGTTTGTCCGTGACGGATCGATGCAATCTCCGCTGCAAGTACTGTATGCCGGAGCAGGATTATGTCTGGTTGCCGCGTGAGGATGTGCTGACTCATGAGGAAATGGCAGGCCTGACGGGCTATTTTACCGACCTCGGTGTCGATCGCGTGCGGCTGACTGGTGGAGAGCCGCTGCTTCGACGAAATTTACCTCGACTGATTCGCCTGTTGCTCCAAAACCGGAGGGTGACGGATATCGCGCTCACGACGAATGGCATTCTTCTGGCGGACCAGGCTGAGGCGTTGTATGAGGCGGGACTTGACCGTGTCACGGTCAGCCTCGATACGCTGAGACCGGAACGATTTCGTCAACTGACCCGCCGCGATGAGTATGCGCGCGTGTTGGAAGGGATTGAGTCGGTGGTTCGTGCTGGATTCACCGGTTTGAAACTCGATACGGTGGCGATTCGGGGTTTCAATGACGATGAGTTGGTTGCGCTGATCGAGTTTGGCAAGCAGGTGCAGGCGGAAGTTCGGTTTATCGAATATATGGACGTCGGTGGCGCAAATGAGTGGTCTCAACAACAAGTGTTGTCCCAAGCCGCGATGCTTACCCTGCTGAGCAAGCACTATGGGACGATTGAGCCGATGCCTGAGCGGGGGGCTGCGCCGGCACAGCGATTTTTGCTGCCTGATGGGACGACCTTTGGGATTATTCCTTCGACGACCACGCCGTTCTGCGCGACCTGCGATCGTAGCCGGGTGACCGCTGACGGCATGTGGTACCGCTGTCTGTACGCGACGGCGGGAACCGACCTGCGGACGCCCCTCCGTGCCGGTGCGCATGCGGATGAGATGCGGGCCTTGCTCCGGACCGGTTGGGAAGGCCGCCGCGACCGAGGTGCAGAAGAGCGCAAGTCGCTTGAACGGGATGGGTTGCGTGTCGGGAGGCTCATCGGGATTGAGCAACTTCGCGAAAACCCACATCTTGAAATGCACGCTCGAGGCGGCTGACGTTCCATCGTGTTGCCTACGCCACAGGGCCAATTCTTATTGATGCCCGTATGCTGGATACTGAATTCCTCACAGTGTTAGGACTAGGGTTGGTGTTGGGGCTTCGTCACGCGCTGGATACGGACCATCTGGCTGCCGTATCCACGGTGCTTGCGCAACGGCCTTCGCTCCGCGCCTCAGGCATGATTGGATTCAGCTGGGGGCTTGGACATACGGTGGTGTTGTTGCTGGTCGGGGCGGTGGTGTTAGTGCTCCGCGTGCCGATTCCTGAACCCTTTGCAGTGGCTGCCGAGTTCGGCGTGGGTGCGATGCTCGTCCTCCTCGGTGGGATACTTGCGGTGCGATTGGTCCGGGAACGCTGGCATGTGCATACGCATGACCATGATGGTGAACAGCACGTGCACCTGCATAGTCATGCGCGAATCGAGGATCATGGACATGGACATTGGTGGCGTGATTCCATTCGGCCGTTTTGTATCGGCATGGCCCATGGTCTGGCCGGGTCGGCGGCGCTGTTGTTGCTCGTGCTGTCGTCTGCGCAATCGGTGTCGGAGGGACTGACGTATATCGCAGTGTTCGGGGTTGGCTCGATCCTGGGGATGATGTTGGTCGGGATTGCCGTGAGCCTTCCGGTGTTGTGGTCGCTGAGCCTCGGACGTCCCATCTTTCTCGCGGTCCAGGGGTTGGCGAGTCTTGGGAGCATGGCCGTCGGACTCACGATGATGTTCCACATTTCCGTCGGCGGCCAGTTTTTTTGACGTCCCACCGCACCGTTCCTGATGGGAAATCTACGTGCGTGATGAGGGCGGCTATGGTATTCTGCCGTTCTATTCATGCGTCGTTCGTGAAATGTGCGCGAGACAAGCAAGACGTGCGCGACAGGCGTGACTCGTACAGTTGAAACTTCAGACCCGTCCCGCTTTTCTCGCAAGTCCCGCGCGAATAACGAGATAGACTTCATAGGTATCGAGAGCCACGTCGGCAGAGTGTGTCAGCATCCTACCCGTGAGATGTGGCGGTCCTGTGTCGGACTAAAAGGAGCGCATAATGGCCTGGTTTAAAAAACAGAAAACGACGGAGCCTGAACCTCCGAAGCGATCCAAGATTTCTGAAGGGATGTGGCTGAAGTGCAACCACTGCAGGGAGATCATCTATCGCAAAGAAGTCGAGCGTAATAATAAGGTTTGTCCGAAATGCGACTATCATTTCCCGATTTCTGTCATGGAGCGCATTGGGCTCTTGGTTGACCTCGGGACGTTCAAAGAGTGGGATGCGGAGCTCGGCCCCCAGGACCCGCTGAACTTTCAGGACACGAAATCGTACAAGGATCGTGTGAAGACGCACCAGGGGAAGACTGGCCGCAAAGATGCCATGATGGTCGGCGAAGGGATGATGAACGGCCGTCGTGTGGTGCTCTGTGTGTTCGACTTCAGTTTTATGGGTGGCAGCATGGGGTCGGTCGTCGGGGAAAAAATCTGTCGGGCGATCGATCGCGCGCTGGAAGCCAGGTTGCCGGTCATTTTGGTCACGACTTCCGGAGGGGCCAGGATGCAAGAGGGAATTCTTTCTTTGATGCAGATGGCCAAGACTGCTGCTGCTGTCGCCAAGCTGAGCGAGGCCAAACTTCCGTTTATTTGTCTGTTAGCCGATCCGACGTTCGGAGGCGTCACGGCCAGCGTTGCCATGTTGGGCGATGTGATTCTGGCCGAACCGAAAGCGCTGATCGGCTTCGCCGGTCCACGTGTGATCGAGCAGACGATTAAGCAGCAGCTGCCGGATCAGTTCCAGCGAGCGGAATTTCTGTTGGAGCATGGCATGGTCGATATGATTGTAGAGCGCAAACAACTGAAAGAAACGTTAAGCACTCTCGTCGCTCATTTTTAAACTGGACCTTTCATGAACGTTCAGTATGGCAGTCGATCCTTTCGTCCAGAGAGCATGGGCCTGCTCGGATTCCTCAACGGTTCTTCGTGCGAGTGCCTGCGTCGTCTATGCGTGCGACAGGTCTCGATGGGTTTGGTTCTCGACGACCTTGGCACGGCGTTCATGAAACATTCTAGCTAGCCTTCTTCCTGCCTGGTTACACCATGACCTATTCCTCTGCAGTGGCCTATTTGTATCGTCTGCAACAGCATGGCATCAAACTGGGTCTTGCGACGATGACGGCCTTGATGGGGCGACTCGGGATGCCGCAGACCCGATACCGCACACTGCACATCGCCGGCACGAATGGGAAGGGATCCACCGCGGCTATGGCCGCAGCTGTCTTGCAGGCGGCAGGGTATCGAGTGGGGCTTTACACCTCGCCCCATCTCGTGGAGTTTCGAGAGCGGATCCGCGTGAACGGCGAGATGATTGCTGAATCGCAGGTGGCACAATTGACCGAACAACTTCAGACGATCTGCCAACCGGATTTGTCGCCGACTTTCTTCGAATATACGACGGCGATGGCGTGTCAGCACTTTGCCGATTCAGGGGTCGAGGTGGCAGTGTTGGAGGTCGGTTTGGGTGGGAGATTCGATGCTACCAATGTCGTCACGCCCATCGCCTGTGCCGTGACGACGATTTCCCTCGATCATCAGGAGTATTTGGGGAGCACACGCTCATTGATCGCGTTCGAGAAGGCAGGCATTATCAAGCCGGGAGTGCCGGTAGTGGTGGGGCGGCTCGACGATGATGCATGGGGGACGATCGAACAGGTGGCAGGGGAGAGGCAGGCACCGGTGTTTCGGCTGAACGAGGATTTTCGCACAGAGGGAAAGACCCCCCAGCAATTTTCCTATCGCGGTTTGGGTGGGCGATATGACGGACTAACATGTGCCCTGGAGGGGCGCCACCAACTTGATAATGCCGCCTGCGCGCTTGCGCTGTTGGAGGCAGCGGCCCCTCAGGGTATTGCCGTCACGGCCGAGGCGGTGCGCGAGGGACTGCGTACGGTCAACTGGGCCGGACGATTGGAAGTGGTCGATCACCGTCCGACGATCTTGCTAGATGGCGCGCATAATCCTGCTGCCGCAACGGCCTTGGCCGACTACCTCACGCGCTCTGACCGATCTCATTTGTCCCGCCCTGTGGTTCTTGTCCTTGGGATGATGCGTGACAAGGACCATCGGGGCTTTGTCGAGCCACTCAGGAACCTTGTCGACGAGGTGGTGTTGACGCAGGCGGATCTTCCACGCGCTGCAACCGCTCAAGAACTCCGAGCCTCGTTCGAAGGGCTGCTGACTCACCCGCATGTTGTGCCGTTGCTGAGCGATGCGATGGCGCTGGCCAGGCAGTTGGCGACACCGGACGGGCTGGTCTGTGTGACAGGATCGCTTATGCTCGTGGGAGAGTGCAAGGCGTGGTTCCGTGGCTGTGGGCTCTCGCCGCTTCGGGGCTGACATGGCAGGGATCGCGATGCGGCAGTGGATGTGCCTGGTCGGTTGGTTGGTGCTGGGGATGCTATTTCCGCTTGCAGGGGGTGCTGCAGGGAATGGGGGAGGTGCCGCAGCGACGACGACATCCCCCGGTGCGCCTCCGCTCGACATTACTGCAGAACGAATCGAGTATCTACAGGAACAAGAAATCTACGAAGCTGATGGCTCGGTGGTGGTCAATCAGGGTACTCTGCGTCTGACAGCCGATCACATGACTATCCAGTCGTTGCCCGGTGTAGTGATTGCCACGGGCCATGTCCGACTCACCGACCCCAAAGTCGATCTTGTGACCGAACGGTTGGAACTGAACGTGAATACCGAGGCTGGGGTAGTTACGCACGGACGGGTGCATCTGAAAGCCACGAATACTTCGGTGGAGGGGCGTTTGCTACAGCGGTTTTCAGAGGACCATTATCGGGTGAAAGAGGGTCGGTTTACCAATTGCGATGCGCAGGCAGGTGAGACGCCGGCCTGGCGGTTTACCTTCAAGGATCTTGATCTGCATGCCGGTGACAACGTGGCGTTTACGGGTGGATGGTTCTGCGTGAACGATGTTCCGGTGATTCCCATTCCCACATTGACATATCCGCTCACGAAGCGACGCAGTGGGTTCCTTATTCCCACTATCGGGTACGACAATCGTTTTGGCATGCATCTCAAAGAAAGCTTCTATTGGGCCATCAATCCTAGCCAGGATTTGACAATCTCTCCCAACTATTACAGCGGCCTCGGCTACGGGAGTGATCTGCAATATCGCTATGTGTTGGACCGGAAGTCGAAGGGGCAGTGGTTCGTCAGTGCTTTGCAGCAGACAGAGTTGCCGAGTGTATCTGGCGTGAGCCAGACGGGACAGGATGCGAAGCAGGCTCGGGTTCTAATCACCGGGACGCATACACAACAATTTACGCCGGACCTGTTGCTTCGTGTCCGAGCCAACTTGGTGACCGACCCGAATTATCTGCAACAGCTGAGCAACTCGGGAGTGCAGCGAGCCCTTCCCAGCAGCGAATCCAATTTCTTGGCGACTCAACGGTTGGCTTATGGAAACACGTACCTGCTTGGTCAATACTTGCAGCCCTTGCAATTGGGAGGAAAGGATACGTTTCAGCGCCTGCCTGAAATCGGCTACAGCCTGCCGAATCTCTCTTTGTTCAATTCGCCGATCTTGCTGGGCACGGATGCAAATTTCGTGAACTTTTATCGTGAACAGGGGTTTAGCCAGAATCGAATAGATGTGCTGCCGGGACTGTCGACTGATGTCCTGGATTTCGGCCACATGGTGGGCCTGACGCCTCAAGTGAAGGTGCGCGAAGTCTACTACACGAGGGGGGTGAACAATCCTGAAAGCCAGCATCGTGAGACCTTGTGGGCCGGGCTTGATGCGAGGTCGAAGTTGAGCCGTCGTTTCGGAACGAGCGAGGGCAATACCCTGCTGCATACCATTGAGCCCAGTGTCATGTATGAATATGTCCCGCCGACGAATCAGTCACAATTGACTCAGATCGATCAGGTGGACGATCTGCCGAAGAAAAACTTGCTAACCTATGCGGTCCGAAGCCGGCTCTTGGAGCAAGCGGGCAGCAGCAGTTTCAATTGGCTGGATTTTACCATGGCCCAGAGCTATCACGTAGGCGCCGTACAAACGAGAGCTCGGGATTTCACGCCTGGTGTTTCCCCGTTGCTCGGGTCGGTGACGCAGCCGCTGCAGCCGGCGACGGTGGCTATTGAGGGGAAGAAACTGTCCGATCTCTGGATGCGGGTCGTGATCGGCAATACGACCCCTCAGTTCACGTCGGCTCAGGTAGCGGATGCCGCGTTTGGCGGAAGCGCCGGGGCTGTCCCCGGCCTGCAGCCGGCCATCAACCAGTATCTGACCATCGATGCATTTTTCGATCCCTATCGATCGTCGGTGAGTCAATTCAACACCAACCTCCGGGTCCAACAGTCTAACTACTGGTATCTCGAAGTGGGGCAACGCTTCACGCACGATGGTAATCGTGTACGTCGCGGAGATGTGTGGAACCCGATTTCGTTCAATGAGGTCTATGCTCCAACCCCTGAGATTCAATTTGTCACAGCGGGAGGGGCGTTTCGTACGCCCTGGGGGTGGACGGTCGGTGCGAAGGGCTATTACGATGTGAAGAACGGCAGGAGCCCGGAGTACGATGTTGTCGGCCTCTACCAGAATCCCTGCAAGTGTTGGTCGCTGGGGCTCTATTATTTGCAGTTTCCCGATCGGGCTCAGTACAACTTCATGTTGAGCCTGACCGGGATCGGCTGGACGGAGAACTTCGGTACGGCAGTGCTTCGAAGTATCCTCAGCCCGCTGCTGATCGGAGAGAAAGGTTTACCATGGGCTGCACCGGGAGGGCCCTATGGGAGGCCGCAATCGGATATACCCCAGCCTGGGCTGGATGGGATTGGACGGTGAACAGATTATCGGAAAGAACGGCTTGCCTGGTGCTGAGTATGGGGCTCTCTTTGCGGGATTTTTGTGGGTTGCAGCGGAGTGCTGCCTTCCCTCGATTGGCTTTGGGAATATCATGAGCCGGTCTGGGTGATTTGACTCCTCGTCGAGGGCTGGTATACGATGCCTCCGGTTGTGAGTTTTATTGTGCACTCAGCGAAGGAGGAATGTGACGTGGCAGGTGATGCACTGAAGGTCGAAGATGCAACGTGGGATGCAGACGTCATGAAGGCCTCTGAGCTGGTGATGGTGGACTTCTGGGCTGTCTGGTGCGGTCCTTGCCAAATGGTTGCTCCGATTGTCGAAGAATTGGCTAAGGAGTACGCGGGGAAGGTAAAGGTACGGAAGCTCAATACCGACGAGAACCCTGAAGTTGCAGGCCGTTATCAGGTCATGAGTATCCCGACCATTCTGTTTTTCAAGAATGGGCAGGTCGTGGAAAAACTCGTTGGGGCGCGACCGAAGCGGCAGTTCAAAGAAATGATCGATTCGCTGCTGGCGCAACCCGCCGGCTCAGCCTAAGGAATATAGTCACCCGCCGCAATGCTCGCCGAGTTGCGCATTGTCAATTTCGCGCTCATTGAGCAGCTCAGTCTTCAATTCCAGTCCGGGTTTACAGTCCTAACCGGGGAGACCGGGGCCGGAAAATCTCTACTCATTGATGCCATCGCTCTGTTGGTCGGCGGGCGAGCCTCAACCGACCTGATTCGTTCAGGAGAAGATGAGGCCCTGCTTGAGGCAGCCTTCCACCTCTCGGATGCTCATCCACTTCTTCAACGCTTGCGGCTACGGGAAATAATCGGCCAGAACGAATCTGAGCTGATTCTTCGGCGTGTACTCTCACGCTCGGGTCGCCACCGGGCGTACGTCAACGGCAGCCTCTGCCCTCAGCGTGTGATCGAAGAGTTGGGAGGCACCCTTGTCGATATCCATGGTCAGCATGAGCAGCAATCACTATTGGCTACCGCCAAACAATTAGATGCCCTTGATGCGTTCGGACGCCTCTATGATCTACGCAGGAAGTATGAGCAGGCTTACCAGGAGTGGAAAGCACTCCATACGCAGTTGGATGCCTTGCAGCTTGACGTCGTCGATCGTGCGCGACGTGAGGATATGTTGCGATTCCAGGCCGGGGAGATCGAACAAGCCGGATTACTACCTGATGAAGAAGCGCAGCTCCGTAACGAGCGGCAGCGACTGGTACATGCGCATCGGCTCAGGGAACTGGCCCACGAGGCTCATGCCGAGTTGCAGGCGAATGAGCAGGCTGTCCTCACCAGGTTGGGGCGGATCGGGCGAACCCTTGCAGAGTTGGCCCAGACTGATCCAGCGATGGGTGATTGTGAACAGGCTGCCTCGGAGTCGGCGATCCAACTGAAAGAACTTGCTGGGCGGCTGCGCGACTATGTCCAGCAATTAGAAGCAGACCCAGACCGACAGGCTGTCGTGGAGGACCGACTCGATCTGATCCAACGGTTGAAGAAAAAATACGGAGGGTCGGTTGAGGCTGTATTAGCGACGGGCAGAGGGGTGCAGGAGGAGCTTCAGGTACTGGACAATCGTGAATCAAGCACTGCCGAGTTGACCGCGCGGCTGGACAAAGAGGCCCGCCGTCTCCGCACGCTGGCACAGCAGCTCTCCAAGAAGCGAATTGACGAGGCCAAGCGAATGACGGCACTTGTGGGAGCGGAGCTGGTGGCATTGAAAATGGAGCAGGCGATCTTTCAGGTCACGGTCTCCAGCGATGAGTCGGCCGGGGGGCTTGGACCGGCTGGGCGCGATCGAGTGGAGTTCCTTCTCTCAAGCAATCCGGGTGAACCACCGAGACCGTTGGGCCGGGTGGCATCTGGTGGCGAACTCTCGCGTATTATGCTGGCGCTCAAGACTGTCTTGGCCGAGATGGACCAGGTTCCGGTTCTGGTATTTGACGAAATCGACACGGGAGTCGGTGGTGCTGTTGCTGCAGCGATGGGAACGAGATTGCGCAAGCTCGGGGCATTCCATCAAGTATTTTGCATCACCCATCTTCCTCAGGTCGCGTCGCAAGCGGAGCATCATCTGCTTGTGGAAAAGGGGTTGGAGGGTCAACGGACGTCCGTGTCTGTCAGAGCGCTCAAGGGGATGGGGCGAGAAGAGGAAATCGCCCGCATGTTGGGCGGGCTGACGATTACGAAAAAAGTGCGTGAAACGGCTGCGGAACTCATCGCGGGTGCAAAGGGGAAGCGGTCTGAGTGATCTGGTTTGTCCTTTTTATCTGGTTCAATCAAATACGCAAGACAAGCTAAAC
Organism: Nitrospira sp.; assembly: GCA_043745235.1. GTDB lineage: Bacteria > Nitrospirota > Nitrospiria > Nitrospirales > Nitrospiraceae > Palsa-1315. The sequence goes on along the minus strand of JAYTTD010000185.1, from coordinate 14,602 downwards.
AAACCAAATAAACGAGATAGACCAAATGAACAATACAAGCTGGCAGGCTAAGAGTTGGATCAGTCGATCGGAGTGGCAGCCATGGCCATAGCAGGTAGGGATGCCTTGCATTCCTGAACCACGCGCGCAAAAAGTTCAGTCAACTTCGGTTCGAAGTGGGTGCCGGCATACGAAAGCATCTGTTGGCAGGCGTCATCAATCGAGAGGGGCGTCCGGCCAGGAAGTTCCGCAGTGAGATGGTCGAACGTTTGGGCTAGGCAGACGATGCGGGCCAGCTGAGGAACTCCTTCCTTCTGAAGTCCAAATGGATAGCCTGAACCATCCCACCGTTCATGGTGATAGGCAACAATCTGTCCCACTTCAGCCGGAAGCCCCAGTGGTAATACGAGTTTCGCACCCTGCTCTGGATGATGCCGATTGCCGACGGAGTCTCCGGTCAGAGCGATTTCATCGTCGGCAAATTGATAGGGCTCAGGTCCGATCTTGCCGATGTCGTGGAGGAACGCTCCCAGTGCCAACGATTTCTGCTCAGCGAGTGTCAGGTTGATACGGTTAGCCAAGAGTGTGGCGTAGAAACTGACTCGGCTGCAGTGATTGAGCAACTGGCGATCTTTGGCTTCAAGCAGGTCGGAGAATAGAGGGAGCAGGTCGGGTATTTCTTCAGTGTGGGAGGCATGATCCGATGCAGAATTTCCGATTGCCTGGTATCCCGCAAGTAATTCTTTCCACGCTTGCGCGCATTCTGTTTCTGAGCCCCAGAGGCCGGTCGATGTCCCGATGAAATGTCTGAGGAAATCGAGCCGTTGTTTCTTTTCGAGTGTCTGGTTGACGAGGGAAAGTAACTCTGTGACATTAAAAGGTTTCAGTAGATAGCCAGCGGCGCCATGGCGTATTCCTTCCATGGCGGACTTTAAGCTCCCGTACCCGGTAATGATAATGACCTCAACGCCGGCATGGTGATGCTTGATGTCTTGAAGGAGATCTATGCCCTGGCGATCTGGAAGCTTCTGATCCAGTGTGATGAGGTCGATCGGCTGGGAGTTCAGCACGTTAATAGCTGCACTGGCTGATTCCGCAGTCTCGATATTGAAAAATGGGCGAAGAATCACTCTCAGGGCGTCACGTGGTCCTGCCTCGTCGTCGATGACGAGCAAGGTTGGCTTCTTTTGGGCCAGCTCAGGATTCGCAGGTAAGTTCATAGGGTGTCCTCTACCGCTAACTGCCTATGCTACAAGGCAATTCTTGTTCCGTTTTATTGAGTTAGCATCCTACACTCGACTGAGTGTGGCCTGTGGTTGGTCGAGACCTATATGTAGTTTCCCTGAACGAACCACTACGTACATCAGCAGGGAAATCTGACACCCAACTGTGCAAAAAAGACGCAGTAGTGTGAATTGTTGTGCTATTTCTGCACTACGGCCTGAGGTTCGGTGCTGACTTCCTGATCGGGTCGGCCAATTCCCAGTGTATCCATGCGGTACTTGAGCATTCGACGGCTGATTCCCAGCAGGGTGGCGGCATGGGTTTGGACATAGTTCGTTCGTTTGAGGGCATCCAAGATGATTTCTCGCTCGAACTCCATCACGGCTTTTTCGAGCGACAGTCGTCCTGCGAGCGTATCGTCGCGGAGTGAAGAGGATCGGGTGTCGTTTTTGAGAATGATCGGAAGATGTTCGGAGGTGATGGTATCCAATCCCTTGGACCAAATGAACGCCTGTTCGATGATGTTCTCCATCTCTCGCACATTGCCTGGCCAGGGATAGCGGCTCAAGAGGTCAACGGCATCTTTGGAGAACTCTTGAGGCGGACGATTATCTTCTTCGATTCGTTTAGCCAGAAAATGTTTGGCGAGGAGGGGAACGTCTTCACCACGTTCCCTGAGCGGGGGCAAATGCAGCGCAATGACGTTAATGCGGTAGTAGAGGTCTTCGCGGAATTGCCCCTTGCGAACGAGTTCCTCTAGATTCTTGTTCGTCGCCGCCACGATGCGCACATCCACTTTGATGGATTGTACCCCGCCGACTCTAGTGAATTCTCGTTCTTGTAAGATGCGTAGCAGCTTCGCTTGCGTCATGGCGCTGAGGTCGCCGATCTCGTCGAGGAAAAGCGTGCCGGTATTGGCAAGTTCAAATTGTCCGACTCGACGGGCCGTGGCATCCGTAAACGAACCTTTCTCGTGGCCGAACAGCTCACTCTCGATGAGCGTCTCAGGAATGGCTGCGCAGTTCAATGCGATGAAGGGACGCTCGCGCCTGCCGCTATTATAGTGGAGCGCCTTGGCGACCAATTCCTTTCCCGTGCCGCTCTCGCCGGCGATCAGGACGGTCGTGCGACTATCGGCGACTTGTTCGATCTTGGTGTAAATATCCTGCATCGACGGGCTCTTGCCGATCAGGTTGTGAAAGGCATAGCGCCGAACGACTTGCGCACGGAGTTGTTTGACCTCCTGTTGGAGTTCCTGGTCATTGAGCGCACGCTCGACGATGATGCGGAGTTCCTCCACGTCGAACGGTTTCGAGAGATAGTCAGCTGCACCGAACTTCATCGCATCGACGGCGGTTTTAACTGATTTCGTTCCCGTCAACATGATTATCGGTGCGGTACGGTTTTCGGCGCGCATGGTTTGGAGAACCGAGAGCCCGTCGGTGCCCGGCAGGATGACGTCCAGGAGGACCAGGTGGGGGGCTTCTTTGCGAAACAGTTCAAGGCCCTCCTGGGCATCGGTGGCTTGGATCGTTTCGTAGGTCGGCTCCAGCACCGCTTTCAATGAGGCCCTCACCCGGGCCTCATCATCGATCAACAGCACTCGTTTTTTCATACTGGTGTCCATAGGGTGTTGACGGCTATGCAGGTAACGCGGGCAGGCTTATGAAAAACGTGGTGCCGACACCGATCGAGCTTTTCACCAGGATCTCGCCGTGATGTTCTTGAATAATTTGATGGACGATCGTCAAGCCAAGCCCCGTTCCTTCGTGTTCTCCACTCTCGTGTTTCGTTGTGTAGAACGGATCGAAGATGTGCTCGAGATTCGTATCAAGGATTCCTTCACCGGTATCTTCGATCTCGATGTGGGCCCAGACTTTCCCTCCAGGCTTTACCAACGTGCGAGTTTGAACGCGTAAGCGCCCACCCGCTCTTGCCATCGAGTCCATGGCATTGAGGAGAAGATTGAGCAGGACCTGCTTGATCTGCTGTCGGTCCAGCATGACACGAGGCAGATCGGATGCCAACTCTTTTTCAATCTTGATCCCATGGCTGTCTGCCTTGACATCGATGAAATACAAGCACGAGGTGACAATGTCGTTGAAGTCCTCGTCCGTCAGCTTGGGTTCCATGTATCGGGCATAGTCGAGAATTTCCTGGATCAGCCGTTCGATTCGATACACATCGTCGAGCACTACTTTACTGAATTCTTGAATGAATTGGGGGTCGTCTTTTCGCTCAGGAGCCAATTGGATAAACGTTTTGATCGACGTGAGGGGATTCCTGATTTCATGGGCGAAGCCGCCGGCGATTGTCTCAAGGGATTTGAGTCGATCCGTGCGCTTCATAAGCGTATGCGAGCGATGGAGGTCTTCGTACAGCACGATGGTGTCTAGTGCATTCGTAGCGGTTTGTGCCAGCGCGGCGAGCATAGATTTGGTCAGCGCATTTTCTCCACCCATAGGCTGTGCAGCGCCGATCAGTGAGAAGCCGATGAGATGGTTTTTAATGAGATGTGGCACGATGCGTGGGGCTTGCATGGCTTTCATGGCCATAAGTGCTTCGGTTTCGAAGTCAATGTCCTGGAGGTTCACAACCGAGTCGACCTGCGTCATGATCCGGTTGGTCGTGAGCAGGTGGCGGGGCAGAGGATGGCTCGCGGCCAGCGTCGGAGGAATCAGCGCGGGGGCGACCAGGCCAACTATACCGGCTCGGCGATAGCATTCGTGCTCGCGATCCAACAGGAACAGCGCTCCATGGGTCGTGGAACATTTGTGACAGAGCTCTTGAATAATGCGATTCGCAAGTGTAGTCAGGTCGGTCATCGATCCCAGGTCAGCCGCAAACTGCGTGACGATGTTCAATAGCTCGCTAGAGGACGGCGCTAAATTATCAGTATGCTGTGGGCGTAATGTCATAACGAATAGAACCTGCAGGGACGCCGTGTGATCCGTCAGCGGAAACGCAGACTGAGCAAGAAATGTTTATGTGTTCAAAGATGTACAGGCGAGAGTATACACGGGCAAGGCACATTCAGCTAGCGGATTGATCTTTGTCAATAACGGCTAAAAGGGCATGCCCATCGAGCACAGGAAGGATGCGGGGTGCGAGGGTACCGGCTTGCTGGAGGAATGAGGCCAGTGAGGCCCGGTCGAAGGTGTGCAGCAATCCATGCCGGATGGCTTCTCGGAGGCGTCCCAGGTATTGGAGGACGATTTGGGCTTGTGGACTAAATTCGTCCTGACTCGCTCTGTGGAGATGCCGGCGATAGAGTATCGAGAGATCGGTGTTGGGGTGGAAGACCGTGAGGACCAGGCGTCCTCGCGGACGGAGTGCGCGGTATAGCTCACGAATCATGACCAGTGGAGAGGGGACAAATGTGAGCGACAGGTTGCAGACAATGCGATGGAGGGAGCAGTCTTTAAATAGGATGCTCTCTGTCCAATCCGTGTGGATCCACTCGGTGATGAGGGGCGGGTGGGTGGCGAGTGTTCCCGCGAAGTCGCTGTCGAGTTCCCGGTGCAAGGCATGAAGACTTTGTCGCGCCTGCGTCAGCAAGTCTTGAGAATGTTCCAGTCCGATCACGTGAATGGGAGGCTCTGGACTCCATCCACGCTGCCGCGAGCGGTAGGTCTGGTTGACCATCATGGCTCGGACTAAATCGCCATGGCCAACTCCCACGTCTACGAGCATGGAACCAGGTTCGAGCGGGCTGAGCTGCCGATAGAGATCGTCCAAGAGCTTCCAGTGCTCATGGAGGTTTCCGAGTTGTGGCAGCTGCTGCAGATGCGCGATTCTCAAGGTCTCACGCGTGACTTGCGAAAGATTGTGGCGAAGGCGGGTGCGCTCCATTTCAATTTGCTGTTGACGGGCCAGCATGTCAGGGGTGTGTGCGTGGAATTCAGTCGAAATGGTCGGTAGCGAGATGGTTGTGGCGATTTGCTCCAGGATCTGTCTGAAGGCCTGAGGGTGTGGCTCGTTGAGTGGGAGATTCTGGCTGATCAGCGGTGCAGGGACAGTTGCCAGACGGGTATAGGCTCCCAGCGCGGTGAGAAATGCCTGCGGGAGGTCAGCCGGAGGTAACGGCCCGAGCGGGTTACTGGGAACCGTGACAATGGCTGATGGAGAGCGAAGGAGGCGCAGATCTGCAATCGTGGAGGCCAGATCTGTGAAATGGCCTGCGACGATATCGCCGACAAAGCGATCGACATTGACGTTGAGCCCGAGCAGGTTGGCGATGCCGCGTCGGAGTCCGTATCGGTGGTCGGCGACGAGATCATGGCCATGGACGGTCATGAGCATGGCCTGAATATCGGCGACTGGATTAATCAGAAGCAGCAGGTCGATGGGGCGGGATTGCACCGCCATTTTGAGCGCGACGCGTGCGGTGATGTCGCTCGCCATGATGATGAGGGGAGCGGTTGGCCACGTATGTTGCACAAACTCTACTACTGTAAGGAGGTCGGCTTGGATGCTCCGTAAGGACGTCTGTTGCAGCTCGCCGTCGCTCAGACCCACGTGGTTGGTGTGATCGTAACGCAAGACTCGGAGCCGGTGATGCGCCAAGTAGTACGACAAAGTTATGGCGTCCAATGGGGTCTGGCCATAGCCTGGAGCGATAATGACAACCGGTGTGTTCGGTGCGAGCGGCTGGTGAAGATGGTCCTCGGTGATCATGATCGCCTGGCCGCGTGGATTCCGGCACTCTCGCGGAATACTGACGACAGACGCTTGCTGTGAGGAGGGTCCCGACTCTCTAGGGGACGTCAGATGTTGCCGGACGACACGGTTCACCTCGCGCTCAGCGTAGAGTGTGAGGCCCTGAAAGCGGAGGCCGACTCGAAGGGCAGGGTCGGAGCTTTGGTGATGAAATTCGCTGGGCGCTGAGGGATCCGGAGCTGACCAAATAATTCGGGCTGGGAGAGCAGAATCCGGCGCGCCCGGTTCATGGGTCCCGGGGTGGTTCTGGGTCTGTGTGGCGGCGAAGTGTAGTACGACGAGGCCGCTCAAGATCTCAGTGCGAGCGGTAAAGAGAAGGCATGCACCGTTACGGCTGAGGTTGATCATCCGTGCCGCCAGACGGTGAGGGTGACCGGTATGGTCTATCAGATCGAGCTGGACTGGGAGGCTCCCCACCACGCGAACTGCCTCGCGTTGGTCAAAATACTCCCGTTTGCTCGGTACGAGGGAGTTGCCGGCAGTTAGTTCGAATTGCGGCCCGGTCGCAAGTAGTACTTCAAGGGAGAAGGGCACAGTCTGTTCCTGTGCAGCATGGATCAGTGAGCTCAAAACGGCGGCTTCTTCTCGCTTGGGGGGCTCAAATGCCACAATCAACTGAGATACCGGTGTCTTGGTTTGGAGGGAAACGGATCGATCGTATGCCCTACCTTGCAACTCGAGAATCCCTACGGCTGTTTTGACTACGACATAGGCGTCTTGTGGTGGGACGTTAGGGAAGTCGCTGGGGAGTGTAACGCAGGTTCCTCCTAGGCTGAGGTTGGAAATGGTGCCATCCCACATCGCTGACCCAACGGTGATCGTGGCAGGTAGAGTGGTTGGAGTTCGAGGTGAATGGCGCCGTTCCTGTTGCGGCTTGCCAGAATCGGTTACGGGAACTGGCTCTGTTGTGGTGTTCTTTGTTTCGGGAGTGAATGCGGGGGGGGCGGCAGAGACGACAATAGGCAACGGGAGCATCTCGACGGGGAGGTGTAAGGCAACTGGCAGACGTAGGATCAGACGAAGGGGACCCTGCATCGGCGCCGACACATCCAAGGTGCTACCGAGTTGGCGAACGAGTTGATAGCATTCGAGGAGATCAGTATATGGGGGTAAAGTAGCCGGAGATTGTGACGGCCGTGCCATATCGGATTCGAGCAGCTCAACCTCGACTTCGGTAGGCGTGGCGAGAGGGAAGAGGGTGGGGGTGTTTGCTGAGATGGAGGAAGATCCTACTGTCCGCGTGCTCACGATGAGTCGATGCGCACGACCGACCGTGAGTAAGTAGGTCTGCGCGTAGTTGATGAGATGGTGAACAAGCTGTGTGACCTCCTCGTGATCGCCGGCGAGAGAGAGAAGGCGTGAGGAGAACTGTCGTATGACGCCTGTACCATCTAAGTCCGCCGTGGTTGCAGATGTCAGTACGTCGTCAAGGACATCGTTGATCGTGTAGCCTGAGGTGTCTACTGCTCTCTCGTGGAGGGCCTGGGCCAGCTGTGCTCCGAGTTTTGTCGCTTTTGCAGCATGGTCGGCGAGTGTTTCGGATTGGTCGTCCAGGTGCGCGTTGCGAATAGTGGTAAGGAGTTGTTGGGACTGTGTCAGCAGTGAGGCCAGTGGATCGTGCAGCTGTTGGGACATCAGCGTGACTTGCCGGACCAGCGCGACCAGTTCATCCGTTTGCCGGAGTTGTTGGCGAAGTTGACGGATCGTCATGTCTTGTTGCTTGGGCTGGGAAAGGTCTCGGATCAGTCCCACCGTGCCGAGAAATCGGCGAAGGGGGTCATAGAGTCCTCTGGCGTTGACCTCCACCATGCGAGTCAGTGGCTTACTGTCCTGCGTAGGTTTCCGCCTCAAGGTCAATTCAAGGCGGTTTGTGCCCCGCGCTCCGGAGCGGCGTTCGTTGAGGTGATGCCTAGCCACCAACTCCTGGTTGGGAGGCAAGAGTGTGGTATAGGGTAATCCGATGAGTTCATCGGGCGAGTAGCCCAATAGCGTGACGATGCTAGGACTGATCGTCACAAAAAATCCACCGGCATCCAGTTCGTAGGCGATGTCGCTCAGTGATTCGATGAGCCGACGATGGCGTTCGTGCGCGTGGTCCAGGGCCACTCTCAGGTGACGTTTCTCAATGGCTTCTTTGGCACAGAACAAGAGTTCCGTGAGAAAAGCTTGAGATTTCTTCGAGAGAAAAAAATCAACGTCGGCTTGGAGTGCCTCAATCGCTGAGGATGAGTCGGATCGGTCACTGTACAGAATAATCCCTGCGTATGGTGCGCGTTGTCTGAATTCGCCTGGTAAGGAGGTGTGGTTCACGGAAAGGCACTGTTCGTCGATGAGGATGAGGGTCCACTCGTGCGATGCTGCCCATGCACGAGCTTCTTCGAAAGAATAGGCGATGTCCACACGGCAGCCAGGAAAGAATCCGCGCAGACTGACGGTGATGAGTTTAATGGATTCAGCCTGTTCGCTGACAATCAGGATGGTGATCGACTCACTCTGCGGCATCAAGATATCCCTGTGCTTCCTGGGAATTCTGGCAAGCCCACTCCCAGAGCGATTTCACAAGGTTCGCTCTTAATGTGAACTGAGACGCGCTAGCCCCACGCCTCTGGGCAAGCACATCGGGCACGCATCTGAGGATGGAGATGTGAATAGCATAGGCGGAGGTGGGAAGCCCAGTCTTCAGACGCTAAAATGGCTCCTTCTTTGGTAGGGGGAGTCTTATGGGGCTTGATGGCGAACAAAATTGAACGGGGCTGGAGAAGAGGATGACGTGTTTATGTGAGGAGGAGTCACTCGCCGCAGGATCTACGGCGGGCGCATCGTGCGTGGGTGCTACTGGCTGGCGAGTGGCGTCGGGGTGGTTGTCGGGCAGGCGCCCGGGGTCATGTACAGCAAATAGTTCCCCATCCCATGCTGGGCCTCGTGCTTCTGCAAGGGATGGTGATGCACCATGACCATCTCATAGTCTTCCGCCTTCTTCACGGGAAACCCCTGACGGTCGCTATAGACTTGATGGGGTTGAAACTGGAGAAAGGTTCCGTCCTGGGCGACGTCGGGCACCGTCCGCAGCAGGGTCTGTTTCGTGGTCTTATTATCGAGTCCGATCATCAGGAGTTCGTCATGCCCATGGGGATAGGCGAACTTCACACAGCCATCCATCGAGAACTTGAGGGGCGCCGTGTGGATCTGGACGCCGGTGTTGATCTCAATCCCTTCATCCGTCTGGTCGGGGCCGCGCTGGGCGAACTTGCTGAAGCAGACGATATTGACGCCCACCTGATAGACGTCCATCTCTTTGACCGGCGTGTCTTCGGGCGCCATATACATGGTGAAGGTGGCCATCACATCTTTCGTGATCGGCGCCTTATGATAAAAGGCCACAATCGACATCAGGTGATCCGTCTTGGCGAGCTTGACCCCGTAGCCGGTCGGAAACCGCGTCTCGGTCATCTCCAGCCCGGCGCCGGCAAAGAACAAGGGTTCACCGGCGCACGAGACGCTGGGTTTGCTGTTATTCAGCATCAGGATGTGATGGAGATAGTTCTTGGGGAGTGGGGTGCCGTCTTTGGTGAAGACCGCAGTTTTATAGCCCACCATATACATATCTTTGGGCAGTTGAAAGGCATGCTTGGGCATTGAGGCGGCGAGATCCCCGTCGTGCCCGGCCGGCAGATCGATGGGCCCGAACGTGAGGGTGACGGTATTCTCCTGCATCGTGACGGTCGTCGTCGTTTGATTCGTCAGCGTGGGCACGGCCTGGTGGTCGTGCCCGCCATCGGCGAGGACCGGGGTCACCAGACAGAGGCTCGTGAGCAACATGAAGAGGGCCTGACGCATACAACCTCCTAAAGAAGCAAAAGTGGTCACGCGAATATCTTGTGCGATGCTTGTATATGCCTGTGGAGTTACAGGCGTCACTGTGCAGTCGATGGCTGGGTCAACCGTTTCCATGCATAGGTCCCGCCATGCTCGCGTGGGGGAATATTCTTCTGGGTGCCGACCCGCGAATACCACCACACGCCCTTGGCTTGAGTGCCATCCTCTGAGAGCAAGACCTCAAAACCCCCTTCACGATCGTTGCCCGGCTGCTGCCAGGTGCCCTGCCAGAGCCGGTCTGCGAACTTTGTGGTGGTAAACCGTCCGCCATGCTGGGTATAGGGGCCGTTGCCGGCTTTGTCGAAAGTGGCTTTGTAGCGCTTGTCGTCTTCCACTTCAAGAATGTCCCACTCTCCGCTCAAATCAAGGACGACGGGTTGGCCGATCAATGAAGCGACGGTGCGTGATGCAGCGGCTTTCGTCCGATCATCGACAGGCATCGCGCCGCTGGCATTGCGGAGGGATTCATGCCAGGACAGGAGGATCCATTGGCCGTTTCGACGCTCAAGCACACCGGTCTCTCGTAACGGCAGGACAGCGCGTTGCTGGTCCGGTCCCTGACCGAGGACACGCACATAGTCCAGTTCCATTGTGTACCACCCAATATCTCCCTTCGACCACACCTTGAGTTCGGAAATGGGCAGATCGAGCGCAGCGACTTTTGCAAACTCTTCCTTGATATCTCGCTCCAGGTCAGGCCATCCCACGTATTTTCTGCCTCCGATGGAATAGCTGGTGATATCGGCGTCGTGGGCCATCAGCTTAGACATGCCGGGCAAATCCTTCTCGGCGTTGGCTCGCACGAGCGCGCGGACTGTCGTTTCGAGTTCGGTGTCATCCGCGGCGCCGCTCATGGCTGCGGGGATCCAGCAGGTTCCTCCGATGACCATGTACACAATGACACGAACCAGGACGGACACACGCATGATGATTCTCCTGTTCTCGTTCACAAGGGGAGAGGGAAGAAAGACTGTTGGCTAGAAGCTCAAACTACAGGCCCGAGGGAGTCTTGTCAATGGTTAAGTCGCCGCAACGGCAGGCGCCATGCACGCCACGACAATCACAGTCACATTGTCCTCTCCCCCTCTGCTGAGAGCCTGTTCGATCAGGTCATGGCAGGCTCGGTGGGGATCGCCGTTCGCGCGGGAGAGTACCGATGCAATGGCTGCATCATCCAACATTTTTGTAAGCCCGTCACTGCAGAGCACGATCAGGTCGTGCGGAGTCACTGGCGTCGAGGTCAACTCCGGTTTCATGCCGACGCCCATCCCCAGGCCTTTGGTCAAGATGTGACGCTCAGGATGTGTGAGCGCCGTGGCTGCATCGATCAGGCCGCGCTGCACAAATTTCTGGACGAGGGTATGATCGCGCGTCAACTGCGTGAGCTCTCCCGTCCGATAGAGGTAGGCGCGGCTATCTCCTAAGTGGGCGATATGGGCGACCGGCATTGATGCCGGCGTGAGTGCCAAAACGACGAAGGTCGTGCCCATCCCCTTCAAGGACGGTTTCGCCAGAATGAGGTCATGAATTCGCCGGTTGGCGCTCGTCACGAGGTCTACCACGAACTCATCGGTCGTACTCGGGTGTTCGTGAAGCCAGGCCGCTCGTTCACGTGCTCGCTCTGTGGCCACGGCCACGGCGGTTTGAGCGGCAACATCCCCTGCCGGGTGTCCCCCCATCCCATCTGCCACGATCCAGACGCCGCAGTCATTCAGGAGGGCCAGCGCATCTTGGTTCGATGCTCGGACATGACCTGTCTCGGTTCGACCGATACCGGTCCACTGCTGGGATTGTGTCATGGAGCGACCTCGGCCGGCTTTTGCTGACGGGTCGGTGGAAATCCTACAGAAGATGGGCCAAATCGCGCGACCATCTGGTCGTACAGTAATGATGCGAGCGGTTCAAGATTCTTGGTATCGGCTGCGTTATAACGCAGCAATAGATCTCGTGCGGCCTCATCTCCCGCGCACCACTGGTGCCAGAGGCGAACGGCTTCCCATCCGTCGAGTCCCACCACATCGGTCTCGCGCGTAATCTGGACTTCGTGCTCGATGTGTTTGAGTCCGCCCTGCATGCCGAGTCTGCGTGCCGCGAAGCAGAGATCGAAGTGCGGTTTCTTGAAATCCAACCGGGGGAACTTCGCCTGCAAGTAAGGAATGTCAAACCCGCTTCCGAAAAACGTAATGAAGAGATCTGTCTGCTCCAGTTCTGCGTGCAATCGGTCCTCCGTTAACGTTTCACCACGGACCAGGCTCGTCATTTGCCCGTTACGATACAGTCCGACCACCGTCACATGCCCTTCGCGCGCAGACATCCCTGTCGTCTCGATGTCCAGATAGAGCGTGCGATGACGAAATGTTTCGAAGAGGCGCCAGTGCTCCCGACTTTTCAGGCAGGTGCCGAAGAAGTGCGCGTCGCCTTCTTCCAGGCGCGATTGGGCGATGGCGAGTTCGCGGTCATACCACTCTTTTCTGGTTGAGGAGATACCGGGCAGGGCTGGAGATTGGAGAAATGTGGCCCAATCCAGAATGCATTCCTGCCAGAGACGACGTTCGGAACTTTGGCCGATACCTTTGAGAAGCACGAAGGATGACGTGAGCATGTAATCGCGGATTGTAGCCTTGATTTCACTGAATAAACAAGCTAAAGTCCGCGGCCTGAGCGGGGTTTCATCTTATGAGCCGCTAGGCGCGCCGACTGGAACACAATGGCCGATCTTTCCAATAAAATTCGCATCACCGTTGGCTCTGTGCAACTCGATGCGGAACTCAAGTCCACGAAGACAGCGCAGGAAGTCTATGCCGCATTACCGGTTGAAAGTCAGGTCAACACGTGGGGCGAAGAGTTCTACTTTAAACTGGCCGGGGTGAAAGACCATCGTGAGACGGCGACGAATCACGTCAAAGTCGGCGATGTCGCCTTCTGGGGGGCAGGACAGGTTCTGGCCATTTTCTTTGGACGCACGCCGATGAGTATGGGGCAGGATCCGGTCCCAGCCGACCGAGTCAATGTGATCGGCCGTATTCTCGGGGATGCGTCGGTGCTGCGGCGTGTCATGGACGTGTCGACCATTCGGATCGAGCGGATCTAGCCATGCGACTGTCGAAGGAACGTGTTCGCCATATCTCGGAGTCGCTCGCCACCAGGCTGCAGCAGGAAGGGCAGGTGGCGATCGTTGGGGATCGTAAGGCGTTCGTCGAGCAGATCGATCGTGCCATTCTCGAGGAGTTGTCGGTCGAAGACCGCCTGAATGCTGAAGTGCGGCAGCTGTTGAAAGCCTACGAGCAAGATATCGAGCGGGGGCAGGTGGACTTTCAGCGGATGTTCACGATGGTGAAGAGTAAGTTGGCGCGTGAGCGTGGCATTATCTTGTAAAGTGTAAGATGTGAAAGGTGAAAAGTTAAACGTCGCATGATTGAACGTTTCACCTCAGTGCGTCTCACGTTTCACGGATTCGTATGTTGAGTGAAGACAAAATCAGCCATCTCTCCCACATCATTCTTCAGGCGGTGAAGAAGAGCACGCTGGTGACGGTGCAGGCCGACGAAGGGCGGGTTCTGAAAGAGATTAAGCGGGTGCTCGCCTCCGAGTTGGCGCAGGAGGAAGAGATCGATCGAAAGGTCAAAGCGAAATTGGCCTCTTATTCGCGCGGGATCGTCGAGGGCAGTGGGGAGTGGGACGTGCTCTATCGGAAAGCATTCGAGGAAGAGACCCGGAAACATGCGAAGACGTGAGGTGCCAATGGAACGTGGCGGCGTGATGAAATATCTGGCCATGCTCGGCGTGATCTTCTTGCTCGTCGGGGCAGTCGCCTGTTCTAAGAGCAAGGCGAAGCCGCTGGTTCCGTTGGCGCTTGAGTCTGGAGTGAAGCCGCAAGCGGTGGTCCTGACTGAACAGGGGACGCAGGCCTATCAAACGAGGGAATTCGACAACGCGAAGAATTATTTTTCCCAAGCGGTCGCCACGGCTCCTCAATCGGGACCCGCGCACTATAACTATGCCTTGGCCTTGCATGCCCTGGGCGATACGGAGCAGGCGCGCCAACAGTTCATGGAAGCGGCCAACTTGGCTCCGGGCGACAAAGTGATCTGGGATTCGCCCGCGCTCAGTCCCTACGGCGACCCGGAAGCCCCAAAGAAAAAGCAACTTATTCCACCAGGGGCCGGCAGGCAAGGCCTTGGTGGCGGGCCGCGATAATTACAGGCAACTAGAGAGGAATGCGCTGACATGGCAAAGGAACTCAACATCGGTGACAAGGCTCCCTCCCTGTCGCTCCCCGATCAATCGGGAGAACAGGTCAGCCTGAAAGATTTTACGGGTAAGCAGGTGGTGCTCTATTTTTACCCCAAAGACGATACCCCTGGTTGTACCAAGGAATCGTGCGATTTTCGCGATGCCACCACCCCGATGAAGAAGGCGGGAGCCGTGATTCTCGGTGTGAGCCTGGATGGCAAAGAATCTCACCAGAAGTTCATCAAGAAGTTCGACCTGCCCTTCACGCTGCTGAGCGATGAAGAGGCCGCCGTCTCGAAAGCCTATGGCTGTTATAGAGAGAAAAGTATGTACGGCAGAAAATATTGGGGCATCGAACGCAGCACCTTTGTGATCGACAAGGCCGGTAAATTGAAGGCGATCTTTCGCAAAGTCAAGGTCGACAGCCACGTGGATGATGTGCTAGCGGTTCTGAAGGCCTAACCGTTACAGGACGCTGAAAAAGCCCGCCAGCTTCGTTCTCGGTTCCTCGAAATCCTCAACGTACCCCAGAGGGTACGCCTCCGGTTTCGACTCGCCTGCGGCCTTGCTG
>JAYTTD010000184.1:0-12513 GCA_043745235.1 Nitrospira sp. | reverse complement strand
GCCCCCAACATGCCCTCGTAGCCGGCGCGCGTGATTTCCCGACGAACCAGTTCGAATATTTCTTCGACGCGCGGCTCAAGAATCTCGGCGATGTCACGGCGAGAAAACGTGCGTGCTGGACGGTCCCCAACCGATGGAACCTCCACCGTTTCATGGCCCTGCACCAATCCTGTTCGGGCGATTCCGCGGTGCAGCTTGATCTTCTCGGCTTCGGTCTGAGAGGTCAGCAACCCGATTGCGAGATCCTTCGTCAGGTTCTGCCCACCGATCGGCAGGACCGCGGAGTGCCGAATACTCCCGTCGAGGAAAATCGCAAGGTCGGTCGTTCCACCACCGAGATCGACCATGACAACCCCAAGGTCTCGCTCTTCTTGACTGAGGACAGCCTCACTGGAGGCCAAGGGCTGCAGCACCATATCCACGACATCGAGCCCCGCGCGATTCACACACTTGATGATGTTCTGCGCTGACGTCACGGCGCCGGTAATCACATGCACGTTGACTTCGAGACGGTTTCCTGACAAACCCAACGGCTCCCGAACCCCCTCTTGCCCGTCCACCATGAATTCACGAGGCAGCACATGAAGAATCCGCCGTTCATGGGGGATGACCGCCAGAGTCCGTGCGCTCTCGATCGCACGCTGGATATCTTCCCGCGTGACTTCTGCCTTTTTGAGCGCCACGACGCCCTTGCAGTTCTCCGCGGAAATGTGACTGCCGGCGATACCGGTATAGACGGAATTGATCTGGACCGCCGCCATCAGCTCAGCTTCCTCGACCGCCTTCTTGATCGACTCCACGGTGCTCTCGATATCGACTACGACGCCTTTGCGAAGCCCTCGTGACGGGCTGGATCCGACCCCGATGATATTGAGCATCCCCTCATCGGTGACTTCCGACACGATGGCGCAGATCTTCGTAGTCCCGATGTCCAACCCCACAAGAATCTGATCACGCTTCGGCACAGCCCTCACGCCCTTTCTCGCACAATGACACGGTGGTCATAGCGCAGATCGATCTCGCTCACCTCGCGCGTCCGACCATCAAGTGGAGCAGTTTTGAATGACGGTTTCACTTTCTGGAACCGTTCCCACTGATCAACCAGGGAATCGGCACCAAATTGGAATCGCACCCCACCGGCTGACGCCACCACATTCGAGGAATTCGTGAGATTGATTTCAACACGCCCGTCGAGGGTATTGGCAATAAGCTTGGCCAGCACGACCCCGGACTGAACCGCATTGCGGATGCTAGCCTCGCCGCGCTGAAGAGCCTGAGGATCCAGTCCGATCAACAATGGCAACGTCTGGTCATCCTGCCTGCCCAACTTGGCCAGGAGGCATCCACTCTCATCGCTCAACCAATGATCCGCGCCCGTCCGAATAATGGCCGCCGGCGTACGTTCCACTACAGTGACATGCAGCAGATGCGGCGGTCTGCGTTCGACCGTCGCCTCCTTGATCCAGGCATGTGTCCGCACTCGCTCGGCAAGAAACGCTGTACTGACCTGATGAAGCCCCATGCCGGGCTTCAAGACAAGCCGCTCTAACACTTCCGGCTTCGTCACGTGGTGAATACCGTCAACCTCTACCTCACGGATTTCCAGCCAGCTCTGAAGAATCGGCCCCGTCTCTTGTGTGACCATGGTTAGACCCCAACCCAACGCCGCAAGACCGACGATCCATTGTCCCACGCGCAGTGCACGTCGGCCCCGTGACACACGCTCCTCCCGACGCGCCTGTTGCCGCTGGTCTGCAACCTGACTGGCACGCGCACCCTTCCATTGGTTCAGCCGAGGACCGATTGCACTCGCCGCTCGCTTCCGCAACAACATCTTCACGGCATCCTCCCTTCCCCTGATGGACGGTCAAGGCGGACTGCACGCACCAGTGCGGACTCAAGAATCCGTTCGGTCAGCTCGTCATAGTCAATCTCGGCCCGCGCCGCCGCCAGCGGCAGCAAACTCGTTTCAGTCATGCCCGGCGCCGTATTGATCTCCAACACCACAGGACGGCCACGCGGGGTAATGCGGAAATCGACCCGGGCCGCACCTTCACAACCCAACACTTCATACGTGCGTAGCGCCAACGTCCGAATCTGCAGAGTCACCGCCGTGGTCAAGGGCGCAGGGCAGAGATACCGCGTGGTCTTTTTTTCATACTTCGCCGCAAAATCGTAAAATCCGCCCGGCGCAACAATTTCCACGGCAGGCAACACCAGGGGAGAGGACGTGCGCCTCCCAATAATCGACACCGTGACCTCATGCCCCGGGATGTACGCTTCGACCATTGCATCCATGTCGTAGCGATGAGCCAGGGCCAAAGCCTCACGCCATTGCGACAGTTTCCGCACGATGGTGACACCGATCGTGGACCCTTGCGATGCAGGCTTCACCACGACGGGCCAGCGCAATTTCGCCGCCCGCATCACGGTGGCAGGTGAGATCTTCTCCCCGCGCTTCACGACCCTGCCAGCCGGCACAGGAATGCGCGCGGAGGCCAAGAGAGTTTTTGTAGTGACTTTATGCATACCGATCGCACTGGCCTGGATACCGGATCCGGTGTAGGGAATCCCCAGGGTTTCCAGGAATCCTTGAATCGCGCCATCTTCCCCACCTGGTCCGTGCAACGCCAGAAACACCAGATCGATCTTCTGGTCGTGTAAATCCTGAGCGAGCGTCGGTCCGACATCGATGGCCACCGCGTGATAGCCACGACGGACCAGCGACTGATGCACCGCGGCTCCTGTCCGTAGCGACACATCGCGCTCGGCCGACTGCCCGCCCATCAACACCCCGATGCGGGCGCGGGTCAGAAGGGGACGCTCTATCGGACGAGACTCACTCATACTGCTACGTCTTTCCTACGATTTTGAGTTCAAGATCTAACTGGACACCCGTCAAACGGCGAATCGCGCTGCGGACCTTCCCAATCAGCGCCGTTACATCCGCCGCGCGTGCCTGCCCCCGATTCACCACGAAGTTGGCATGCTTCATCGATACTTCCGCATCACCGACTCGCGCACCCTTGAGGCCGGCTGCTTCGATCAATCGGCCTGCGGAATCGCCCGGAGGGTTCTTGAACACACAACCCGCGCTCGCCATCGCGAGCGGCTGCGTGTCCCGTCGATAGTGGAGGTAGTCCTTGACCACTCGCTCAATCTCCGATCGGACTCCTTGCCTCAGTTGAACCCAGACCCCCACGACAATGCCGCGCGGCAGCAAGGCCCTGCGATACTCGAACTTCACCTGGGCTGCATCCACAGCCACGACCTGGCCTTTCATGTTCACCATGCGAACGGCCTTGACCGAATCCTTCATTTCTCCGAGCTTTGTCCCGGCGTTCATCACCACACAGCCGGCCACCGTCCCGGGAATTCCCGCCGCCCATTCCAATCCCGTAAGGGAGTGGCGGATGGCATAGCCAATCAAGGTCGGCATCCCGACTCCCCCTTCGGCATAGAGGACGGACTCCGGTTCTTCCGTGATTCCCCGCAACCGCGCCAAACTGATCACGATGCCGCGGATTCCCCCATCTCGGATGAGCAGATTCGTCCCGCCCAGGACGAAGAATGGAATCTTGCGCGCACGCGCCTGCTGGACCACCAGACAAACATCCTCAATATCAGCCGGCTCAACCAAGACATCCGCCGGCCCTCCGATCTTGAACGAGGTGTACTCTCGCAATGGGGCCTGGAAGGACACAGATCCCCGGAGTCCTGCCACTGCAGCCCGCACATCGGCCTGCGTGAATGGCGCATGAACGTTCGCACCTCTCGTGACACGTCGACCCCCTCGCTTCATGACATCATGCAGTGGGGTTCAATCGGGCCAACAACCCAACCCCCGCCTTCCAAATATCCCCCGCCCCTAACGTAATGACGAGGTCTCCCGATTTCAGATGGGGCAGCACGTAATCCACCAGCGTGTCCTTCTGTTCCACAAAGGTCACAGACGGATGGCCGGCCGCACGAACAATGTCGGCCAACTTAGCTCCTGACACCCCAGGAATCGGTGGCTCCCCTGCCGCATAGATATCCGCCAAGAACAGCAGGTCTGATTGGTCGAATGCCTTCGCAAAATCCTCCAGCAAGTCTCGCGTTCTGGTATAGCGGTGCGGCTGAAACAGCACCACTAACCGCCGCTCCTTCCACCCTTGCTTCGCCGCAGCCAAGGTAGCCTTGATCTCCGTTGGATGATGCCCGTAATCGTCCACGACCATAATCCCATTGGCTTCCCCTCGCAGATGAAAACGACGCTCTACCCCGGCATAGGCCGCCAGCGCTTTCCTGATGAGATCCACCGGCACATCCAATTCGATCCCAATCGCAATCGCCACGAGCGCATTGGACACATTGTGTCGACCGGGTACTGCCAGACGGAACGGGCCCAGATTGCGCCCACGATGCTGTGCCCGAAACTCAGCTCCCCATTGGTTCAAGTTGATCTCTGTTGCGAAGAAGTCCGGCGTGACACCTTCACGCTCACTAAGCCCGTAGGTCTGATAGCGCTTCACGATATTCGGGAAGAGCGCCCTGAGCCGATCATCATCGGCACACAACACGGCCAGCCCATAGAACGGCACCTTATTGATAAATTCGAGAAAGCACTCGCTGATGCGCTCCATACTGCCGTAGTGGTCGAGATGTTCCCGATCGAGATTCGTGACCGCAACAATGGTCGGAGACAGACGGAGAAACGACCCGTCGCTTTCATCGGCTTCTGCCACGAGAAGATCGCCTCGACCAAGACGGGCATGACTCCCCAGCGCATTCACTTTGCCCCCGATCACCATCGTCGGATCCAATCCGCCCTGCGCCAGCACATTCGCCACCATCGACGTCGTCGTGGTCTTTCCGTGGGCACCAGCAATAGCGACCCCGAATTTCAGCCGCATCAGCTCCGCCAACATTTCGGCCCGAGGAATCACGGGAATCTGCTTCGCTTTGGCCACCACGACCTCGGGGTTCTGTGCCGACACGGCAGAGGAAATGACCACCACTTGAGCCTCCCCCACATTCGACTCCTGATGGCCGATAAAGATGCGCCCGCCGAGTTCTTCCAATCTCCGCGTCGTATCTGAAGCCTGTAGGTCCGAGCCCGTCACTTTGTACCCCATCGTCAACAGCACCTCGGCGATACCGCTCATCCCCGATCCCCCGATTCCGACTAAGTGAATCTGTTGCGTCTTGCGAAACATCGGCGCGTGCCTTACTCCACCAACTGGTGGATACGACGGTGATCCCAATTCACGTTGCCCAATACCACTAGACTCCTGCCGCTCCGACAGAATGGTTGACATCATGATGGCCCCCCATGAGTAGGTAGCATTCACGAACGATCACCTCGGCCGCATCGATTCGCCTCATCGACAGACTGGCCGCCCCCATGACTCGCAATTGCTCCGGATCCCTGAGGATGGTTGCCACCGTGCGAACCAACAGGGGTCCCGTGAGCGTGGATTGTGGAAGCACCACGGCGGCCCCGGCTTCCTCTATCACCTTGGCGTTCCGCATCTGATGGTCGTAGATGGCAGTGGGCAGAGGAATGAGGATAGCCGGCTTCCCGCAGGCCGTGAGTTCGGCCACCGTCATGGCACCGGCTCTCGCCACCACGAGATCTGCCTGCCGCAATGCCGCAGGCATGTCATAGAGAAACGGCACGACGTGTGACTCAATGCTGGCACGACGATAGGCCTCGACCACCCGCGCGTGGTCGGACTCACCGGTCTGGTGGGTCACCGTGAGAAGCGGCAATTGCGTCATCAATTCAGGCAATCCTTCTATCACCGCCGTATTCACCGCCTTCGCGCCCTGGCTCCCGCCGAAAATCAAGAGATGGAACGGCCCAGACTTCTCCTGCCTCTGCTGAATACCCTCCAGGAACGCCTTGCGAATCGGGGTTCCCACCACACGCACCTTGGCACGATCGAACGAGTCAGCTGCCGATTCGAATGCGAGAAAGACTCGTTGCGCGAACGGCCCTACCGCTTTATTGGCCATACCGGGATTCGCATTCGGCTCAAGAATCACGCGCATCACCCCAATCAATGCTGCAGCGAGCACCATCATAGGACTCGTATACCCGCCGACCCCGATGACTAGATCTGCCCGTCTCGTTTTCAGTATCCGCACGCACTGCCACAAACTGACCGGCATCGCACACAAGCCTGTCACCGCCCCCACCAGCCCCTTGCCCATCACCGGCTTGGCACTGATCAAGGCCAGGTCGAATCCCTCATGGGCCAGCACGTTCGATTCAAGTCCACGCGCCGTCCCTACGAAGAGCACCGTGGTCGTAGAATCACGCCGGAGAAACTCTCTCGCCAACGCCACGGCCGGATAGAGATGGCCACCGGTTCCTCCTGCTGCAATGACAATCGTCATTCGTGATCCGACCCACCACCTCGGGACCCGCCGGCATGCCGGTCTCGAGAAATACTGAGCAAAATCCCCACCCCGATTAGACTGATCACCAGCGACGATCCTCCGTAGCTGACGAACGGTAAGGTCAGTCCTTTCGTCGGCAAGAGCCCGGTCACCACCGCCGCATTCACCAACGCCTGGCCGCCGATCAACAGGGTAATGCCCATGCCCAGATAACGGCCGAACGGCACCCGAGCACGCGCGGCAATCTGAAACCCCCGCCACACAAAAAATGCAAACAGCAGTGTCACGGTGGCGGTCCCGATGAGCCCCAGTTCTTCGCCGACCAGCGCCAGGACAAAATCTGTATGCGCCTCCGGGAGAAAGTAGAGCTTCTGTTTGCCCTCGCCCAATCCCACCCCGAACGGACCGCCGCTGCCGAAGGCCAAGAAGGATTGCGTAATTTGGAACCCGGCGTCCGACGCATCCTTCCATGGAGCAAGAAACGTCATGAGCCGTTGGCGTCGATAACTGGAACCAAGAACCAGCACGAGCACGACCGGAATCGCGCAGAGGCCTAAGGTCAAGAGATGAGACACGCGCGCCCCAGCGAGGAAACACATCCCGACCGTCACCAGTCCGAGCACCACAACCGTCCCAAGATCCGGCTCGAGCAGCACCAGCCCGCTCAGCAGGCTGATCACGATCAAGGCCGGCAGAAGCCCATCGCGAAACAGCGTAATCTTGTCCCCTTTTTTGGCTAGATACGCCGCCAGATAGATGACCGCCACAAGCTTGACCATTTCCGCCGGTTGAACTGAAAAAATCCCCATCCGCAACCATCGCCGCGCCCCCTTCGCTGCCACACCGAGCGACGGCACCAACACGATGACAAGCAACACCAACATGCAGATCAACAACGGGATGGAGAGCTTCTTCCAGACCGTGTAATCGATGCGCGACGTGAGATGCATCAACAGAAAGCCAAACACGAGCCATGCGATCTGCCGTTTCAGAAAAAATCCAGAATCCTGAAACCGGTTGCCCGCGACGATGGCGCTCGCACTGAACACCATGACGAGTCCCACCAACGCCAGGATCATGGTGACCGCAAGCAACGTATGGTCCGCCGCCACCCGCTGCTTGCCTGATCGTTGACTGGTCTGGGACCATGGAAGCGCCAGAGTCCCCGCTGATCGATGCGCCATTACTCAGAACCGCCCCTCCCTCGCCTTGCACGTCAGGCCGGTAAGGCATGAACCAATGCCTTGAATTGACGGCCACGGTCTTGATAATCCGCAAACATGTCGAAGCTGGCACAGGCCGGAGACAACAACACCACGTCACCCGGCGAGGCCCCCTGTGCCGCAAGATCAACGGCATCCCGCAAGGTGGCCGCCTCGGTCATCGTGGCGACACCCTCCCAAGCCTGTCGCAGCAGCGACGCTGCTTCTCCGATCAGAATCACACGCGTGACCCGCTGACTGACCGCCCGGGCGAGGCGCGAAAAATCGCCGCCCTTATCCCGTCCGCCGGCAATGAGCCAAATCGGTTGATCGATACTCTCCAGCGCCTTGAGCGTGGCATCGACATTCGTACCCTTCGAATCATTCACAAACCGGACCCCTCGACGCTCGCGGACGACCTCAAGGGCATGTTCGAGTCCGGGAAACGTCGTGAGAACGCGACGGATCGTGTCGAGAGGACAGCCACACAGCAGGGCATAGGTCGTGGCCGCCATGACGTTCTCCACGTTGTGGTTGCCGATAATACGGATTTCGCTTCGATGACAAATCTCCTGCCTGACACCAGTGACCGTCGTCACGATCCGGTCGCCTTCGATGTAGGCCCCCCCATACATATCGGCGCTGATTGCCGACGCAGACGTAAACCCCAGGCGTTTCGCACGGACGCGATGTCGCAACGCGGCCACGCGGTCATCGTCAAGATTGAACAGGGCGAAATCGGACGCGGTTTGATTCTCGAAAATCCGTTGTTTCGCCGCGATGTATTCATCCAGCGACTCATAACGATCCTGGTGATCGACCGTCACGTTGAGCAGGGCAGCGATCCAGGGATGGAATCGATCGATCGTTTCCAGTTGGAAACTGGAGACCTCCACGACGAGATAGTCGTACGGACTCAGCTTTCCTGCCTGGCTAGCGCGAAGGTCTTCCACCGCCGCTTCACTCAAGGCGGTGCCCAAATTGCCGCCGACAAACACCCGCTTGCCGCTCTCGGCGAGAAACTTGCCGATCAACGTCACGGTAGTGCTCTTGCCATTGGTACCGGTAACCGCAAGAAGTGGGCTCCGGAAGAACTGCGAGGCCAACTCCAATTCGCCGATCACCCTCACGCCACGCCGACGCACTGCTTCGAGTGGGGCGAGCCGATAGGGCACTCCTGGGCTGATCACCACCAGGTCCGCCTCATCGAGCGACGATTCATACCGCGCGCCGACGGCCACGCCGACGTGATCGCAGTCGATGCCGCCGAGGACCGCCGTCAGTTCAGCCGATTCCTTCCGATCGGCGACCGTGACACGTGCTCCCGCCGCCTGAAGCAACCGGCAAGCCGCCACGCCGCTTCTGGCAAGTCCCATCACCGTGACACGTGCCCCCGAAAGTTCCACAGCCGCTTCTCCCACCATGTCATCATCGAAGCTTTAAGGTGCTCAGACTCAACAAGGCCAACAAGATGGCAATAATCCACAAGCGCACCACGACCTTCGGCTCCTCCCACCCTTTCATCTCAAAGTGATGGTGGATCGGCGCCATGAGAAAAATGCGTTTCCCACGCGACTTGAATGAGATCACCTGAAAAATGACTGAGACCGCTTCAATCACAAACACCCCACCGACCATCAGGAGCAGCAGCTCGTGCTTGCTGATCACCGCGACCGTGCCCAGCGCCGCTCCCAGCGGAAGCGAGCCCACATCCCCCATGAACACGGAAGCCGGATAGGTGTTGAACCACAGAAACCCCAGACTCGCCCCCAGGATGGCTGCGGTGAACACTGCGAGCTCACCCGCGCCTTCGATGTGCTGAATGAGCAGATAGTCCGACATGAGTCGATGACCGGCAACATAGGCCACAATCGTATAGGCCAAAGCCGTGATCATGACCGGTCCGATCGCTAACCCATCGAGACCATCGGTCAGATTGACAGCATTGGAACTTCCGACAATCACCACGACGGCAAAGACAACGTAGAACCAACCGAGATCGGGAACGAAGTTCTTGAAAAATGGGATACTGAGCTTGGTCGAATAGCCGGGCAGGAAATAGAGGGCCAACGCAATCGCCAAGGCCAGCGCCACTTGTGCCGTGAACTTCTGCCCCGCCGACAATCCCTTCGATTGGGCCTTGCTGAACTTGAGATAGTCATCGGCAAATCCAATCGCCCCGAACCCCAACATGGCGATGAGCACAAGCCAGACATAGGGCTTCGCGATGTCTGCCCAGAGGAGCGTCGAGAGGACCACGGCGAAGAGGATGAGAATCCCGCCCATGGTGGGCGTACCGCTTTTCGCCAGGTGGCGCTTAGGACCGTCGTCGCGAATCTGCTGACCCAACTTCAGGTCTTGCAACTTCTTGATCACCCGCGGGGCCAGCACAAAGGCGATCAAGAACGCCGTGACGGCCGCGTAGATGATCCGGAAGCTCAAATACCGAAAGACGTTCAGAAACGAATAATCCGTATGAAACGGATACAGCCAATTGTAGAGCATGCCGTCTTTACCTTAACAATGAGCCTGTCTGCCTGACCGACTCCTTACGATGCCCGCTTGATGACTGCCCTCATCCCCGTCAGGACGTGCACGACCTGTTCCATTTTCATGCCGCGAGAGGCCTTCACCAACACCACATCACCTTGTCGTACGATCCTTTTGAGGTGATCAGCCGCGACAGCCGCATCGACCACTTCGTCGATCTGTGAACCTACCATCCCGCCCCTCCGGGCTCCTTCCGCAATGTCCCGACCCAACACCCCGCAAACAATCAACTTCGACAGCCCCTGTGTGGCAAGAAACTGTCCGACGTCCCGATGCATTTGGCCGGTCTCAGGGCCAAGCTCCAACATGTCTCCCAACACGGCAATCCGTTCGCGTGCAGGACTCCACTGAGCTAGCAATTGAAGCGCCGCTTTCATCGAAGCGGGGTTGGCGTTATAGCAATCGTTGATGATGTGGACGCCGTGATGGGTCACGACCTGCGATCGCATCGCGGCAGGACGGAATCGGCCCAGCCCTTGGGCAATCATCGAACCGGACAGATTCAATGCAGCACCGACCGCCGCCGCGGCGAGCGCATTGGTGACATTGTGGGTCCCATGCACCTTGATTCGAACCATCGTGGGGCGGCTCTTTCCAGGAAGGTGCAAGCGAAAGGTCGTGCCGTGGCGAACATCGGACGTGACCCCGCTCGCACGGACATCGGCCATCTCCGAAAATCCGAACGACATGACGCGACATTGCGCACGCGCAGCGAGGTAGTCAAAGTAGGGATCGTCTGCGTTCAAAATCGCCGCGCCATCGACCGAAAGCATGTCCAACAATTCGGCCTTGGCCTGTGCCGATCCTTCCATGCTTCCGAAAAACTCGAGATGATCGGGGCCAATATTGGTGATCAAGCCGATCGTGGGCCTCACAATCTCGCAGAGCCTGGTCGTCTGCCCTTGCTGATCCACCCCCATCTCAATGACCGCCGCTTGATAGCGAGCCGTGAGCCGAAAGAGGGTAGCCGGCACGCCGATCCGATTGTTGAAATTCCCCTCGGTCTTCAACACCGGCCACCGCTGGGCCAATACCGCCGCCACCATATCTTTCGTCGTCGTTTTACCGTTGCTCCCGGTCACTGCCACGACGGGGATATGGAACCGACTGCGATGATGGGTTGCCAATTGTTGGTAGGCAAACAGAGGATCACGCACGCCGAAGAGAAAGGGCGCAGATCGGTCGTCGATCCGGCGTACCGCGGCAGAGCTTGGAGGAAGGCGGTATTCATCGTGAACGATGGCCCCCACTGCGCCCTGAGCGAGTACGGCTGGCACAAACTCATGCCCGTCGTACCGATCGCCCCTGAGTGCCACAAAGAGATCACCGCGGCGTACCGATCGGGAATCCGTGCTGATCTGTCTGATCCGGTGCTTCCCTGATAACGAGCCCTGTCCCGCGAGCACTTTCACGCTGATGACTTCTCGTAACTCGTCGACCGTAAAGAGCCCCATCGATTCCTCACCCTGCACGATCCCGACCGTGGCTTGGACTTTCACGCGCAATCCCGCAATTGTTGAATCGCCTCGCGAGCCGCCTCACGATCGTCAAAATGAAACTTCTTGGTGCCGATGATTTGATAATCTTCATGCCCCTTACCGGCAATGAGCACCATATCGCCTCGGTGTGCCTCGCGGATGGCGGCGCCGATCGCCTCACGGCGGTCCGGCACCAAGTGATACTGCACATGATTGCGACGCTCCAGCGCATCCCGCACGCCGACCTCTACTTCACGGAGGATGGCCATCGGGTCCTCGGTCCGAGGGTTATCGGACGTCAAGACCACCACATCACTGTATTCCACAGCAGTGCGACCCATCTTGGGCCGCTTTCCCCGATCCCGATCGCCGCCGCAGCCGAACACGGTAATGATCCGCCCGGTCTTCAACGTTTGGGCTGCCGTCAGCAGCCGGAGAAGCGCGTCTTCCGTATGGGCATAATCGACGACAACGGTAAAGTCTTGCCCGGAAGAGACCCTCTCGAAGCGACCTGGGACATTGGTGATATGGGTGGCCGCTTCGCAGATCTGATCGGACGTCGCCCCGTCGTGCAGCGCCACCCCAATCGCCCCCAACAAGTTGTAGACGTTGTGCTCCCCAACCAATCGGCTTTCGACGGTAAACGTTCCCATAGGTGTCACCGCAGTAAAGGTGGTACCGGTAAGCGAAAGGCGCACTCGTTCTGCCTTGAGATCGGCCTGGTTCTGAATGGCATAACCCCAGACCGGCACAGGACACGCTACTCGGATCGCGTTCCCACGGGGATCGTCCAGATTGACGAGGGCGCGCTTTCCTGCCTTCTGCCCTCCAGCCAATCCGGCAAACAGTCGTAACTTCGCCTTAAAGTACTCATCCATCGTGTGATGAAAATCGAG
>JAYTTD010000183.1:0-12613 GCA_043745235.1 Nitrospira sp. | reverse complement strand
CCCACGCAAGTGTCTCGACTTCGCCACGCCGCTGGAGGTCTTCACACAGTTGCGTCATCATTCACCCGTTGCACTTGGAACTTGAAACCGCCCTCTATAAAGGGACCTACCGAGTCGCCGACAACAATATGGTCAATGCCACCGTTGACCTGGACAATTTCTCAGGAAAGCCCAACGCCGTGCTCGGTCTTCTCCGATTCTATCAGCTGATATTAAGCGGCCTAGCCACGCCTCCAGTCTTCACGCTTTCCGGGCAAGTGAGCGGGCAACCACACCGCATCATTGGCCTTGAGATCACGAAGATCGGTGAGTCGGTTGACCAGCCACTTGCCGGGTCGAACGCGGTGGGCAACGTGGGCGGCGTCACGGCATAGTCCTAACTCCACCGCTCCACACGTACCAGTCACGAGCCCCATGCCGAAAGTCAAATTGGTTTCGCGCCAGCCGTTGAGTATGCCAGGTGACAAGGAGGAGAGTCAGGACAAGCCGACCCTGCTGGAAGTGGTGCTGCGGGTGCACGGTGATTTCCGACGACGATTGGAGTCGATCGGTGTGACGCCACTCCAAGCAGGCGTGGTGCTCTATCTGCAACGGCATGTCGATGTCAATATGAAAGACACTGCCGCCGGATTGGATGTGCGGTCGCCGACCCTGACTGATGTGATCGACGCGCTGGTTCGTAAATGCTTGGTGACCAGGCGACGCGCACTCCACGATACCCGCACTCTGTGCCGCCTTACCCCATAGTTCTTCCCAGCCCAAGCACTTTCTGGACAAGAAAAAGGCCCGACACCTTTCGGTGTCGAGCCTCTTCTGAGAACAAACCGAGTTCCCGAATCACCTGCACCACATTGTGGTTCCCAATCGCAACGTTTTCCTACGCCTGCACGACACTGTGCGTTCGCAGGGCGTCTCCTTCACCATTGGGCGAAGATCAGACATAGGTGCGGCCACAGGGCGTTAGAGGTGCCGCACACCTCTAACGCCACTGAGCCACATTCACAGGAGAAGACGAGATCAATGAGGGGGAGGTTCGGGGACAAAACCTAGCCATTCGGCATATCACGATGTCGTCTCCTTCAAGTCTGATATAGACGGCGAATGTGAAGGGCAGTATGCCTAGAGGACAAATAGCAAGCTGTACACAATTGCTCAGTTTAAAGAAAAGACGACTCTGTCCAGTCAGATATTGATATACAGCCGCACTGTGGTGATTGGTCAAAGACGGCTGGTGTTGGTGGTATCTGAAGTATGCGCCGGGAAATACGACGTTAGAGCAGTTAGAATCTGACGCACGCGCAGGTAAGCGGGGACTATGGGCTGATCCGCACCCGGTGCCGCCGTGGGAGTGGCGAAACATGAAATAACGGGGAGCCTGCTCTAGCGGTCCTCG
This sequence comes from Nitrospira sp., assembly GCA_043745235.1. Taxonomy (GTDB): domain Bacteria; phylum Nitrospirota; class Nitrospiria; order Nitrospirales; family Nitrospiraceae; genus Palsa-1315. The sequence continues at coordinate 11,220 of JAYTTD010000183.1, read as the reverse complement.
TCATCCTCCCGTCCCACCATCGCCTTCCGCTTGCTCCTTGTCCCACTTGTTAATCGTTCAGTCCCCCCTTCGGAGGTAACTCCTTCAGGTCTGTTGCCAGCGGTTCACCGAGCATAGGCTTTCATCAGAAGATGAAAGCCTGTCATGCGCAGCGTAGCATCTTGAGTAGTCACTACTAGCAGTGCGGTTGGCGAATGGAGGTCATACCATGGCTACGTACCAGGGGAACGTCATAGAAACTCAGTCGAGTGAGCGTATCGCGCTTAATGTTCCATCATCGTTGCGAACGGCATACAGACCGGTGAGGGACGAGTCCTCAACGTGTCAGACAGTGGCTGTTTAGTGGAAGCCCCCATACTCATCAAAGCGGGAGATCATCTCCAACTGCGCCTCTTCCTGCCTGATACTAATCTATCCATGTGTGTGTCATTGGCGGTTGTACACTGGGCCCTGGGCTTCCGGTTCGGTATCGAGTTTGTTACGGTGGACGAGAAGCATCGCGCTCGTCTTAATCACTTTATCACCGTGGGCAAAGATCCATGGAAATTAGCATTTTAGCTGGCACGGATGACTTCTCGTGATCCGCACTCGTGGGATTCCATAATGAGATAGCCACCACCGCCTTTCTATCGGTCCTCGTTATTCTCTTGTCCTACCTTCGTCTTCCGCTTGCTCCTTGTCCCGCTTGTTAGTCGTTCTGCCCCCTCCTCCGAAGTACTTCCTTCTGGTCTTTCGCTAGACGCCACTTGCCGATATTCTTCTCACAGAACGGATGTGCATAGGCTGAATTGCAAGGAGGTGTCATCATGACCACTCTACGCGCGCTTGTCGGAGCCTACTCACTGCTTGCCGTCATGGGATTCGTTGTTTTCGTCCCGCTTGTTTGGGTCCTTGCCCTAGTCGCCGCCTCGACAATGACACCATAGAAGTTTTGCACAACCAACACCCTGAACGGATAAGGCTCAGCGGCATCGACTGCCCTGAGAAAGGCCAAGCCTACGGTCAGCGAGCCAAGCAAGCCGCCTCATCCTTAGCTTTCGGCAAGGACGTGACGCTTCAGACACACGGCCACGACAAGTATAAGCGCACCCTTGCCGATGTCCGCTTGCCGGATGGCAGGAACGTCAATCACACGCTGGTCAAAGACGGCTGGTGCTGGTGGTATCGGAAGTATGCGCCGGGGAACAAGGAGCTAGAGAGCCTAGAGGTAGAAGCAAGGAACGGACAACGAGGGCTGTGGGTGGACCCGCATCCCGTACCACCGGGGAGTGGAGGAAACAGCGCAGATAGTCTTTCTCGACATCCTTGCACTGCCCACTTAAATCTGGACAGGTCGTTTAAAGTCTTTGGCTCACGACTTCCCAAAGAAATCAGATCCCTTCGACCAGCGACTGTAAGGAGCAGGAGTGGCAGGTAAAACGATCACGGTTGGCTAACGGGCAGTATCCTTGTCTGTGCCGATTGTGGCCCGTGACCCGTGACCCGTGATGTAATTGTTGTTCGGATCTTCGATCACAGCCATGCGGCAGTGGATGATCGCCGGCGACAGATGCTGTAGGAGGACAGCGTTATTCCTCATGAGCGCTATGGTGAGCGAGGATACCGGTATGGGCTAGGATGGAGCAATCCACGTAGTCGCCACAGTCGATACAACGCCACAACACCACAGCGCAAGTAGGTCAGCGTTGAAACGCGTCGTACATTGGCCGAGGGGCTTGTGAGCGACGGCGGTTCACCTGGGTCGTGAGCGTGTCCGAACTCTCCCCCTCCATACGTGTTTTGTCACAGGGAGTTGAAGTGCTGAGGCGGAGGATGGCTTGCCCATCCTCCAGACCGCATCGATAGCGCGTAAATTGAGACCGGTACTCTTTTCGCATAAAGTCTATCCGATCTCGGCTGCCCAAGGCATCCACGAGGCCGGCTTCTTCTGCTCGCCAGCCCGCACGTTCATCCGGCGTGACCGAGTGGAGTTGTTGGAGCCGGCACCATTGGATGCGTGAGATGAGCTCAGTGGGTTGTGACGTCATGATCTCTCCTTTTGCACGGTGTTGCGGCTCTGATATAGGCGAGAAGCGGCAGCTCTCTCCAAGGGACCGTCTCACTGTGCCCATGGCTTGTGTAAAACAATTTGGACAGTAGGTATGAGTGAGAGGGACATGAGTCGGATTCAGGCCATGTGTCTTTTGATACGCCCGTAGCGTGATCCAACGTTCACGATCAGGGGAGGGTCCGGTCTTGTCTCGAATGAGTTTGCAGACACAACAGACGGGGAGCAGCGTCGGCGCGATGAACGTCTTGTCCATCAGAGCGGCAGGCGCCTCACCGGTGGTCTGAGCGAACAGATTTCCACGAGCCATGCGTCACCTCTTTCATGTTCCTGTACGCGGCAGACAGAGACCAGCAACGCGGCGATGTGCTGAACCCAGCGAGCCATTTATATGCTAAGTATACGAAAGCGCCGACTCTTGTGGACCTGGGAAACTCCCTAGTTACGGATTTGGTGTTCCTCCCACTGCAGATTCCTAATACGATCATTTCCCCACCTTGCTCTTGCGGCTTCCTTCTCAACTCTCCTACAATCGGCCTCCCTGCGAGGCTCTCATGCCCTTCTCGATTCGTCCCTACCGTCGCTTCCCTGTGCAATGCGCCGTCACGTACAATGCGGGGCCGTTCCACGACCTGACCAAGTAGGGATAGGCCGCCACTGAACGATTTAGCCCCCGCAGCTCACTTATTAGTTAGACGAAAAGGAGAGAGATTGTGGCAAATCTCATTCGGTCGCTCGGCTATTCACTTGGGAAGGTTCACACCGGCATGATCAGTTACCTATGTGAACTGCATCGAGAGGGGAATCGTGAACCGTTCGAATCCTTCCTGCATTCTCTTGGTGCTTCAGTTCCATCCGGACCTATCCCGCGCAGGGAATGGAATTCCGTTGATCTTGCAGTGCTCACCCGTGACAAGGAGGGGAAGGAAGTTCCGAAGATACTATTTGAAGTCAAGGTCGATGACTACGAAAGTGGGACATCGCAGGAAAGCTACCAGACAGTCCGATATACTTCAGCATGGCCGGCCTGTGAAGCTCACTTCTTCGTTACTCTGGGGAAAGGTGAGTATTACCACCCTCCCCGCAGCGATCGCTTAACCTGGGTTCGTATCCGTCAGTTTCTCAAAGCGCTTCAAGCAATCAATTCACCCGACAACGTAATAAAGGACTGGATCGAAGAAATTAAACGAGAAATTGAACTGCAGGAGAATGTGCTCTTGGCAGACATGTCTCGTGTTGGGGACTATCGTTCAGGGACATGGAACATCTATCTTATGGGCCAGTTGGCAGAAATGCTAAAGCCACAATTGGCTAACGCCGATATTGATGTTGACATGACCTGTTACACGCATGGAACTGGGCCAGACACTATTCTCAACTTTGGATGGAAGCGTGACCCTCTCTATATGGAGATTAATTACGGTGGAAGGCTAAATCTAAAAATCTCTTTAGATAAGACTCAACCTGAAGAGTCAAGGCGCGAACTCGTTTCACGGGAAATCCGCAAGCTTGAAGATTTGGAATTTGTAATAGCCCCTACTCCTCACCCTGGTGGAAAGATTGGTGGCTCGAAGACAATCGCCTCGTTCGACGTCGGACTTACCAATAAGGCGGGCTATCTCGAATGCCAGCCTTCAGTCGAAGTTACTATTCAGCGACTGCTATCAATCCTAAGTACGTTCTACGGGACAAAACCCAAAGACGCCTAACCGGCGGGTGAAGCTGACGGTTACTACCGTTCAAATATCAGCGCAAGCGTAGGTGCGAAGACGCCCCCGCAGCTTACCCGTACGTTAAAACGCCCGACTGGAGAATCGATGTATGTCAAAGGTTGTTCAGCTTCACGGGCACGACTGCTGGGCCGAGTTAATTGCTTCACACTCCGGCATGTGCGATTTTGGCGATGGCTGAGGCGCGAAGCGTTCTAACTCACGGTGCAGCAGTCGGGGCGGTCTATTCATGATGAAGCAGGTGCCGCCGTGGGAGTGCCGAAAGAGAGGGAGGAAATAATTCGTTTGTCTTCCTGCTGGCAGTCGCGGTTTGTACTTGAACGGAAGCGTAGCGAGTTCATGGATTGAGGTCGATGGAGGGAGCATACCGCGCCTTGAAGGTCACGGTGTGCAACCGTCCATCGGCCTCATACTAGGAATGAAGCAATCCCCTTGTTTGGGTGGGGGGATAGCTGTTACACCGAGGCAGGATGCACCACCACTCCAGCCCCCCTACACCGATGCTTGCGGAGGGTATGCTGTGCTCCTGCTCCAGTGGCTGGTCGGGTCCTCGAAGCCGGATATCCAGCCGAACGTCCCGGCCCCTCCGATCCAGTGCTTGACCGTGCAATACTCCCCGATCCGACGGAGGGTGTCCTTGAACATGAGAAAGAAGAGTTTCGACACCACGTCTCTCGCGTGACGCGTCAGCACAAGCTGAAAGCGTTCGGTCGGCACGGCGATCCCTGACGAGCAGAAGTACCGATGCTCCTCAAACTCACGGGGGAGGCGGTCCAGATCCTTGCTGAGGTATTTTGAGAGATAGCGAGCCAACTTGACCGGTGAACTGCCTGGCCGTGGTCCTCTGACGTTGACCTGCCCTTGTCCCTGCCCCACGATCTTGTACCAGCACCGTCACAACAGCCGAACATCCTGAAAGCCTCTCACGGCGATATGCGGATGCAATGCCCCACGCTGTTGACGTTCTAGTACCACCACCATAGGCCATCGAACACCCCGCCCGTGAAAGAGCCCGCCGTAACCGCTCCAGATCATGTAAGACGCGCTCCCTATTGTCCACATTCGCTCGGTACGTCAGGGTCACGAGATGATCAGCTCCAATCGTCAAGCATTTCCTTCGGATCTCTCCCTTGGCCCGGCTTCGCGCGCGCGCCTCGTTGTGCTCCCGATTCCGTGAGCGTCCCTTTTCTCCTTTTTTCCCAGGACAGGCTTCAACTTTGCCCCAGGACATTTCGACCCACGGCTTCCCAAAATCGTGGATCTTGATCGACCAGACATTACTTTCTGGTAGTGGTGTGATGTGTGATTGGGTGAGATCGCCGAGAAATGTCCTCCTGTCAAGTTTAGGGGCTGCCGGGGGGCCGGCAGCCGCGCGCGGGTGGCTGGCGCCATCCCGCGCATCGCTGCCATCGTGCTGGTCTCTGCGCTCCTGCTGTTGAGAGTGGGACATGGCGGCACCTCCCATCGTGATGGCTTTGCTTACTTCAGTACGTCTCTCGGCGTGATGGCATCCTGCCACCCCTCACGAATAAGGCGTTCGACCACCTCGGTAGGAATGCGCACCGAGCGTCCAATCTTTACATATGGGATACGTCGTAAGAGGATATCCCGCCGCCACGTGGACACCTTCCGTCCGGTCCGCGCAGCGGCTTCAAACACCGTGAGTAGCTGGTCACTGGTCTTGTTCATCGTCGTCCCTCGCATTGGATAATTGACATTCACGACCGCCCTGCCTCATGATGTCACTCTAGTAACTATTAATAGACGTTTCAAGGTTACATATCGGTTACTCCATGCTGTCTCGCTTTCCTGCTCAAGCCTCAGTCTGGTGGCGCAGTGGCATCCGCATTGAAGGGACGCGCCTCGTCCCGGTGTCTCCCTTCGTGCCCTACAATCCCTTTGACTGGTATTCCCCCATCGAAACGGCGACCCGCGAGCAACGCTCATTGCCCTATCTCTTCCTCGACGTGGATGATGAGGACATTCACGCGGTGGCGCGATTCTGTGAGCGGTTCGGGGTGCTCGGGAATTTTCAGAATGTCAGCTGGGCGCAGTGGGCCGCCGAATCCGGCCCCCTGTTTCCCCTGCTCGCCGCGGATCGGTCCCCCCAGCAGTCGAGGGAGGCCGCTGCAAAGGCGCATCTCTATCGGGCCAGTGCGGGGGCACGACCGAATCAGACGCTCTGTACGCCCATGACCCTGGAGGAATTCCGCCGCGCACGGTGGGAACTCGTGGAAGCGATCGAGTTGACGCAACGTGTGAGCGGGCAACATTCCGTCACCCCTTCGGTGCCTCACGACGACGTGGGCGTCAGCCATCTATCACTGAAAGAGATCCGCAACCGCGCCTCGTTCGCCATGGCCTCACGTCTGTCCATGATCCGACCCAGGCCGGTGTGGGATGTGCTGAAGGATCAGTGGGTCACCATCTGGGAGGTGGGGACGCTGGAAGCCGCGATGTATCTCATGGTGCTGTTCGATATTCAGGGGCGGGGGCAGATCCTCACGTGCCCCCGCTGTCACAAGGTGTTCGTCGCGGACCGTTCCCGCACGCAGTTTTGTTCCAACCAATGTCAAAATGCGGCGAAGGTCCAGCGCTTCCGGGCACGACAAGCCCAACGCGTGCGAGACAGTGATAACAAAGACACTCCCGAGAACAACCACAGCAAGGACTGAACGAGTCCATATTTTAAAAGGAGGTGCGTAGATGGCACGCAGAGGAGGGATAGATCGCGGGATTACCCAACGCAAAGGTCGGAAGGGCTGGTGGGTAAGACTGTATGTAAACGGGCGGGAGCGCTAGTTTTGCTGTGATACCAAGAGCCAAGCGAGAACGCTCTATGGGAGGCTGAAGGCGGATATTCGAGAGGGAAAATATTTTCCTGACCAATTCCGACAGCCCAAGGAAATTACCGTACGGGCCTGGATCACTCGCTACTTGGACGGGTGTACGAACCGAGGCGTTGAGAATGAAACCCGCTATGGTCGCCGGTGGTCCTTTCTTTTGGGCAAACGGCTACTCTCACAGGTCACGGTAGATGAACTCAGGCGGATTCAGGCCAAGATGCGAGCCAAGATGAAGAAAGGTGAAAAGAAATCACAGCGAGTTTGGGCTGATGCCACAATCAACAGGCATTTCTCCTTTCTCCGGCACGTGCTCATGCTCGCTGTCAAAGACGAAAAACTGACAAGGAATCCTGTCTCTGCCATCAAGTTCTTACCGGAGGAGAGAAGGACACGGTTCCTGACAGATGGCGAACTAACGACGATTGAGAAGATCATGTCTCCCAAAGATTGGAAGCTCGTTGCTTTCGCCATCGAGACCGGATTGAGACGGGAGGAGCAATTCCAGCTTAGATGGGATCAGCTAGACCTCGAAACAGGAATCATCACGATTCCATTCCCCAAGGGCGGAAAAACCAGACACGTGCCCCTCAGCGAGGGCGCAAAGGCCATTCTGCGGTCATTCGACTCCTTCGTTCGGTCTCCGTGGGTATTTCCCAGCTCTAAGAATCCTCTGAAGCATTGGAACGCTCAAAGTTTCGTGAATCATATATTCAAACCAACTTTGCAGAAAGTAGGCATTCTCGGAGCGTGCTGGCACACCCTGAGGCACACAGCGGCCAGCCGAAGGGTCATGGCCGGAGTGGATTTGGTATCGGTAAAAGAGATCCTCGGCCATCGAGACATTCAGACGACTCTTCGGTACTCACACCTGACCCCCGGACATCTTCGGGAGGCGGTGAACCGAGGAAGTCTCCCTCGAACCGTGACCGAAACCGTGACCAACTCAAAACACCACGAGCCCGCCACTTCCGTGACAGGCTCGCAAGTGTCTGACATTCCTTCAGAGGAAATTGGCTGGGGGACTAGGAATCGAACCTAGGTAGTCAGATCCAGAGACTGACGTCCTACCGCTAGACGATCCCCCAACCAGCGCTCAACCTAATATACGACCGCTCGCTCAGTCAAGCCTGGCCGGATTTGGCGCGCTCAATACCGGCTTGAAGCCGGAGCAACGTTCTCTCTCTTCCAAGCACGCCCATGACCTCGAACAGCCCAGGGCTGGCTGTACGACCGGTGAGCACGACGCGAACCGGCTGAGCGAGCTGGCCCATCTTCACCCCCTCCTCTTCAACCAGCTGCTTGAAGGCCTCTTCCCATTGCTGCTTTAAGAAGGTAGGGTACGCCTCGAAGCGCATGAGCAACTTACCGAGGATGGGCACGATGGCCGGCGTCAAGAACTTCTTCGCCGCCTCTTCGTCGCATGTCACGGCCTGCCCAAAATACGGTCTGACCCAATCGACCATCTCCACGAGTGTTTTCGCTCGTTCTTTGACCAACACAACCAGCTGTACGAGCCAATCGGCCGAAACAGCGGCGACTTCGTCCTTCAATCCCGCCACTTCTAATAGAGGCACGAGCGCCTGAGCCACCTGGTTGGGGGGGCTCGCCTTGATGTATTCGGCGTTCAGCCATAGCAGCTTGTCCGGATTGAAGACGGCAGCCGAGGATTGCACATTCTTCCACGAAAATTTCTCAATCAGCTCCTGCCTGGTAAAGAGTTCTTGATCACCATGCGACCAGCCGAGCCGGACCAGATAATTCACCATGGCATCGGGCAGGTAGCCCATGTCTTTGTAGGCCATGATCGAGGTGGCGCCGTGCCGCTTCGAAAGGCGGGTTTTGTCCGAACCCAGAATCATTGGTAAATGCCCGAACTGAGGGACTGGAAATCCAAGGGCTTGGAAAATTGGGATCTGCCGCGGCGTGTTAGTCAGGTGATCGTCTCCTCGCACCACGTGGGAAATGTTCATCATCGCATCATCAACCACCACTGAAAAATTGTACGTTGGATAGCCGTTCGATCGAAGAATGATCAGATCGTCTTGCACAATGTTATCGAAGACGACTTTGCCCTTGATGAGATCGTCGACTACAATCTCACCCTCTTGCGGAGCCTTAAAACGCAGAGCTCCATCGCCGGCCTGATTTGTGAGGGCACGATCACGACAACGGCCATCGTATTTCGGCGACAGCCCCTTGGCCTCGGCTACCTTACGCCGCGCGTCGAGCTCTTCCGCTTTGCAGACACACCAGTAGGCCTCGCCTTTACTCAACAACGCCATCGCATGGCTGCGATAGAGGTCTATGCGCTCGGTTTGACGGAAAGGGCCCTCGTCCCAATCGAGCCCAACCCACTGCATTCCTTCGATGATGGCCTGGATTGATTCGTCGGTGGAACGGCTCTGATCGGTATCTTCGATACGGAGGATGAAGACGCCCTTCTGCTGGCGAGCAAAAAGCCAGTTGAACAGGGCTGTGCGGACTCCACCGATGTGAAGGAGGCCAGTTGGACTTGGCGCAAACCTGACTCTGACCTGACTCATGACTTCATCCTGTATCTGTGTAGAAAGGGCCGGTATCTATAGCATGCAGCGAAAAGTCTTGTACAGAATCCGCTGTCCTTCCTTCCGGGCCACTCTTCGATATGAGATCTATCAGGAGATCGTCATGACAGAATTCACCCAGCAAGCCACGGTCCTCTCGGTCACCGACCTCACGCCTCACGTTCGTCAGCTGGTCCTGCTCCCTCAGATGCAGAATATCTCCTTCCAACCTGGTCAGTGGGTGTCTCTGAAGCTGCCTGTCAGCGCGAAACCTCCACTCAACCGTCCCTATTCGATGGTTTCCCCAGAAACAATATCCGGCGAGCTTACCCTGGTGCTTGACCGCGTGGTCGGAGGCTTGGGATCCGGTTTTCTCTACCAACTCAAACCTGGCGACGACGTGCACCTGTCAGGACCCTACGGGAACTTCACCGTCCCTGAGCCGCTCGACCGGGAACTGTTGTTCATCGCTCGCTATACCGGTCTCGTCCCCATACGCTGTATATTGAAGCAGCTCTATGCCCAGCGACAGACCAGCTCTGTCTTATTGATCGCGGTGGCTCCTGCAGAAAACGAACTCCTCTTTCATCAGGAATTACTGACGCTGGCCGTGACCAATTCTGGATTCCGCTATTTACCCCTGGTCGCTGCCGGCGGTGAACAGCAAGGTGTCGACCTCACGCTCTCGATGGTCCGCCCCTTGATCGACAACGCGCCTAAAGTACTCCCGATGCTGTGCGGGACAAAAGCCTTTGTGCGCCCGTTACGCGCCTACTTCGTCGATGCAGGGTACGACCGAAAAGAAGTGAAAACCGAGACCTATGACTGAGACGTGTCAATGGTCAGCAGTCGCTGAGAAGACAGAGCTCTGTGTGTGTTCACGTGCGATAGACGAATGATCTTTGGCCAATGACCGGCTTCGCTCAGTGCCCCTCTTTGACGAGGTTTTTATTCACCGCCGGAATCTCAACAACAATGTCTTTCGTCCCGTTCGGCACACATTGGCAACCGAGCCGTGATTGCAACGTGGTCATCGGTGCTTCTTCCAGCTGGTCAAATTCATCGTCTGTACCTTCACTACAGCTCTCAAGACCTTGTTTTACGATGACGTGACAGGTCGAACAGGCACAGACACCCCCACACACGTGCTCTAACGCAACCCCATTGCCCATTGCTATATCCAGGAGACTCCCTGGAAGCCCTGTCGGGCCATAGGGAATCTTGGCTGGATCGACCTCAACCTTCGTCACCACACCGTGAGGAGCGATAAATGTGACACTATAGGCTCGCTGAGGAAGCTCGTAGTCAGCTTTTTCAATATAGGGATTGGTCCCACCCATACTACCGGTTCCTTTCTCAGCCTGTTTTAGTCTTACTTCCCGCTGTTGACAGTTCAGAAACCTGCGTGCTATTCTTAGTCCGACCTTATTGATCGGAGATCATTATAGTCTCCGACCCTGGAGATCGGCAATAGCAATGTTGAAGATTTCGAAAAAAGCAGATTATGCCCTCATGGCCCTTCAGCACATCGCTGCTGTCCAGTTCGGCGACGTGACGCCTGGGCGCGTGGTGAATACAAAAGAGATCGCGGAGGAATATAACATCCCCCTCGAGCTGCTGGCCAAAGTGCTCCAAACCCTTGCCAAGAACGCACTGATCGAGAGTCATAATGGTCCCAAAGGCGGCTATGTGCTGGCCCGACGCGCGCACCAGATTACGATCGCGCAGATTCTCGAAAGCATCGAGGGCCCATTGGGCATTACCGATTGTTCGCACGAGAAGGATGGAGAGTTCTGCATGCAGCGGGATAATTGCCATATCCGCACACCGCTCTTGAAAGTCCAAGACAGCATCGCCCAGTTGCTCAATAACATGACCCTGCAAGACATGATGGGTGGCACACCCCTCATTACGATTCAGTCTCCCACGGCACAAGGAGTTGAACGATGAAACTGCCGATTTTCTTGGATAACCATTCTACGACCCCGATGGATCCACGCGTATTGGACACCATGCTCCCCTACTTCGTCGAGAAATTCGGGAACGCGGCCAGC